>DASQAK010000197.1:0-2437 GCA_035635755.1 Candidatus Methylomirabilota bacterium | reverse complement strand
CTATGCTCATCACGGGCCGGCTGGTGATCCGTACTACTATCCCGTCCGCTCGAAGGCGTCGGTCTGGGAGCTCTTCAAGCTCGTCTCCGGTGAGGTAGCGTGTCGAAAGTTCACCCACGTTGCCCTGCGTGCACCTCACGGCAATCCCGTGCACATGCACATGCGGTACGGGGATGAGCGCGCGAGCTTCGAGACGCTCCTCGCCCTGAGCGATGGACCCGAGGACAAGACGAAGCTTGACCCGTGGTGGAGCGTCTACTGCGCCGAAGGACGCTCTGGCTGCGACAAGTAGTCATTCCACCGTGAATCCGGGCGCCCGACTCACTGCGTAGACGACGCGAGGACGCGGACGGAGTCCGATTCTGGTGTTTGCCTGCGCTTTGTGCTAGAAGCCGGAGAGAACCGATGGACGTCCTTGCCCTTCATGCCGCCCGCCAACCGGGCAAGCCCGCGCTCATCGAGGGGGAGCGCGTCTGGTCCTGGCCCGAGTTCGTCACGCGCCGGAACCGGCTGGGCCATGCCCTCCTCGGGCTCGGGCTCGAGCCCGGCGCCCACGTCATCGTCTACGCCACCAACTCTCTCGAGCACTACCTGGCGGCCGCGGGCGCGCGCCCGGCCGGACTGATCCCCGCGCCCATGAACCACCGGCTGGTGGCGGGGGAGGTCGCGTACATCCTCGATCACTCGGATGCCGCGGCCGTCTTCGTGAGCGACCAGTTCCTCCCCGTGTGCGAGGCCGTGCGAGAGCAGGCATGGAAGGTCCGCCACTGGATCCTGATGGGCGAGGCACGGCGCGACTGGGGCGTGCACCTGGACGATCTTCTCGCCGAGGGCAGTCCCGAGCCGGTGGACCTGCCCGCCGACACCGGCTTCGGCGCCTCCCTCATCTACACGGGCGGCACCACGGGCAAGCCCAAGGGGGCGCTCCGCCGCAGCGTCGACCCGCAGGGGCTGATGGACACGCTGCGGGCCATGGATCTCCTGGATCCGAGCCATGTCCACCTGGTGGCGGGGCCCATGTACCACTCGGCGCCGTCAGGCCTCGCCCTCTACTCACACCTGGTCGGGGCGACAGTGGTGATCATGCCCAAGTTCGACCCCGAGCGCGCCCTCGAGCAGATCCAGCGCCATCGCTGCACGAGCACGTTCATGGCGCCCACGCTCCTCAAGCGCATCGTGGACCTGTCCGCATCCGTTCGGGCCCGCTACGACGTATCCTCCATGCGGACCATCATCATGGCGGCGGCGCCCTGTCCCATGAGCGTCAAGGAGGCGGTGATCGCCTACTTCGGGCCGGCTCTCTACGAGTTCTATGGCTCGACCGAGCTGGCGGTGAACACCATCCTCAGACCGGAGGACGTGCTCCGGAAGCCCGGATCGTGCGGGCAGGCCGCCCCGGGCCGGGAGATCGCGCTCCTCGACGACGACGGCCGGCCCGTGCCCGTGGGCGAGCCCGGCGAGCTCTACGTCAGGCACTTCCCCAACATCCTCGACGAGTACTACAAGGACCCCGAGGCGACCCGGGAGATGCGTCGCGGCGAGTGGTACTCGGTGGGTGACGTCGCGCGGATGGATGCCGACGGCTTCTACTACATCTGCGACCGCAAGCGCGACATGATCATCTCGGCCGGCGTGAACATCTATCCCGCGGAGATCGAGGACGCCCTGCACCGCCACCCCGACATCCAGGACGTGGCCGTCTTCGGCGTGCCCGACGACGACTGGGGGGAGCGGGTCCACGCGGCCGTGCAGCTCCAGCCGGGGGCCCGGCTCACCGCCGAGGACGTCACGGCCTTCGCCCGGCGCCATGTCGCCGGTTACAAGGTCCCGCGCGAGGTCTCCTTCCACGAGGACTTTCCGCGCGATGCTTCGGGCAAGCTCCTCAAGCGCGTGCTTCGCGAGCCCTACTGGGCCGGGCGCGCGGTCCGGATTTGAACCGCGCCCGCTCGGGAGCCCCAGGCGCGCGCCCATGAAGCTGCCCGCCGCCTCCCTCACCGTCAAGATCACCGTGCTCATCGTGATCGTCCTCATCGTGGGCTTCGGGATCTCGACCGTCCTCACCATCCAGCGCGAGTCCGATCTCCTCGTGGAGCAGAGCAAGGGCGCGGCGCGGCGGCTGACCATGACGCTCATCGCCAGCATCGAGAGCGCCATGCTCCAGGAGCGCCCCGACATCACGCGCGGGCTCATCCAGGAGATGCAGAGCACCACGCCCGTGGAGGGCCTCACCATCTACCGCCGCAACGGTGTCGAGGCCTTCACGGATCTGGAGACCTTGAAGGCCGTCTCGAAGGAGGCGGAGCTGCCCAAGGGGGTGGCGGCGAGCATCGAGAAGATGGCGCGCCCCGCGGGCGTCGTCATGACGGGCCCGCTCTTCAAGAAGGCCGTCGACACGCTCCAGACCCAGGAGTCGCTCGAGGAGCAGAACGGCGTGGTG
>DASQAK010000196.1:0-21708 GCA_035635755.1 Candidatus Methylomirabilota bacterium | reverse complement strand
CAGGAGCCAGCTCCGCGCGCCCTCGTCGCCCCGACGCGCGCCTCGAATCCTCACGAGGGCCCAGCCCCCCCGGAGCTTCTCGCCCTTGAGAACGAACTTGAGGTTGCCGGCCCGGTAGCCCTGGTGAGGATCGCCGACGGGCTCCCAGCTGCCACGGTCCCACAGGAGCACCGTGCCGCCTCCGTACTCACCCTTCGGGATGATGCCCTCGAAGGTGCCGTACTCGACCGGATGATCCTCGACGTGCATGGCGAGGCGCTTGTCGGCGGGATCGAGGCTGGGACCCTTGGGCACCGCCCAGCTCTTGAGCACGCCGTCGAGCTCGAGCCGGAAATCGTAATGCAGCCGGCTCGCCGCGTGCTTCTGGATGACGAAGAGATGATCGCCCTTGCCACGCCGGACCAATTTCGTGCCCGAGGGTTCTGGAGTCTTCTTGAAGTTTCGCTTGCGGCGATACTCGCGCAGTCCCATGTGTTCATCTTTCCACGGGTGACCCCGTCCGTCCACCGGAAGCCCTGGGATCTCCCGGCCAGGCTTGACGCCGCCGCCGTTGACGGAGCAGTATCTCCGCCGAGGCCCCTCGCCACTTCGATCCGAAGGGGCGGATTAGGCTGGACCAACTGAAGCTGGCTACGAGGAGGAGAGCCATGAGACTGCTCAGCGACGGCGAGCGGAAGGCATTGCGGGCCTCGGCATGAAGCTCGGAGGGAAGACGGCCTTCATCACGGGGGCCAGCCGCAACATCGGCCGCGCCATCGCGCTGGCCTTCGCCGCCGAGGGTGCGGATCTGATCGTCAATACGCGGGTGAACCGGGACGAGCTGGAAGCGGTGGCCGAGGAGTGCCGCAAGGCCGGGGTGCGTGCCGTCCCGGCCCTCGGCGACATCGCCGATGCGGCGGCCGTGGACCTCATGGTGAAGCGAGGGCTGGCGGAGCTGGGCGCCATCGACATCCTCGTGTGCAACGCGGCCATCCGGCCCCACAAGTCCATGGCGGAGACCTCGCTCGAGGACTGGCATCACGTCATGGGCGTCAATCTCCACTCCGCCTTCTACCTCGCGCGGGCCGTCGTGCCGGGCATGAAGGAGCGGAAGCGGGGCAGCATCATCGCGATCGGCGGGCAGTCGAGCCTGACGGGCCGGCCCAACACCGCCGCGGTGACCGCGGCAAAGACGGGAACGCTCGGCCTCATGCGCGCCCTCGCCGCCGAGCTGGGGCCGTTCGGCATCCGCGCCAACATGGTCATCCCGGGCACCATGGACACCGAGCGGCGCTACGCGGAGTGGTATCCGGAGTTCCGCCAGGCCCCGCCCGGGGGCGCGGAGCAGCTCAAGCAGATCCCCCTCGGGCGGCTGGGGCGCCCCGAGGAGATTGCGGATGCCTGCGTGTTTCTCGCCTCGGATGCCTCGGCCTACATCACGGGAGACGAGATCCGCGTGATGGGCGGGCGGATCATTGGATGACGACACGAGCTCGCCCACCCATGGGCGACCAGGAGGCGCGATGAGTCTGAGAGCAAAACGTACGGGATGGTGGCTGGCCCTCCTCGTGGCCGGTCTGGGCGTTTGTCCCTGGGCGGATCTCGTCCACGCCGCCGAGATCAAGGTGCTGAGCGCCGGAGCCATGAAGGGCATCGTGACCGAGCTCGCGGAGACGTTCCGGCAGGAGACGGGGAACACCGTCATCATCACCTCCGCGACCGCGGGGGAGCTGAGGCAGAAAGTGGAGGCGGGCGAGCCCGCGGATGTGGTCATCGTCACCGACACCGTCCTCGAGCAGCTCGCGGGGCAGCGGCTCGTGGTAGCGGACACCCGGGCCGACCTCGCCCGGACGGCCATCGGAGTCGCCGTGCGCGAGGGCGCCCCTCTGCCCGACATCTCGACCCCGGAAGCGTTCAAGCGGACGGTCCTGGCCGCGAAGTCCATCGTGTACACGGATCCCGCCCGGGGAGCCACCAGCGGGATCCACTTCGCGGGCGTGCTCCAGCGCCTGGGCATCGCCGACGCGGTGAAGGAAAAGACCGTTCTCTGGCCGGGCGGCTACGCGGCGGAGGCGATCGTGAAAGGCCAGGCCGAGCTCTGCGTGCACCAGATCAGCGAGATCCTGCCCGTGAAGGGCGTGAAGCTCGTGGGGCCGCTTCCGAAAGAGCTTCAGAAGATCACCACCTATTCCGCCGCCGTGGCCACGCGGGCGGCCACACCGGAGACGGCGCGGGCCTTCATCGCCTTCGTGACGCGGCCAACCTTCAAGCCGAAGTTCGTCGTCGCGGGTCTCGACTACCGCGAGTGAGGATCCCATCATGACCGATCGACCGATCCGTGTGGGTTTCGTGGGCGCGGGCAAGAACACGAAGCTCCACCACATTCCGAAGCTCAAGGCGCAACCCGGCGTCGAGCTGGTGTCCGTGGCCAACCGCAGCAAGGAATCGGGCGAGCGCGTCGCCGGCGAGTTCGGCATCAGCCGGGTGGAGGGCGACTGGCGGAAGGTCGTGGAGGCCAAGGACGTCGACGCGGTCTGCATCGGCACCTGGCCCTACATGCACCGCGAGATCACCCTGGCCGCCCTCGAGCAGGGCAAGCACGTCCTCTGCGAAGCGCGCATGGCCATGAACGCCGCCGAGGGGCGGCAGATGCTCGAGGCCTCGCGACGGGCACCTCACCTGATCACCCAGCTCGTGCCCTCCCCGCCCACCCTCGAGGTCGACTCGACCTTGCAGTCCCTCCTGGGCGAGGGCTACGTCGGCGAGGTGCTCGCCGTGGAGCTGCAGACCGCTCAGGGCGGGCGATTCGTGGAGCGGGAGGAGCCGCTGCACTGGCGCCAGGACGTCTCCCTCAGCGGCAACAACGTCCTCAACATGGGCATCTGGTACGAGGCCATGCAGCGCTGGCTCGGGCCTCTCCAGCGCGTGACGGCCATGACCAAGATCGCTGTGCCGCGGCGTCGTGACGCGGCCGGCGCCATGCGCGAGGTCAAGGTGCCCGATCACATCGACATCCTGGGCACCCTGCGAGGCGGTGGCGTCGCCCACCTCCGCTTCAGCGCCGTCACCGCGCTCGCCCCCCAGTCCGAGGTATGGATCTTCGGAAGCGAGGGAACGCTGAGGCTCGAAGCGGATGCCAAGCGCGTGTCCGGCGGGCGTCGCGGGGACAAGGAGCTGAAGGAGATCCCCATCCCCAAGGAGAAGCGGATCGGTTGGCGCGTCGAGGAGGAGTTCGTCAACGCGATCCGTGGACGCGAGAAGATCTCGCGGACCAACTTCGAGGACGGCGTGCGCTACATGGAATTCACCGACGCCGTGGCCAAGAGCGCGGCCTCGGGGCAGACCGTAGCCGTCGCCGACCTCTGAGCCGGTGTCGGTTGGCGCAAGCCATTCACGAATATAACGCCACCCTCACCCAACCCTCTCCCTCTCCGAGGGAGAGGGATTTGTTTTGATCCCTCGCCCCCGGAGGGGGAGAGGGCCGCAGTTCGAGCTGAAGGGCGAAGCCCTGAGGCGAGAGCTGAGTAGATAAGGGGAGACCCAATGCGGGACTCGGTCTCGTGAATAGCTCGGTCTATTAGGGCGCGAGCAGGAAGGGCACCTCGGCGCTCTTCGCCACCGTCCTGAGCTGCTCCATCAGGTCGTCGGGGACGGGCACGCCATTCTGCAGGCGCTCCTTCCTCGTGGCCATCTCGGGGTCGCCCGCGACGAGCACCGGCTGCTCGGGGTCGGCCCGCTTGGCGTCGTGCAGCACGTCGATCACCTCGTCGAGATCCCGCTCGAACTCTCCCTCTGCTCGGAAGGCCCGCGGATCGATGGCCATGAAAAAGTGGCCGATGTTGTGCGGATCGGACTCCCGCTGGGTGCGCTTGCGGATCGGCGAGAACGAGGCGCCGGAAAGCGCCCCGCCGAGGATGTGCACGAGCACGGCCAGCCCGTAGCCCTTGTGGCCGCCGAGGTCACGCGTGCCGCCGAGCGGCGTGATGCCGCCCTCCGGCTTCTCGAAGACGTGGCTGAAGGCCTCCACGGGGTCCGTCACCGTCTGGCCGCTCGCGTCGACCACCCAGCCCGGTGGCAGCGGCTTGTGGTTGAGCTTGTAGACCTTGACCTTGCCCGCCGCCACGGTGGTCGTGGCCATGTCGAGCTGAAAGGGGGGATTGCGCTTGGCGGGGGCGGCGAAGGCGAGGGGGTTCGTGCCCATGATCGGCTCCGCCGCGAAGGTGGGCACCAGGGTGACCCCGCGGGTGGACGCGGTGACCATGCCGATGACGCCACGATCGGCCGCGATCTTCGAGTAGCAGCCGGCGGCGCCGAAGTGGTGGGAGTTGAACACGGAGACGACGGCGACCCCCGTGGAGAGGCACTTGTCGACGGCGAGATTCATCGCGTGCACCGAGACGGGATGGCCGAGCGAGGCGTCCGCGTCGATGAGGGCCATGGCCGCTCCCTCGCGCACGGTCTTGAAGACGGGGCGCATGTTGAGACGGCCCCGCCGGAACTCCTGGTCGTAGCTGGGCAGCATGGAGACGCCGTGGGAGTCGACGCCGCGCAGGTCGGTCTCGACCATCATCTCCGCCGTGGTGTCGGCATGCGCCGGCGACATGCGCCAGGCGCGAAACACGGAGACGAGCTGTTCACGGATCAGCGTAGGGGGAACTCGCATGGCGTGGCTCCGGGGTGGTGTGTTCACTTCGCGGCCGCGCCGTGGATGGGGAAGGCGGGCGGAATGATCCGGTCGACGGGTGCGCCATCCCAGCGCCACGTAGGCACGTTGGTCCAGAAACGCTGCGTCACCTGGCGGGCCCTGGCATACACCTCGTCCTCGTCGATCCGCGTGGTGCGACCGCCCTGGACGAGGATCTTGCCGTCCACGATGACCGTGTCCACGTCGCGCCCGGACCCGGCGTCGATGAGGGCCTTGATGGGATCGGCGTAGACGGGGGCGCCGAGATGGTCGAGGTCGATGAGCAGGATGTCGGCCTTGGCGCCGGGAGCGAGGCGCCCGAGGTCGTCGCGGCGCAAGAACTTGCAGCCGCCGAGGGTGGCGGCATTGAAGACGTCGCGATGCTGGCCCGCCTGGTAGTTCGCGTCGGCGACCTTGGCCAAGATCGACGCCCAGCGTAGCTCCGCCACCATGTCCATGGGGAAGGTGTCGGTGCCGATGGCGAGGTTCACGCCCGCGTCGAGGTAGCGCTGGAAGGAGCACAGGGTCATGGCCATCTTGGCGTATTTGTACGGGCAGTGCCCCACGGTGGCGCCTCGCTCCGCGAGCACGCGGAGATCGTCTCCGAAGGGATAATGGCTCCAGGCGTGCGCGGTGGTGAACACGCCGTGGCCGATGAGGGCGCGGTCGTCGAGGAAGCCGATGTCGGCGAGGAACTGGATGGGCGTCTTGCGATACTCGTCCATGATCCGCTGGAACTCCACGAGGTTGCCGCCCGCGTGGGTGTGCACGGGCACGTCCAGCTCTCGCGCCGCGTCCTTGCAGGCGCGCAGCAGGGGCTCGCTGCACGTCTCGACCTGGGAAGGGTTGAGCATGCCGCGGAGCCGCCCCTGGGCGCCGCCGTCGTACTCGCGGATGAAGGCCACCGCGTCCTTCAGGCCCTGCGTGCCGACACTGGCGTCGTGATCGTAGTAGAGGCGGCCCTGCGCGTCCGTGAAGGTGTTGCGATCGCGGAAGGGCGGGCTGCCGTAGACACGCACGCCCAGCTCGTCGATCAGGCGCACGTAGCCTTCCCAGTCCCCGCGCTGGCCCCCGACGTCGATGATGGTAGTGGTGCCTTGCCGGAGGGCGTGGAGGAAGACGAAGGTGCGCAGGGCCGCCACCGCCTCGGGCGGGGGCGGGGTCATCTTGCCTTTGAGCGGCGCGGCGAAGCTCATGTAGTTCGACGTCCGGTAGTCGTTCTTCGCCATGTCGAGGAGGAGGTAGTCGCCGGCGTTGCCCGTCGTGTGGACGTGGGTATTGATGAAGCCCGGGGAGACGAGCTTGCCCCGCGCCGAGAGGCGGGTGTCGGCAGGCCCCAAGTACGGTCCGCCCGCATGCACGATACGGTCGCCCTCGAAGACGACGCTACCCTGCTCGTAGACCTCGTGGCTCTTGCCGTTGAACGCGACTACCCACCCGCCTTCGATGAGCGTTCTCATGATTCGACCTCCTCCCCGCTCAGGGCTTCTTGAGCTTGAGGTCCTCGTAGGGAGACATGTAGAAGCCGGGGATGGCATGGGCGAGGATGTCCTCCACGCGGGGACCTAAGCCCGTGGGAAAGCCGAGGTGATAGACGGCGGCCTGGGTGGTCTGCTCGTTGAGGATGCGCTGCATCTGGAAGAGGAGGGCCTCGCGCTTCTTCCGGTCCATCTCCCTGGCCTGGCGGCGGAAGAGGTCGTCGACCTCGGGCAGGGCGCCGAAGGCGAAGGCCCCATTCTTCGTGACGAAGGACTCGAGGCGCGTGGCGGCATTGCCCGAGACCCCCGTCACGGTGAGGACCACCCCGTGCAGCTTCTTCTCCCGCCACGAGGTCATGAAGGCGCCTCGCTCCAAGGTGCGCATGCGCGTGCGGATTCCCACGGCTTGGAGCCATCCCATGATCGTCTCGCCCATGGAGTTGTAGGGCGGGAAGGGCGTCATCTCCCCGCCGTCGAAGCCATTGGGATGTCCGGCCTCGGCGAGGAGCTGTCGCGCGCGCCTGGGATCGTAGGCGGGCGCGTCGATGGGCAGGGCGAACTCGAAGTCGCGCGGAACGAGGCTGCCCGTGGGCCGCGAGAAGCCGAGCGTCTCGGCCTGGCTCAGGGCCTGCCGGTCGATGGCCAGGCTGGCGGCCAGCCGCACGCGCCGGTCGGCCCAGGGAGATTTCGGATCCCACTGGTCCGGGAAGTCGAGCCAGAAGATACCGAGGAGCGGCGCGACGAGGCGCAGCCCGGGAGTGCGCCGGATATCCTCGGCCGTCGGTCCGCTCAGCAGGAAGGCGATGTCGACCTCGCCGCTCTTGAGCGCGGCGGCGCGCGTCGTCTCGTCGGGCAGGCTGCGGAAGACCAGGCGCTTGATCGAGGGAGTCTTGCGCCAGTAGCCCTCGAAGGCTTCGAGCACCAGCTCGACGCCCGGATTGAAGCTCACGAACTTGTAGGGGCCGGCCCCGATGGGCGCCTTGCGAAAGCCTTCCTCGCCGACCCGCTCGAAGTACTTTCTGGGCACCACCCAGCCCGCGCTGGCCACGAAGGTGCCGTAGAAGGCGGGGAAGTCGGGCCAGGGCTCCTTGAGGACGAATCGCAGGCGATTGGGCCCAAGTAGCTGAATCTCCTTGACGGTATCCTTGAGGATTTTGGCGGCCCCGCCCCGGTAGCGCTCGAAGGAGAACTTGACGTCGTCCGAGGTGATGGGATCGCCGTTATGGAATTTGATCCCCGGCCGCAGGATGAACTCCGCGCTCAGCCCGTCCTTGGACATGGACCACGACTCGGCCAGACTCGGCGCCGAGCCAGACCCTGCCATGGGCTTGAGCAAGCCATCATGGAGGGCGTAGAGCAGGAGAAAGGGCGTGATGGTGCTCTCGCCCTCGGCCGGGTCCAGCCAGCGCGTCACCGGGCTGAAGTGAAGCGCGAAGGTCAGCGTGCCCTCGGGCGCTGCCACCGCAGGCGCTGCCGCCAGCAGAAGGACAGCACAGAGCATTGGAAGCCGAAGACTGGCGACTCGAGGTCGCGACATGCGCCGGAGCTCCTTCGGGTTCGCTCTATGCCTTGTCGAAGAGCTTGAGGGCGAGGGCCCCGTGCGTCACCGCCGCTTCCGCGCGCAGGGCGGCCGCAATGAAGGCGGCCTCCGTGACCTCCTCGCGGGTAGCCCCGGCCTTCTTGGCGTTCTTGGTGTGCACATCGAGGCAGTACGGGCACTGGGTGGTGCACGCGACGGCGAGAGCGATCAGCTCGCGATACTTGCGCGGAATGCTGCCGTCGTCCCGTCCCACGATGGCGTCGAGCTCGACGAAGCCCTTGAACTCCGCTGGCGCAAGCTTCTTGAACTCTCCGAGAACCTTGAGATCATCGGAATCGTGATAGTGGCTCATGTAGCTCGCCTCTTCGCTGGATCGATTGGTGAGGGTCAGTCCTGTACGGGGCCTGAGTATACCCAAGTCTCCAAACGGGCATCCCGATGAGATCGGAGAGACACCGTGAAGACTCGCCGTAGGATCGCTGGCGCGGCGGCCCTCGCCGCCTTGCTCATGCCGACTCCTGCCGCCGCGACGTGCGCCCGGTCCAGCCTACCCCTCGACGCGCCGATGGTCCTGGTGCTCTCGGGTGGAGGAGCCAAGGGCGCCTACGAGGCCGGCGTAGCCGCGGCCTTCGTGGAGCGCGGGCTGCCGATCCGCCTCGTGGCCGGCTCGTCGGCGGGTGCGCTCAATGCCGCCATGATCGCCAGCGGCCGGGCTGATCGGCTGGAGACGATGTGGCGCACGGTCGAGCGCGAGCGGGTCTACACGCTGCGCGCGTCCGTGTTCTTCGCGGGTTTCCTGCCGGGCTGGCTCACCCTCTTTGCCCTCAACGAGATCAGCTCGCTCTTCGATCCCAGCCCGCTTCGTGAGCTGATCACCACCTCCCTGGACTTCGATCGCATTCGCGCCTCCCCCGTGCGCCTCCTCGTCACAGCCACGGATCTGGCCGGCCGCGAGAAGCGTGTGTTCGACAACCGCACGGTTACCGTGGATGTCCTCATGGCCGCCGCGGCGGTCCCGGGACTCTTCCCGCCCGTGGAGGTGGACGGCGCGCTCCTCGTGGACGGCGGGCTGACGGGTCGCGCGCCGGTCCTGGAAGCGCTCGAGGCGGACGCCTCGGTGGGTCGCGCCGTGGTAGTGATGAGCTATGCGCCGACGGAGCGCGGGGCCTCGCCTTCGACCATCCGCCGGGCCCTCGAGGAGAGTTTCGAGCTCATGATGATCCAGCAGATCCGACGCGACACCGAGCTGGCCCGGCTCCGGCACCCCGCCGTGGATGTCCAGCTCCTGGCGCCCTCGTCGCCGCTCCTGCTCCGGCCCCTCGACTTCGACGCGGAGGCGATAGCGCGGCTGCTTGCCCTCGGGCGGGGCGACGCCCAGGCCTGTCTCGAGGCCTGGGGACGCTGAGCCGCGTCGGACGCTAGCTGATCAGCCCGTAGAACTTGCCCGCGTTCTCGCAGGTCATCTTGTGAGTCAACTCCGCGGGCAGATGGCCGAACTGCTCGTCGATGTACTTCGACGACTCCGGCCACACGCCGTCGCCGTGCGGATAGTCCGAGCCCCACATCAGCGTCTCCACGCCCATGTCGTCGATGAGCTTGGTGCCGATACGGTCGAACTGGAAGGTCGCCTTGCACTGGCGGCGCCAGTAGTCGCTCGGCTTCATCTTCAGGCCGAGGTCGTGGAAGCGGTCCTCCCACTCGAAGTCCATGCGGTCCAGGGCATAGGGTACCCAGCCGATGCCGCTCTCTCCGAAGGAGATGCGGACCCTGGGATAGCGCTCGAGAACGGCGCTGCCGATGATGGCGGCCAGGATGTTGACGAGGTTCATCTGGAAGGCGGAGACGACGGTGAAGAAGGCCGCCCGGCGGACGCGGCCTTGCGCCTTGTCGAGCACGCTCGGATCGAGGGCGGGGAAGGTGTGGAAGTGGAGCGGCAGCCCCACGTCGTTGACGGCCTGCCAGAGCGGCTCCCAGATGGGATGCCACATGGGCTCCATGTCCCACGAGCAGGACAGCTCCACGCCTCGCAGCCCGAGGCGGGCCACGCGGTAGATCTCCTTCACGGCGGCGTCGATGTCGCCATAGGGCAGGCACGCGAGCCCGATGAAGCGGCCGGGATCGTGGCGGCAGAAATCCACGAGCCAGTCGTTGTAGATGCGGAACATCTCCGTGGCCGCCTCGTGATCGCGGAGGCGCGTGGCCGCGCCGAGAATGCCGTACATCACTTCGGCCTGGACGCCGTCGCGGTCCATGTCCTTGGCCCGGAGCGCGGGGTCCGAGACGCGGCGGATGCCCTTCTTGCCGTCATCGTAGAGGCCGGTGGCGGCCATGACGTCCACCCGGTGATGCTGGCCGGGGACATATTTCTGGCCGGCCGGCCCCACGCCGTTGACGAGGCCGAAGGATGTGCCGTTCTTGCACGTCCAGAACGGGCCGTCCGGCCCGTCCGCGGTGAAGGGCATGCGGTCCTTGAGCGCCGCCGAGGCGTTCGCGGTGAACAGATCCGGGGGCATCCAGGGCAGGTCGAGGTGGCAGTCGGCGGAAATCCTCGTGTAGCTCATGTCGCTCCTCCGCGGTGAAGGCTCTCTCGCGCGGCCACGCTCAACATGCTCAAGGGCCGGATGCGCCAAAACTAGCACAGACGGGAGCATTCCGCCTCGCGAAGCTCGGTCGCGCGTCTACCGGCGATCGGGCCGGAGCGACTCGGGGGCATAGCGGGCGAAGAGCAGGCCGGAGCCGGCAAGGAGCACCGCGGTCGCGGCCAGGGTCAGGTTGGCGCCCGCGAGATCGGTGGCGAGGCCGAGCGTGAGAGGGCCCAGGACATAACCGAGGTCCGCCAGCATCCGGTACACGCTCATGGCCGCGGCATTCATCCCGGGGGGCGACACGTCGGCGGCATAGGCCGCGGGCGCGGCGCCGCTCACGCCCGTGGCGATGCTCCAGACCACGCAGGCGGTCAGGAACCAGCCATAGGACGGGGCGAGAAGGAAGAGCAGGAGGGAGACGCCGGAGAGAACAGTGGCGGGCACGACGACGGACTTGCGGCCGAAGCGATCCACGAGGACGCCCGACGGGTAGACGAGGACGAGCCCGACCAGGCTCGCCAGGGCGAGCCCGAAACCGATGCGGCCGGTCGTGAGGGCGAGCCGCTCCTGCGCCAGGACCGGGATGACGTTGAAGAGCCCGCCCGTCCGCGCCACCGCGTTCATGAAGCTGACCAGGCTCACGAGGATGAAGCCGACGTGGCCGGTGAGGATGCGGACTTGGGAGCCGAAGGACGGGAACGGGGAGGGCGAATCCGCGATGTCGCGCCGGCGGACCTCCCTCGTCTCGGGAATCCACATCCAGGCGAGGGCCGCCGCCACCACGCCCGCCACCGCGTAGGCGAGGAAGGGCGCCCGCAGCCCGTAGCGCTCGGCCAGGATCCCGCCCGGCAGGGGACCGACGCCCACCGCGAAGAGAAAGACGCCGTGATAGATGGCCATGACGCGACCGCGCCGAGCGGGCGTGCTGATGTCCGCGAGCACGATCTGGCCGGTGATGAGGACGAGTCCGGCTCCGATGCCCGCCAGGAATCGAGCTCCCACGAGCACGGCGAAGGTCGGCGCGTACGCGCAGAGAAGATTGCCGGCGGCGGTGGCGAGGCCGCCGATGGCAAGGGCGGGCCGGCGACCGACCCGATCCGCGAGCTGTCCGGCGGGCATGGCGACGAGCAAGCGGGCGAGGCCGTAGATCGCAATGGTGACGCCGATGGCCGACTGCGTGACCCCGAAGGAGCGGGCATAGAGCGCGAGGACGGGAATGATGCCGCCGAAGCCGAGCTGGTTGACGGTGATGAGAACGCACATCCAGAGCAGGATGCGGTTGGACCGCGTCTGCGGCATCAAGCGGACTTCTGGAAGAGCAGGCAGCCGCCTGCTACGACGTCGTGCGCGCTTTTGGCTTCAAGAGCTTTGCGCGGAGCTCTTCGACTTGCTGCGGAAATGGCGTGCCGCCGCGCGCGGTCATGGGCGTCTGCTCGGCCAGCCCCGTGTGCAGCTCGACGAAGGCCGGCCCCTCCATCTTGAGCAGCTCGGGAAGCCGTCGCTTGAAGTCGTCGATGTCGCGGATGGCGGAGGCATGACGATAGCCCGCGGCCTTGGCCATCATGACGAAGTCCACCGTGAGGCCACCCGGAATGATCTGAGCACCGGAGGTGTGATAGACGCCGTTCTTGAAGAGGAGATGGACCAGGTTCCGCGGCGCCGCGCCCGCCACGGTGGCGAGCGATCCGAGCTGCATGAGGAGCGAGCCGTCGCCGTCGAACACGATGACGCGCCGATCGGGCTGCGCGAGCGCGATGCCCAGGCCGAGAGAAGACGCGCCGCCCATGAAGCCGGCACAGGTAGCGGAGAGATCGTCGGGAGCGATGGTGCGCCAGGCCGGCGCCGTGGTCATGGTGGGGATGCAGACGGCGGTGCCTCGGTTCGCCGCGATCAGCGTCAGCACTTCTTCGGGCTTCATAGCCACTAGATTGTCTCCAGCCCGACGAGGACAGCGGTGGGGCCGCGACGCTGCCGGCTCAGGCGGTAGTACTCGGGAATCAGGTGCACGTCATTGGGACCCTCGAGCCGGGCATGCGGGACTCCGAAGGTATCGAGGAGCGGCTCGCAGTAGCGGACCATGGAGTGACGCGACTCCTTCGGATCCTTGTCCTTCTCGCGGCTCAGGAGCCCGATCATGTAGAAGACGGGCACGCGGCCGTCCATGGCCACGCCTCGCAGCGTGTTGATGGAGGCATAGAGCCCCGCGTGCTGGATCATGAGCACCACCGGCTCGCCGCCGATGTGGAGCCCCGCCGCGATGGTGGTGGCCTCGTCCTCCGTGGCGCAGGTGACGACGCGGATGGTCTCTTCCTTGTCGAGGGCGGCGAGCACCGATTTCTGATGCGTGTCCGGCACACTCAGGATCCAGCCGAGGTGGCTGTGGCGCGGGGGCTCGGTCACCTCCGCGGCGAGGGCAGCGCGCGCCTCGCGGAAGGTGTCTTTCAGCGTATCGATGATGAGGGGGGCGGGAATGGATTCGGCCATGGGTCTCCCCTTCGAGTCGTTGCGGTCCCGGGCTAGAGGTGGGGCAGGACGGCGGCCGCGAAGAGCCGGGTGCCTTCCGGGCGCGGGGCGTCGGCGAAGTTCACGGTGAGCCGGCGGGCCCCGCGCTTGATGATGCCGAGGAGGGCATCGGTGACCTGGGCCGGTGTGCCCGCGAGGCGGATGTCCTGCATGGGCCGGATGTGGGGCTGCGTCTTGAGCCGTTCGACTTCGCCCTCGGTCTCGGCGATCAGGATGCCGGCGCGGAGGACCTGGACGATCTCGCCATAGTCACGGCCGACCTCCGCGCAATGGGCCTTGAGCACCTCCTGCTTGTGCGCGTACGTCGCGTCGTCGCGGAAGCTGTAGTTCCACCAGTCCGCGTGCTTGGCCACGGCGCGCAGGAGATACTTCTCGCCGTGGCCGCCCACCACGATGGGCGGGAGGGGATCGGGCCTGGGCTCGCAGTAGGCGCCGCTGATCTGGTAGTGCTCACCCTTGTAGCTCGCGGGCGAGGTCGTCCACATGAGCCGGATCAGCTCGATGGCCTCGCACATCTGGGCGATGCGCACGCGCGTGGACGGGAAGGGCCAGCCGTACGCGCGATACTCCTCTTCGTTCCAGCCCGCGCCGATGCCCAGGACCACGCGGCCTCCGGAGAGGGCATGAGCGGTCGCCACCATCTTGGCGAGGTGCGCGGGATTGCGGAAGCTGTTGCAGATCACCTCGTGGGTGCACATCTTGTCGGGATAGCGGGCGAGGGCATACGCGAGGAGCGTCCAGCCCTCGGCGACCTTGTGGGCGCCGTACTGCACGTGATCGGGAAACCAGAGCGATTCGAAGGGCGCCGCCGTCTGGTCGAGATAGGGGAAGGTGTCTTCCACCAGCCTGGACCAGACGTTGAGACCCACGGGCACGGGCATGGCGGCTTCTCAGAACCAGCTGGTCTTGTCGACCACGTTCCGCAGCGGCTGCCCGGCGAGGAAGCGCTGGCAATTGTCGCGGAGGATCTCGTAGCGGCGGTCGTCGAGATAGGGGCCGTAGCCCGCGGTGTGCGGCGTGATCAGCACGCCCGGCATGGTCCAGAGCGGATGCTTGGCGGGAAGCGGCTCCTGCTCGAAGACGTCGAGCCCCGCCCCGGCGATTTCCCCGGCGTTGAGCGCGGCCACGAGGTCATCGAGGCGGGTGGTCATGCCGCGCCCGATGTTGATGAAGAACGCGGTGCGCTTCATGCGCTGGAAGCGCGCGCGGTTCATGAAGCCCTCGGTGGCGGGGGTATGTGGCACGGTCAGGATCACGAAGTCGGCGCGCGGCAGCAAGGAGTCGAGGGCGTCGGCGCCGTAGAGGGCGGCCACGCCGGAGGGGATGTCCCGACGACGCGCGTCGACGGCGAGCACACGCATGCCGAAAGCCGCGGCGAGCCGGGCGGCTTCCGCGCCGATCCCGCCGGCACCCACGATGAGCGCGGTCGCCTCGGGCAGGTGAATCACGCTCGTGTCCACGGGGGCGGGGCGCCACTCGCGGTTCAGCTGACGGGGCAGGTACTGATGCAGCCCGCGCGCGAAGGCGAGGACGAAGGCCATGATGTGCGCGCCGATGTGGTCGTTGTAGATCTCGCGGAAATTGGTCACGACCACCGGGTGGGCGATCAGCTCCGGGTAGTACCAGCCGGCGGGCGGCGCGGCCTGGGGCGCCTGCAGCCAGCGGAGGCGCGTGGCCGCGGGCAGGAGCGCGCGGGGCAGGGTGCCGAAGGCGCAGTCGGCCTCGGCCAGGGCCCACGTCGCCTTGTCCGCGTCCTCCGCCACGATGACGGACACGTCGGGGACGTCGAGGGCGAGCCGCTCCGCCCACTGGTGCGTCGTCTTGCTCTGGGGCGGCAGCATGAGGAGGGTGGCGGGCATCGGGCCTCGACATTACGCGATCCCGCCATCGTCGGTCAACGGCCGGTTAGATCCGGTTCCCGCAGGCCGCTCAAAAAGGTCCAGATGCGAGGCGGCGCCCGAAGGTCGCACGCGAGGCGTACTCCCTGTACGTTGAGCGTGCGATCGAGGGCGCCGCACTCCCGCAGATGGGCCTTTTTCAGCGGCCTGCTACGCTATCTTGATGATTCCCGGCTCGACGGTGTTGAAGCGGCCGGCGACCTCGGGATCGTGGCCGGCCACGATGAGCTTCTCGGCCCCCGCCAGCGCGTGGATCGTCTCGAAGGCCTCGAGCATCTCGGGTAGGTTGGTGATGATCTGCACGGGCTGGCGCGTCTCCACATTGCGGTAGAAGTGCGAGGCATCGGAGGTCAGGACCACCGTGCCGCGCGCTGTCTGGACAGTCACGATCTGCAGCCCCGCCGTGTGACCGCCCACGCGATGGACGCGAATCCCCGGCAGCACGTCCTGGTCGCCGTCGACGATGCGGATGCGATTGGCATAGTTGAGCGTCACCAGCCCGGCCAGGGCATTGACGTTGGCGGACCCGCGGAAGGCCGGCATCGAGCCGTAGCGCCCCGTCCAGAACGCCACCTCCTCCCGCTGGATCCAGAACTCGGCGCTCGGGAAGAGGCTGTGCCCGGCCCAGTGGTCGTAGTGGAGGTGGGTGATGAGCGACACCGGCACGTCGGCGGCCTTGACGCCGGCGCGCTCCACCGCCGCCGCCGGGGTGATGTAGTTCCGGATGCCGCGGGCCTGGGCATCCTCGTCGAGGAAGCCTGTGTCCACGAGGATCGGGTGGGGGCCGCCCAGGATGAGCCAGACGAAGTAGTGGAGGGTGATGGGCGCGTGTGACGACTCGCGATAGAAGAACTGGCAGGCCGTGGTGTCCCGCTCGCCGTACTTGAGGGCGTAGACCTCGTACATGTGGGTCCTCTCGTGATGCGGTAGGGGGCTCAGCTCAGGGTCGCGCCCTGGGCGTTGACGTAGACGGAGTAGAGCGACTGGCTGCTCGCCAGGAAGAGCCGGTTGCGCTTGGGCCCGCCAAAGCAGAGGTTGGCGCAGCGCTCGGGGAGCAGGATGCGCCCGATCAGCTTGGCGTCCGGATTGAAGATGGCCACCCCGTCCTGCCCCTCGCCTCCGCCGAAGCCGCACCAGAGATTGCCTTCGGCGTCGCAGCGAAACCCGTCCGGGATTCCCGCGCCCGTGTTGATGAAGACGCGCCCGTTCGCGAGCTTGGTGCCGTTGTCCACCACGTCGAGGACCCGGATCTCACGCGGAATCGCGCCGCTGACCACGACGTAGAGGCGCTTCTCGTCGGGCGAGAAGCAGAGGCCGTTCGGTCGCGGAATGTCTCCGGTCACCACCGTGGCCTGGCCGTTCTTGTCGACGCGGTACACGTTGGTGGGCAGCTCGGGCGTGGCCGTGTGCCCCTCGTAGTTGCTGAGGATGCCGAAGGGTGGATCGGTGAACCAGATGGAGTCGTCCGACTTGACCACGACGTCGTTGGGGGAGTTCAGCGGCTTGCCCTGGAAGCGGTCCAGCACCACGGCGATGGTGCCGTCGTACTCGGTGCGCGTGACGCGCCGGCTGTCGTGCTCGCAGGTGACGAGCCGGCCCTGGCGGTCTCGCGTGTTGCCGTTGGCGAAGTTCGACGGCTTGCGGAAGACGCTGACCCGCCCCGTCTCCTCATCCCATTTCATGATGCGGTTGTTGGGAATATCGCTCCAGAGGAGGTAGCGGCCGTCGCCGAACCACACCGGACCTTCGGACCAGCGGAAACCGGTGGCGAGGCGCTCGACGGCGGCGTTCCCTATCCGGTACTTGGCAAAGCTCTCGTCGACGATCTGGATGGCCGAGTCGGGGTATGGCGCCGGACTCGAGGGCCAGCGCTCCTGGGGCGGGGCCATGTTAGCGGGTGACGCGAACGGCCTGGATGGCGTGCCACACACGATCGCTGGTGGCCGGCATGTCGAAGTCGCGGACGCCCGCCGTCGCCAGAGCGTCCAGGACCGCATTCATCACGACAGGCAGCGCGCCGACGGTGCCGGCTTCGCCAGCCCCCTTGGCGCCCAGCGGATTGAGCTTGGTCGGAACCGTGTTGCTCGCCACCGCGATGTCGCAGAAGGTATCGGCGCGCGGCATGCCGTATTCCATAAACGAGGAGGTCAGAAGCTGGCCCGACTCGGGGTCATAGACGACCTGCTCCATCAGGGCCTGGCCCACACCCTGGGCGATGCCGCCGTGGATCTGTCCCTTGAGGGTCAGCGGATTGATGACGGTGCCGACATCGTCGACCACGGCGTACCTGACGAGGGCGACCTCGCCCGTCTCGGCATCGATCTCGACCTCGCAGACGTGGCAGCCGTTGGGATAGGTGTCGGCGGGCGGAGAAAACGTGCCGGTCTCGTAGAACCCGGGCTCCACGCCGGACGGAAGCTTGTCGAGCTGGAAGGCGGCCCGGGCCACCTCCTTGAGGACGACGGCGCGGTCGGTTCCCTTGACGGTGAAGCGTCCGTCGGCGAACACGATGTCCGGCTCGGCCGCCTCGAGGAGGCGGGCGGCGATCTTCCGGCCCTTGGCGATGAGCTTGTCGGCGGCCATGGAGAGCGCGGTGCCGCCGATGACCGTCGAGCGCGAGCCCATGGAGCCGATGCCGAAGGCCACGCGGTCGGTGTCGCCGTCGATGTACCGGACCTCGCGGGGATCGAGGCCCAGCTTCTCGTGGGCGATCTGCTTGAATATGGTCTCGTGGCCCTGCCCCTGGTTCTTCGAGCCCATGAGGATCATGGCGGTGCCGCTCGGGTTGAAGCGGATCTCCGCATACTCGAGCCCGGGCGCGGCGGCGCGCTCGATGGCGTTCACGATGCCGAGCCCGCGCAGCTTCCCCCGGCGCCCCGACTCCTCGCGCCGCGCGGGGAAGCCCGCCACGTCGGCCAGCGCGAGGGCCTGGTCCATGCCCTTCTCGAACTCTCCGCAGTCGTACGTGACGCCAAGGCATGTCCGGTAGGGCATGGCGGACCCGGGGATGATGTTCATCCGGCGGAGCTTCAGGCGGTCGAGCCCCAGCTCGCGTGCGGCATCGTCGATGAGCCGCTCGAGGACGTAGATGGCCTCGGGCCGGCCCGCTCCGCGATACGGCGCGGTGGAATTGCAGTTGGTGAGGACGCCCGTGACCTGCACGTGGGCGGCGGGGATGGTGTAGACGCCCACGAGGGTGACCACGTTGGAGAAGCTCGCGAGCAGGTTGCGATCGGATGAGATGTAGGCGCCCAGATTGGCGATGGTGCGCACGCGCAGGGCGAGGAAGCGCCCCTCGGCGTCCAGGGCCAACTCCGCGTCGCTGATGTTGTCGCGTGCGTGCTCGTCGGCCGGGATGGCTTCGTGGCGCTCGCAGGCCCACTTCACGGGGCGCCCGAGCTTGCGCGCGGCCCACAGGACGAGCCGGTGCTCGGGATACTGCCAGCCCTTGGTCCCGAACCCGCCCCCGATGTCGCCCGCGATGACGCGGATCTGGTGCTCGGGGATCTGGAAGACCATGCTCGCCAGGGCGTTGCGCACGCGATGGGGATACTGCACGTCGGCGTAGAGCGTGTAGCGGTCCTCGCCGGGATCGTAGACCCCGAGCGCCCCGCGCGGCTCCATGTACTGGGCGTGCACGCGGGTGATGACGTAGCGACGGCGGACCACGTGCGCCGCGCGCGCGAAGGCAGCCTCCACGGCGGCCTTGTCTCCCGCCTCGTACACGTTGCTGACATTGTCGGGACACTCGTCCCACACGGGCGCGCTCCCGGGCCCTGCCGCCGCCGTGGAGGTGACCGAGGGAAGCGGATCGTAGTCGACCTGGACGAGGTCGGCGGCGTCCTTGGCCTGGCCCAGGGTCTCGGCGATCACGAACGCGATGGGATCGCCGACATAACGTACGCGCTCCTGCGAGAGGCCGCGGTGGGGCGGGGCGAACATCGGGGTGCCGTCGGGCCGCTTGCGCCGAAGGGTCATCTTCATGGTGCCCAGGCCGTCGCGCTCGACGTCGGCGCCCGTGTAAACGGCGAGGACGCCGGGCGCCTTGAGGGCCCGGTCGACGTCGATACCTCGGATCCGGGCGTGGGCGTGCGGGGAGCGCAGGACGATGGCGTGCGCCTGCCCGGGAAGATTGACGTCGTTGAGATAGCGACCTTCGCCCTTGAGCAGACGGACGTCCTCGAAGCGCGTCACCGACTGGCCGATGCCGAACTTTGCCATCGAAGCGGTCAGATGGTGAATCGGCGCCTGAAGACCCGGCGGATCAGGTAGGGATTGGCCCCGAGCTCGTAGAGCTTGCCGATATCGCCGGCCTTGAGGGCGGCGCACTCCGCGGGGCTGAGCTCGTGTCCGACCAGCTCCTGCTCGGTGAGCGATTCCTTCATCTGGTGCTGGCGCGCGATGGCTGTCAGGAGCTTGTTGAGGGGATAGGAGATCTTGATCATGGATGCGCCCGGGCTCATGGATGGACCCAGACGGTCGCGCAGCCGGTGATCCACTCGGCGACGCCCTCGTAGGCGAGCACGTCGCCCTTCCATCCTGGCACCGCGCCGAGGAGGGCGATCCAGTTTCGTATCTCCTGGCCGCCGTTGCCCCCGTCCCGCTCGATCTCCTCCCACGTGAGCCGGGTCAGCGGCTCGATGTCGCCGCGCGCCACGTGATCGAGCACGCGCAGGTCGAACTGGGGATTGATGCGCCCCGTCTCCGGCGTTCCTACCCAGTGGGAGATCCCGCCCGTGGCCACGAGGGCAACGCGCTCTCCGCTCGGCCGGCCGCGGATGAAGTCACCCACGAAGGCTCCCACTTGATGGCAGCGTCGGGGAGTGGGTAGGGGAGGCGCCGCGCAGTTCGTGTACACCGTCACCAGGGGCACCTCGCCTCCGGGCATCAGGAAATGAAGCGGCACCGAGAGCTCGTCCCAGCTCTCGATGTCGTGGGAATAGGCGAAATCGATGCCCGCGGCAAGGCCTGCCTCGAGTAGCGCCATGGCCCACTCCGGATTCCCGTGGAGCGTGCGGGCCGGGATGCGCATGAAGGCGGCCCCGCCCTCGCTCGGCGCCTCGTACGAGCCGGCGAGGCCGATGCAGAAGGCGGGCAGGTTGTCGTAGGCGAAGTTCTGGAGGTGGTCGTTCACGAACATCACGAGGAGGTCCGGGCGGGCGGCGTGGAGCCGGCGGCCCGCCTCGCGGAAGCCCGCGTAGAGACGGTCCCGCTGCTCGGGCTTCGAGACCTCCGGCTTGCCCGTGATGAGCGGTGCGTGCGCGGTCAATGCCGCCCCGACGATCTCCGCCATGTTCCGGGCTATGGTAGTCCATTCGGGAGCGCTTGAGAAGGCACTGGGTCAATTTGCTTCGCCATACTTCGTTGCGAGCGGGCCGGCAAGCCCTCAACGTACACCCACGTACGCCTCGGGCTGCCGGCCCGCTCGCGCCTCGTCTGGCTCGCAACTTGCCCCAGTGCCATTGCCTAAACTGACCTAATACCGGACGGGGCTCCTGGGCCGTCCGCCTTCGTGGTAGGGTTACGCGCGACTGAATCGCCGCCGCCAACCGGAGACCATGGAGAGGAGGCAGTGATGGCACACGGATTCGCGATGTTCGCGGCCACGGCGCCCGAGGTCATTCGCGCCGCCGCGCGGGAGGCTGAAGCGCTCGGCTATGGCTCCTTCTGGGTGAATCATCCCGGCTCCACCGACGGGCTCGCCTCCCTCGCGCTGGCCGCCGGCGAGACGCGGCGCATCGAGCTGGGCATCGGCGTCATCCCGCTCAACACGCGCGGGCCGGCCAGCATCGTCCAGGGCGTCAAGGCCACGGCGCTGCCGCTGGATCGGCTGCTCCTCGGAGTGGGGAGCCCCAACCCGAAGTCGCTCTCCCGCGTGCGTGAGGGCATCGCCGAGCTGCGGGGGAAGCTGTCGACGCGGCTCATCGTGGCCGCCCTCGGCCCCAAGATGTGCCACCTCGCCGGCGAGGTCGCCGACGGCGTGCTCTTCAACTGGCTCACGCCCGAGCACGCGCGCCTCTCGGCCGAATGGGTGCGCGAGGGCGCCAAGGCCGCGGGGCGAAAGCCGCCCACGCTCTACGCCTACGTCCGCCTCGCGCTCGGGCCGGCGGCCATCGAGAGGCTCGGCGAGGAAGGCGCCCGCTACGCGGCCATTCCCGCCTATGCGAGCAACTTCGAGCGGATGGGCGTCAAGCCCGTGGAGACGGCGATCGCGGCGCAGACGGCCAAGGACGTTCCGACCGCTCTCGCGAAGTGGCGCGGCGCTGTCGACGAGATCGTGCTCCGCGCCATCACCGCCAAGGACACGGTCGAGGAGAACGTGGCGCTGCTCCAGGCAGCCCGGCCGAGCTAGCTCGCTTGCGCCGCGAGCGGCGTGCTAACCTGCGAGCCAGCGCCGAGCCAGCGAGCGGAGGGCAAACACCATGCTGAGCCATGAAGACAATCTTCTCCTGACGAAGGTCGGGCAGGGGACGCCGATGGGCGCGCTCCTGCGCGAGTACTGGATGCCCGTCGTGCAGTCGGGCGAGGTCGAGCCCGGCGGCAAGGTCAAGCGCGTCCAGCTCCTGGGCGAGCGTCTCGTGGTCTATCGCGCCAAGCTGGGTCAGCCCGGGCTCATCGGCGAGTTCTGCCCGCATCGGCTTGCCTCGCTGTACTTCGGTCGCGTGGAGGACGCGGGCATGCGCTGCGTCTATCACGGCTGGCAGTACGGCCTGGACGGGCAGTGTCTGGAGATGCCCTGCGAGCCCGCGGAGTCGAGCTTCGCCTCGAAGGTGCGTCACGTCGCCTACCCCTGCGTCGATCAGGGGGGAGTCATCTGGGCCTACATGGGACCGGCGAGCCCGCCCCCGCCCTTGCCCGCGCTGGAGTGGACGCTCCTGCCGGAGAGCAACACGTTCATCTCGAAGCGCGTCCAGGAGTGCAACTGGTTCCAGGCGCTCGAGGGCGGCATCGATTCCAGCCACATCTCCTTCCTCCACGCGCCTCTGCATCACACGGACAGCGAGGTCACGCGCGAGCTCGA
>DASQAK010000195.1:0-13419 GCA_035635755.1 Candidatus Methylomirabilota bacterium | reverse complement strand
CGACCTGTCGCCCGACGTGGTGGGACGGACGCTGGGCGGGGTGCTGGTCCTGGACGGAAAAACGGCCAATGTCAGGTTGATGAAGGATGCCGACTTGACCATCGTCACCGGCCTGTCCCTGACGAACGGGACGCTGCCTGATCTCATGAGCCTCGCGAAGACACACAACACGTCGACGATCATCTGGGCAATCACCGGCAAGAACTTCGGCCACTACTACACCGACCACGGCGTGGACAGCGTGATCTCTGACCCCTCTCCCTTCCTCCTGCTGCCCGGCTCGGCGACTATCGCGATCTGGCGGCGACAGGTGTGACGTGTGATCTTCTTCGTCGCGCCAGCGGAGGATCTGGAGGGGATAACCGAATACCTGCAGCAGTCCGGGCCCGCGCTGAGTCAGAGGCTGACCGCCGTGACGTATGACGAAATCGTCGCCCGCGGGCGGCTGTCCCTTGGAACCTACATCTTCGCCGCGATCGATGAGCTCACTCCGACCGAGCGGGAGATCGCGACACGGTGCTGCGACGAGCTGCGCTGGGCGAGCCCGGACATCCGGCTGATCAACTGTCCCGCCGAAGTCCTGCTGAGGTACGATCTTCTCCGAGTGTGCTTCGAGCGGAAGCGAAACACGTTTCGCGTTCGCCGCGCTTCGGAGTTCCACCGTTGCCGGCGCTTTCCGGTCTTCGTGCGGCCAGAGCGCGAGCACCTCGGCAGCCTGACGCCGGTGCTCCACAGTCGCTGGCAGCTGGTCCGGGCTCTCGTAGCAACGGTGGCGCGGGGCTATCGGCTTCAGGACCTGCTCATCATCGAGTTCTGCGACACCGCGGATCCGTCGGGTGTCTACCGGATGTACTCGGCAGCGATCGTGGGCGACCGGATCATTCCGAAGACACTGATCCACAACCGCAACTGGGTCACCAAGTGGCAGGGGCGTCTCCTCGACGCCGACAAGGCCAGGGAGCAGTTCGAGTACGTAGTGGGCAATCCCCACGCCGCCTGGCTGAAGGAGACGTTCGCGCTGGCCGGGATCGGATATGGCCGGATTGACTACGGCGTGAAGGACGGCGTGCCGCAGGTATGGGAGATCAATACCAATCCGACGCTCGTTCGCCGCACCGGAGCTCCGAGCACGATGTCCGCGGAGCAATGGAAGGTGTTGGCACCGGTCCAGGAAGCCTTCATGCGGAAGTTCGAGGCGGCCTTCGAGGCGATCGACACTGATGTCAACCCGGGCCGCACGGTCCCGACCGGCATCTCACCGAGACAGCTCCGTCGGCTGGCAGCTGAGAAGCGCCTCAAATCGCGACTCCTGGCTCGAAGGACGGCGGTCTCCCTGATCGCCCGGGCCCCGAGGTGGCTTCTCCGTCGTCTCGCCGCCGGTGCCGCACCTCGCTGAAGAGCTCGAAGCCCTCTGCGACCACGCCCAGATAGGGAATACCGGTCGAATGAGGGAAGTGTTCTCGAAAGAGTCCTGTGATCGCCAGCCCGCCGACGCTTTCCGCATGGGGATTGACGGAACAGAAAATGTGCCCTTTCGCAATGACGAGCAGCCCCTCATCCTTGACCTTCTGGCCTGCGTTGTCGGCTCCACCCCGCATTTGCTGCGTGTCCTCCGGACTGTAAAATTTCCCAAATCTTCCCGGATTTCGAGGAGTTATTTGCAATAGCCCGCGAGAAGGGAATAAACGCCCTCGAGAATAAGTCGTCGGACTTTTCATCCCAAATTCTTGACCTCGGGAGAGGAAGCATTACTGATCCCCAAGAGCTCAGTATTTTCGACCAATCTCGGGAGACCTTACAACGCGAACTGGACAACGGCCTTCGCGATGAGTGGAATACCTACTTGGGAACGCCGCTCGATCTCGTCCTCTCTCGTGTCGGTCAATCTCCGGGTCCGCCTGTCCCGCGGCCGTTTGACTCTACCTCACTTTTCCCGATCGACACGGTTTTCACGATAGGGTTCAATTTTGAACACCGTCGTTTAGCAAGGCACGTGCTTGGGTAAGTTTGCTGCGTGACAGCGACTTCACCGCGGTTCGCAATGATATTTTAGGATTAACAGACCTCGACCTAACGGAGACGATAGTTACACCTGCGGCGATCGAGGTGTTTCGAGCGCCAGTACTACCTATCGTGGAAATTCTTTACCGATAGGGGGAAAGTTTTTTTACAGCGGGATCCGACGAAGGCCTAGGAACTCGAAGCGGGCCAGGAACACCGGGCGACTACTCCCGCGTCGAACCTCCGCAGGGCAATATGCTCCCAGGCGATGTCTGAAGTGGGGAGGGGGCGCATGGGTCAGCTACGCGATCCGTAACGAGCCCTAGGAGACATTAGAAGGGTTCCCGCGAGACGGATATTGCTGCCGCGCCGGAGACCCCTTTTCCGGTTCTGTCGACGGTTTCCAGATGTAGGCAACGATGTTCGATCCGAGGGCGAGCCGGCGGTCATTGAACCAGAGCGGACCGTCAATACCGAACAGCGCCGACAAGACGCTATCGACCAAACCCTCCTCGCCAATCAGCATCCAGTGGAAGGAGACAAAGGCCGGAATCGCCGGGAGCGCCCAGGGCAGAATGTAGATTGGATCTGGGCGGTCCCGGCACTGGTAGGAGAGGGCAGGGTGAGGGGGACCGGCTACCGGGTGAAGTCGCGGAAGCCCTTGCCCTCCTTCGCGAGACGCTCGAGGAGCAACGCTGGCGTCCAGGGCTCGCCGTGCTGGGTGTGAAAGGCCGCCACGTCGCCATAGACTTGCTTGAGCCCGACCTGATCGGCGTAGAACATGGGGCCGCCGCGGTAGCGCGGGAAGCCGTAGCCGTACACGTAGGTGACGTCGATATCGCTCGAGCGTAGCGCGATGCCTTCCTCGAGAAGGCGGGCGCCTTCATTGACGAGAGCCCAGAGGCAGCGTTTGAGGACCTCCTCGTCGCTCACCTGCCGCCGCGTGATGCCGCCCTCCTTGGCCGCGGCGGCGATCAGCGCCTCGACCTCGGGATCGGGCTTGGGAGTCCGCGAGCCGGGCTCGTAGCGGTACCACCCGCTTCCCGTCTTCTGGCCGAAGCGCCCCTGCTCGCAGAGACGGTCGCCCACGTGCGAGTACCGCAGGTCCTTGCGGCGCGTGGCCGCCTTGCCCTTGCGGATACGCCAGCCCACGTCGAGCCCCGCCAGGTCCTGCATGGCGAAGGGCCCCATGGCGAAGCCGAAGTCATAGATGACCTTGTCGACCTGCTGAGGCGTGGCGCCTTCCTCCACGAGGAACTCAGCCTCGCGGAGATAGGGCGCGAGCATGCGATTGCCGATGAAGCCGTCGCAGTTTCCCGCGAGCACCCAGACCTTCCCGATGCGCCGGGACAGCTCGGACGAGGTGGCGATGGTCTCCTTGGCGGTCTTGGCCCCGCGCACGAGCTCGAGGAGGCGCATGACGTTCGCGGGGCTGAAGAAGTGCGTGCCGATCACCGCCTCGGGTCGCGACGTGGCGGAGGCGATCTGGTCGATGTCGAGGGTGGAGGTGTTCGAGGCGAGCACCGCGCCCGGCTTGGCGATCTTGTCGAGGGCGGCGAAGACTTCCTTCTTCGCTCCCATCTCCTCGAACACGGCCTCGATCACGATATCTGCCTCGCGGATCGCCCCCCGGTCCAGCGTGCCCGTGATGAGCCCCATCCGCTTGTCCATGTCGCCCTGGGAGAGCCGCCCCTTCTCGACGGTGCCCGCATAGTTCTTCTTCACGACGGCGAGACCGCGATCGAGGGCCTCCTGGGACACCTCGACGACGGTGACGGGGATCCCGGCGTTGGCGAAGTTCATCGCGATGCCTCCGCCCATCGTCCCGGCGCCGATGACGGCCGCGCGCTCGATCTTCCGGGCGGGCGTGCCCGGCGGCACGTCGGGGATCTTGGTCGCCTCGCGCTCGGCGAAGAAGGCGTGGATCTGCCCCTTGGACTGGGGCGAGGCCATGCACTCCTGGAAGAGCTGGCGCTCGCGCTTGAGTCCCTCCACGAAGGGCAGCGTCACCGCCGCCTGCACCGCCTCGATGCACTTGAAGGGCGCGAGATAGCCGCGCGCCTCCCGCTCGATGCTCTTCTTGAAGATCTCGAAGAGGGCCGGGTTCTCGCGCGCGGCCTGGAGCTTGTCGTCCATGGCCGAGATCTTTCTGAGCGGCTTCTTCTCGGCCACGAGCTTCTCCGCGAAGGCGACGGCGCCCGCGCGGAGATCCTCGCCCACCACCTCGTCCACGATGCCGAGCTCCTTGGCCCGGGGCGCGCGCACGGGATCACCGCTCACGATCATCTTGAGGGCGGCCTCGGCGCCGATCAGGCGCGGCAGCCGCTGCGTGCCGCCGGCGCCCGGCAGGAGGCCGAGCTTGACCTCGGGCAGCCCCACCTGCCCCGCGGCGACGGCGACACGATAGTGACAGGCGAGACAGACCTCGAGCCCGCCTCCAAGCGCCGTGCCGTGAATGGCGGCCACCACGGGCTTGGGGCTCGACTCGATCTTCTCGAGCACGCTGTGCAGATCGGGCGGCTGGGGCGGCTTGCCGAACTCGCGGATATCGGCACCCGCGATGAAGGTGCGGCCCCCGCCGATGATGACCATGGCGCTGACGCCGGGATCGGCCAGGCCCTGGGCCAGGCTCTCGATCAACCCCTGGCGCACCCCCTGGGCGAGGGCATTGACGGGTGGATTGTTGACGGTGATGACGCCGACGCTGCCTTGCTTTTCAAAGCTGACGAGTTCGCTCACGAGGCTCCTCCTTGATGCAGCAGGCTCTCGGCGGCCTCCATGAGACCTTCCGAGAGCGTGGGATGGGCATGGATGGTCACGGCCAGGTCCTCGGCCGTGACGGCGGTCTCCACCGCGAGAGAGGCCTCGGCGATCAGCTCGCCCGCCCCGGGGCCGACGATTCCGACGCCGAGCACGCGGCCCGTGGCGGCGTCCACCACGAGCTTCGTGAGGCCGTCGCTCCGGCCAATGCTCGCCGCGCGGCCCGAGGCCGCCCACGGGAACTTCGCGACCTTGATCTGACGCCCCGCTCGCCGCGCCTCCATCTCCATGAGCCCGACCCAGGCCACCTCCGGATCGGTGAAGACGACGGCGGGGATGGCGACATTGTCGAAGGCGGAGGGGCGCCCCGCGATGGCCTCGGCGGCCACCTTGCCCTGGCGCATGGCCCGGTGGGCGAGCATGGGATCGCCCGTCACGTCGCCCACCGCGTAAATGTGCGGATCGGCGGTCCGGCCGCGCTCGTCCACGGCGATGAGCCCGCGCTCTCCGATCTTGACCTTCGTGGTCTGCAGGCCCAGCCCGTCGCTCACCGCCCGCCGACCGACGGCAACGAGCACGCGATCGAAGGCCTGGCTCTCCTGACCCTCGATGGCGGCCTCGATCGCGCCGCCGGCCTCTTTCAGGCCCGTCACCCTGGTCTTCAGGTGAATGGCCGCGAACATCTTCTCGCAGCGCCGCTGGAGCGGCTGCACCAGCTCCCGATCAACGCCGGGCAAGAGCCCGTCCGTCATCTCCACCACCGTCACCCGGCTGCCCAACGCGGCATAGACCTGACCGAGCTCGAGACCGATGTAGCCGCCGCCGATGACGAGGAGCCGCTCGGGGATCTCGGGCACCTCGAGCGCGGCCGTCGAGTCCATGATGCGATCGCTCACGAGGTCGAGACCGGGCACGCGAGACGGCAACGATCCCGTGGCGATGATGGCGTGCTTGAAGCGGATCACCTGCGGCTCCTCGCCTCCGACCCTGATGCTCCGCGAGTCCTCGAAGGCGCCGCGCCCTCCCACGACCTCGACCTTCCTGGCCCTGGCGACGGAGGCGAGGCCGCGCGAGAGCTTGCCTACGACGCGCTCGGCCTTCCACTTGCGCAGCGGATCGAGCGTGATGCGCGGCTCGCCGAAGTCAAGGCCGAACTCCTTCGCGCGCTCGGCCTCGCCGATGACCGCCGCCACGTGGAGGAGCGCCTTGGACGGGATGCACCCCTCGTAGAGGCACGCGCCGCCCAGTCGCTTGCCCGCGTCCACCACCACCGTCTCGAGCCCCAGCTCCGCGCAGCGGAACGCCGCGGAGTACCCGCCGGGTCCGCCGCCCAGGACGGCGACGTCCACCGCGTTGACGAGATCGCCCATCACCATGTCCGCAGCCTTGACTCTATATGCATGCTATGCATATAGTCGGGCGCGGAGTTCGAGTGGGATGAAGCGAAACGAACTTGGAACCGGCAACTCCACGGCGTCGACTTCGGAGAGGCCGCAACTGCCTTCTTCGATCCCTGCGCCGTCATACAGCTGGACGAGGCCCACTCGCACGACGAGCATCGGTTCCGAGTGTTGTCCAGATCGCGACAAGGCCGGCTCCTTGTAACCATCTTCACCGACAGGGAGCGGCGATATCGCATCATCTCTTCACGACCCGCAACCACACGGGAGACGAGGGACTATGAGAAAGGAATATGATTTCAGCAAGGCGAAACGGGCCAACCTTCGAAACCTACCTCCGTTCGACCAGATCGACCGGTACACCAAGGTTCGCATCACCATCTTCATCGACAATGACATCCTGAACTTCTTCAAGGCACGGGCGGCCAAGCGCGGGAAGGCGCCATACCAGACGCAGATCAACCAAGCCTTGCGCGAGTACATGGAGGGCAGCCCGCCTCCAGGCAAAGGAGCAGTGGTAGCCGACGACAAGCTCATTTCGCGTCTGGCTGAGCGAATCGCCGAGTACTCGGTGGCCAAGCGCAAGAAGCGAGCGAAGAAGTCCAAGTCCTGAGCCTTACCACTCGACGAAGAGCGTCTCGGGAGCTTCCAGGCGACGGATGATGGCCTGGGCGAAGCGGGCGCCGTCGGCGCCGTCGGCCACCCGGTGGTCGAAAGTGAGCGAGATGGGCAGGAGCAGGCGCGGCACGATCTGGCCCCCGCGCACCACGGCCTCCTCGCGGCCGCGCGCCACGCCGAGGATGGCCACCTCGGGATAGTTGATGATGGGGATGGCGCCCGTGCCGCCGAGGGCGCCGATATTGGTGATGGTGAAGGTGCCGCCGCGGAGATCGTCGAGCGTGGCCTTGCCGTCCCTCACCCGCTGAGCGAGTGTCGCCAGCTCGCGCGCCAGCTCCATGACGGGCTTCTTGTCGGCGTCGCGAATGACGGGAACGATCAGTCCCCGGTCCGTCGCCACCGCGATGCCGAGATGGCAGTAGCGCTTGACGATCAGCTCTCCCGCCGCGGCGTCCAGGCTCGCGTTGAACTGTGGGTGCTCCGCCAGGGCGAGCGCCGCCGCCTTGAGCAGGAAGCTCGTGAGGGTCAGCGTGATCCCGCGCTCCTTGGCCGCCTCGAAGCTCCGCGTCACCATGGCGTTGAGATCGGTGATGTCGGCCCTGTCGAAGTGGGTGACGTGCGGGACGAGCGCCGCGGACAGCGTCATCCGCTCCGCGATGGTGCGGCGGAGATGCGAGAGCGGCTGGCGCTCGACGCGCCCCCACTGCTCGAAGTTGGGAAGCGGCGGCGGCTCGAGCCCCACGCGCGCAAGCGGCTTGGCGGGGCCGGCAGGCGCCGTCGGCGGCTTGGCGAGAGCGGGAGCGGGCTTGCTGACCGCGCCGCGGACGTCATCATCCGTGATCCGTCCCCCCGGGCCGGTGCCGCGCAGGGCGGCGAGGTCCACGCTCAGCTCGCGCGCGAGACGGCGCGTCGAGGGGGTGGCGACGGCAGGAGCGCCTTCCACGCGGGGAGCGGCCTTGACTTCGACCGGAGGCGCCGCGGGCGTGGCCGCCGCAGGCGTCGAGCGGGCCGAGGGGGAGCCGTCCCCACCATCGGCGAAGGTCACCAGCACCTGCCCCACCTTGACGGTCTGCCCCGGCTGCACGTGAATCTTCTCGACGCGGCCCCCGAAAGGCGACGGGATCTCGACCTGGGCCTTGTCGGTCTCCACTTCCAGGAGCGGGGCGTCTTCCTTCACGATGTCGCCCTCGCGAACGAGAACGGCACGGATCTCGGCTTCGACGAGGCCTTCACCGAGATCGGGGAGAGCGAAGCTCCGGGCCATGGCGTTTCCTAGAGGGCCCCGCTGATCAAAAGGCCAGGGTCTCGCGCGCGGCGGCGAGCACGCGGGCAACGTCGGGCACGGAGGCCTTCTCGCGCGCGAAACCCACGAACGGCACGTCATAGGCGGCCACGCGATGGATGGGCGCCTCGAGCGAGAGAAAGGCGCCGTCCATGATGCTGGCGGCGATCTCGGCCCCGGGGCCGAAGCTCATCGGCGCTTCGTGCACGACGACGGCGCGTCCCGTCTTGCCCACCGAGGCCACGAGGGTCTCGCGGTCGAGCGGCGAGATGGTCAGGAGATCGATCACCTCGGGGGTCACCCCGTCCTCTGCCTGCAGGGTCTCGGCGGCCTCGAGGGCCACGCGCAGCATGGCGCCGTAGGCGATCAGGGTCAGCCCGCGCCCCTCCCGGGCGATCTGGGCGCGACCGATGAGCATCGTCTCGCTCTCGTCCGGCACTTCCTCCTTGGCCGCGTGGTAGAGGCCCTTGTGCTCGAAGAAGATGACGGGGTCGGGATCTCGGATGGCCGCCGTGAGCAGGGCGCGGGCCGTGCGCGGCCCCGAAGGGATGACCATCTTGATGCCCGGGATGTGCGCGTAGAACTGTTCCTCGCTCTCCGAATGATGCTCGAGCGCGCGCACGCCGCCGCCGTAGGGCATGCGCACGACCATCTGGCAGTGGAAGCGTCCCTGGGTGCGCTGGCGGTAGCGCGCGGCGTGGTTCTCGATCTGGTGGAAGCACTGGAAGGCAAAGCCGGAGAACTGGATCTCGCACACGGGCTTGAGCCCGTAAATGGACATGCCCACCGAGCAGCCGATGATGGCGGCCTCGGCCAGTGGGGTGTCGATGACGCGGCGGCTGCCAAAGCGACGGTGAAGGTCCTCCGTCACCCGGAAAACTCCGCCGTCCACGCCCACGTCCTCGCCGATGGCGAGCACGTCCGGATCCCGCTCCATCTCCTCGAGCAGGGCCAGGTTCAAGGCCTTGACCATGTTCAGTTTTGCCAACGGCTGGTCCTCCGCTGGCCCCGCATCGGCGTGGAGTCGGGCTCGGCGGCCGGGGGCGCGCCGTCGCCGCCGGGTGCGGCCAGCCGAGCGGCCAGCTCCGCGCGCTCGGCGACCAGGTGCGCCGGCAGCTCGGCGTAGGCGTGCTCGAACATCCCGAGGGGATCGGCGGGGGGCATGGCCTCGAAGCGCTCGACGCCGCGGGCGATCTCCTCGTCGACCTGCTCCTCGAGCCCCGGCTCGAGGAGGCTCTTCTTCTCGAGATAGGCGCGGAAGCGCGTGAGCGGATCTTTCTGCTCCCAGGCCTTGACCTCCTCGTCGGTGCGGTACTTGGTCGGATCGTCGGCCGTGGTGTGGACGCCGAGCCGGTACGTGACGCACTCGATGAGGGTCGGTCCCTCCCCCGCCCGCGCCCGCTCGACCGCCTCGCGGCTCGCCGCATAGACGGCGAGCACGTCATTGCCGTCGACCTGGATGCCCGGGAAGCCGTAGGCGATCGCCTTCTGCGCGATGGTCCGCGAGTTGGTCTGCTTCTTGAGCGGCACCGAGATCGCCCACTGGTTGTTCTGGCAGACGAAGACCACGGGCACGTGCCAGACCCCGGCGAAGTTGCACGCCTCGTGGAAATCTCCCTCGGAGGTCGCGCCATCGCCGAAATAGGTCATGACCACGGCATCCTCGCCCCGGTACTGGATCCCGTAGGCGATGCCGACGGCGTGGGGGAGCTGGGTGGCGACGGGGATGGTCACGGGCAGGTCGCGCTGCTCGGGACCGGGCGAGCTCCCCTCGAGACGACCGGCGTAGAGAGAGAGGAGCTTCTCGATAGGCCAGCCGCGCCAGAGCATGGACGCGGTTTCCCGGAAGGAAGGCACCAGCCAGTCCGTGGGCTTGAGCGTGAACACGCTGCCGATCTGGGAGGCCTCCTGGCCCTTGATCGGGGCGAAGGTCCCGATGCGCCCCTGGCGCTGGAGCTTCAGCATGCGCTCGTCGAGCCGGCGACCGAGGACCATGGCCCGGTAGAGGCGCGTGAGGTCATCCGCGGCGAGCTTGGGCTCGAGCGCGGTGTCGAGATTGCCCTCGCTGTCCAGGATGGACAGACGCTCGATGGAAGATTGCGGCTCGATAGGCGTCCTGGGCATGGGCAACCAGACTCGCCCCTATCCTACCCGATGCCGCGGAGACCCACCAGCGCGGGGTCAGGTCTTGCAATCCCACATCGGTAGAGAGTTCATAGAGGAGTCACCTACCTCATGTGTGATTGCAAGACCTGACCCCAGGATCAGCTAGTACGAGAAGGGATTGGGCAGGGGCGGACGTCCCCAGGGGCGGCCACCCTTGACGGTCAGCCACGGCACGAGCTTCTTCGTGCCGCTCCGCTTGTTGTTGCGGGTATCCACGAACTCCACCGGCCCATCCACCAGATCGAAGACAGAGACGTCGGCGGGGGCGCCGACCTGCAGCGTGCCGAGGCCGGCTACCCGTCCGATGATCTTCGCGGGCTCCCAGGTCGCGCGCGCCACCACCTCCTCGAGCGGCATGCCGAGGCCGAGGAACTTGGACATGACATTGGGCAAGGTCGGGTAGCCGGGCGTGTTGATGCTGACCGCGTGAATGTCGCTCGAGATCGTGTCGGGCGGCGCCCCCTGCTGGAGGGCGGGCTCGCAGACGGTGTAGTCGAAGCTCCCGCCCCCGTGCCCGACGTCGAAGAAGACTCCGCGCTGCTTCGCGGCCCGGGCTGCCGGCACGAGCTGCCCGTTCTGCACGATGTTGTTTCCCGCGCCGCTGTAGGCGTGCGTCAGGATGTCGCCCGGACGCAAGAGATCGAGGAGATCCGAGATCGATCCGGGGGCCGAGCCGATATGGCACATGACGCGGAACTGGGGCCCGGCCATGGTGGCCGCCCGGAGGGCGCGCCGGAGGGGCTCGAGACCGTTCTGTCCTACCACGCTGTCCGTGATGCGAACCTTGACCCCGAGCACCACGTCGGCGTTCTCGACAACCGTCTTGGCGCAGGCGTCCACGATAGCGTAGTCGATGTTGAGCATCTCGCCCGGGGCGAGGCCTCCCGCCATGCCGATGCTCGCGATGTGGACGAAGGCATAGAGGCGCGTGCGCGTCTGCGGACGCGCCCAGTGGGTGAACGCGCCGAACGTGTAGGCGCCCGCGTCTCCGGCCGAGATCGCCGTGGTCACGGAGGTGATCCCCACCAGCTCGTCGGCGGGCAGGCCGATGCCGATGTGCGGCATCAGGTGGGTGTGCAGATCGATCAGGCCCGGCGTCACCAGCCGGCCCGCGGCGTCGATGCGCTGCACCGAGCGGTCCGCCGCGATGCTGGGCGAGACGGCCGCCACCTGGCCATTCTTGATCCCGACATCGCTCCTCCCGCGGAAGCGCCGGCTGGGATCCATCACGTCGCCGTTCGCGATGACGAGGTCGAACTTGAGCGTGGGATCGGCAGGATTGAAGCCCATGGGCATCGGCTGGGCCATCGGCGTTCCCCTCGTAGGAGTCTGGGCCTGGACGGCCTGCGCGGAGAGAAGGCCGCCGGCGGCGGCCGCCGTGGTGCCGAGCTTGATGAGGTCGCGTCGAGAGACGTCCATGTCTCCCTCCCGTCGGATGCGAGGCACGGCATCATAGCGAGGATAAGCGCGCCACATGCTAGCCGGGCTCACCAACACCGTCAACGGAATGAGAGGCGCTGGGGCGAATGTGAAACGTCCCGACGGCGGCCACCGGCGCCGACCTTGTGCCCGGAGACCTGGTGGGGGAGACTGAGGGAGGAGCGGCAGGGGCGCTCCCCCTCAGATCCAAATGTGAGAGGATGGCCGCCTATGCCATTCTCTTCTTTCGGGCTTCACCCCGATCTCCTCCGCGGCATCAAGGAGATGGGCTTCACTCGCCCCACGCCGATCCAGCAAGACGCCATTCCGCCGGGCCTGCAGGGTCGCGACGTCCTGGCCTGCGCCATGACGGGGAGCGGAAAGACGGCGGCTTTCCTCCTTCCGATTCTCCACCGGCTCATGCCCAAGCGGCGCGGCGTGACACGGGCCTTGATCCTGACACCCACGCGCGAGCTCGCGGCCCAGATCGAGGAGCATCTGAGCCAGCTCGCCGTGCACACGCCGATGTCGGGCGCGGCCGTCTTCGGCGGCGTCGGCATGGGGCCCCAGGAGCATGCCTTTCGAACGGGCGTGGATGTGATCGTCGCCACCCCGGGACGCCTGCTCGACCATTTCCGCTTCCCCTATGCCAAGCTCGACGGGCTCGAGATCCTCGTGCTGGACGAGGCGGACCGGATGCTCGACATGGGCTTCCTTCCGGACATCCGGCGCGTCCTCAAGCACCTGCCGCCGCGCCGCCAGACGCTCTTCTTCTCGGCGACCATGCCCGCGCCCATCATGACCCTGACCCGCGAGCTGCTGCGGCAGCCGGCCACTGTCAACCTGGAGCGTAAGGCGGCGCCCGCGGTCGGGATCACGCAGGCGGTGTACCCGGTCGCGCAGGAGGTGAAGTCCTCCCTGCTCCTCGAGCTGGTCAAGCGCGGCGAGATGAAGAACGCCCTCGTCTTCACCCGCACCAAGCACCGCGCCAACCGCCTCGCCGACTTCCTCACCCGTCATGGGGTGAACTGCGAGCGCATACACGGCAACCGGAGCCAGGCGCAGCGCACGGCGGCGCTCGAGGGCTTCAAGACCGGCCGTTTCCCGCTCCTCGTGGCCACCGACATCGCCGCGCGCGGGATCGATGTGGAGGCGCTGAGCCACGTCATCAATTTCGACGTCCCGGCGGTGCCCGACGACTATATCCACCGCGTGGGCCGCACGGCCCGGGCAGAGCTGACAGGCGACGCCTTCACGTTCGTGTCGCCCGAGGAAGAGGGCGATCTCGCGGCCATCGAGCGCGCGGTGGGCAAGCGGCTTCCCCGCATCGTGCTGCCCGACTTCGACTACAACCGCCGGGCTTCCGAGAAGCTCGAGGTGCCGCTGGCGGAGCGCTTCGCGGCCATCCGCGCGCGCAAGGCCGAGGATCGAGCGCGCGCCAAGGCCAAAGCGGAGCGGCGCGGCCAGCACCAGGCCGCTCAGGGCCCGCGCCCGAGCGTGGCGCCGTCACCCCCCCGACCTGGTCAGCCCTCGAGACCCTGGACCCGGCACGGACCGGGACAGCGCCCGACGCACCGGAGACCCGGCGGCCGCTGAGTAGCTCGGAGGGACTCCTAGGTCGCGGCGGGCCCTTCGCCGGCGGGCAGCGGTGGCGGCTCCAGCAGCCCTTGCGTCAACGCCTCGGCCGAGGCGAGCCCGCGAGCCTTGAGCACATAGGTCAGCATGAGGAAGAAGGTCGTCTCCTCGACGAGCACGCCCCACATGGGTGAGCGC
>DASQAK010000194.1:0-3039 GCA_035635755.1 Candidatus Methylomirabilota bacterium | reverse complement strand
GAGCTATCTCGAGCGCTTCATCCATGGCGAGATCTACCGGGTGCGGCCCGACGTGCGCGCCATCGTCCACAACCATTCGCCCTCCGTCATCCCCTTCGGCGTCACCGGGGTGCCCCTCCGTCCGCTCTATCACATGAGCGCGTTTCTGTCGGCCGGGGTCCCCGTCTTCGACATCCGCCAGGCCAGCGGCGGCATGACGGACATGCTGGTGCGCACCGCGGCCCTGGGCCAGGCCCTGGCCAGCACGCTGGGGACGCGGCCCGTGGCCCTCATGCGCGGACACGGAGCCGTGGTCGTGGGCGCGAGCCTGCCCTTGGTCGTCTTCCGCAGCGTGTATACGGAGGTCAACGCGCGCCTCCAGTCTCAGGCCATGGCGCTCGGGGGCCAGGTCACGTATCTCGATCCCGAGGAGGCGCGCCTGGCCGAGGCTTCAGTGTCGGGGACCGCACCTCGGCCCTGGGAGCTCTGGAAGAAGAAGGCGCTCGCCCGCTGAGCCGGGCCCCGGGATGAAATTGGCAGTGAGAGCGGATGCCGTGATAGAACCTGGCTGTATGAGGTCGAGCCCCGGGGAGGCTTCGATGCGGAAGGTCGTGACGGTCACGCTCCTGGCGTGGACGCTCTGGTGGACGCAGGAGCAGGTGGGCGAGCCCGAGAAGCACCGTCTCCTCACCACGCTGCGCCCGCTGTCCGTGCACGACAACCAGGCCGCGTGCGAGGCGGCGGCGGAGAAAGCACGGGTGTCGCAGACCGACCTCTATACCCAGTCCCTCGTCTCATTCGGCTGGAAGAAGTTCCCGAGCTACATGGAGCGCAGCAACACCTTCACCTGCAAGTCCGCCTGACCAAGTCCGAGCCCCCGAGTCGCGTCGTCGGCGCTATCCTGTCGTGAGCGGCGGAGCGCCCACATGAACAAGCCGGCGCGGGACCCAATCTTCCAGGCCGAGCATCTCTCCTTGGCCCATCCTGCCGGCCGGGGTCAGACAGCGGCGGCCATCCTCCACGACGTCTCGCTCGAGGTCGAGCGGGGCGAGGCCCTCGCTCTGATCGGTCCGTCCGGCTCCGGCAAGTCCACGCTGCTCCGCTGTCTCAATCGCCTCGCCGAGCCCACGGGCGGGACGGTGCGCTTCAACGGCCGCGACATCCGCTCGCTCGATCCGCGAGAGCTCAGACGCCGCGCCGCGCTGGTCATGCAGACGCCGGTCCTCTTCGAGGGAACGGTACGCGAGAATCTCCGGCTCCGGTCGGCGGGAGCTGACGATGACTTCTCCGATGAGCGCCTCGCGGCGAGCCTGGCCGACGTCGGGCTCGATCCGGCGATGCTCGCTCGCGACGCCTCCACGCTGTCCGGCGGCGAGAAGCAGCGGGTGACCATCGCGCGCGCCATCCTCCGGAACCCCGAGGCCCTCCTGCTCGACGAGCCCACCTCCGCGCTCGATCCGCCAAACGCCACGCTCGTCATCGAGACGGTCTCGCGGCTACGGGAGTCGCGCCGGCTCAGCATCGTGGCCGTGACGCACCAGCCGGATCTCGTGCAGCGGCTGGGCGGCACGCTCCTCTACCTGGTCAAGGGCCGCGTGGAAGCCTCGGCGTCGCTGGACGGCTCCGCGCCCGCCCTCGGGGATCCGCGGCTCCAGGCCTTCCTCGCCGGCGAGCTGCCCACGGCGCCGTCCGAGCCCCGGTGAGCGCTCCGGCAACCGTCATCGATCTGTCGTACTGGCAGGTCGGCGTCGCCCTCGTCTTGATCGTGGTGGTGATCGTGATCTCGATCCGGCAGTCGCTGGGGCTCGAGCGCGATCTCGCCCTCGGCAGTCTCCGGACTATAGTCCAGCTCTACGCGGTCGGCCTCATCCTGGCCGCGGTGTTTGCCTCGGCCCGGTGGTACTGGGTGCTGCTGATGCTGATCGCTATGACGGCCGTGGCCACTGGGGCCGCCGTGTCTCGGCTGAGGAAGCCCATCCCCGGACGCCATGGAATCGCCGGGCTCGCGCTGACTCTCTCCACGGCCGCCATTCTCGCCTACGTGATCGGCGTCGTGGTCCAGGTGCGCCCATGGTACGAGCCCCAGTACGTGATTCCGCTGGCCGGCATGATCCTGGGCAATGCCATGACGGCGGCGGCGCTGGCGGGCGACCGGCTGCAGAGCGATCTGCGAGCGCGCGCCGATGAGGTCGAGGCCATGCTCTCGCTGGGCTTCTCCGGTCGAGAAGCCGTACAGCCGCTGGTTCGGGCCGCCCTGCGGGCCGCCATGATCCCCACGGTCAACGGCATGATGACGGTGGGCGTCGTCCAGCTTCCGGGGATGATGACGGGGCAGATCCTGGCCGGTTCCTCGCCGCTGGTCGCCATCGAGTACCAGATCGTCGTAGTATTCATGCTCGCGGCGGGGACGGCGATGGCCTCGCTGATCTTCGTCCGCCTGGCCGTGGGGCGGTATCTGACGCCCGCCCACCAGCTCAGGCGTTACATGCTTTAGTGCGATTTCATCGACCCGGAGGAACACGATGCCGAAGAAGCCGCTGCCGACCGAACAGGAAGTGCGCTCCTATATCCGCGACCGGCGCAACTGGGGCCGCTGGGGCAAGGACGACCAGCGCGGCGCCATCAACCTGATCACCCCCGCCAAGCGCACGACGGCGGCGCGTCTCGTCAAGACCGGGCGCTCCGTCTCGCTGAGCCGGCCCTTCCCCAAGGACCCGGGCATGAACAACGCGCTGCCCGCCCAGCACTACATGCGCACGCACGCGCGCGGCAAGGGCGCCTTCGCGGCCGACTACTACGGCATCTACTACCACGGCGTCGCGTCGACCCACATCGACGCGCTCTGCCACACCTGGGACGACGATGCCATGTGGAACGGGCGCGATCCCAAGAAGGAGATCACCTTCGACGGCGCCACCTGGGGCTCCATCGAGCACTGGGCCGAGGGGATCATTACCCGCGGCGTGATGCTGGACGTGCCGCGCCACCGCGGCGTGCCCGCCGTGACGCAGGACTTGCCGATTCACGGCTGGGAGCTCGAAGACATCCTGGTGGCGCGCG
>DASQAK010000193.1:0-3715 GCA_035635755.1 Candidatus Methylomirabilota bacterium | reverse complement strand
GCCAAGGTCAGCGCGACCAAGAAGCTCATCCCCAACGTGGACTTCTACTCGGCGCCGCTGTTCTACTCCATCGGCATCCCCGTGGATCTCTTCACGCCCGTCATCGCCGCCTCGCGCATCGCGGGGTGGACGGCCAACCTCCTCGAGCAGTACGAGGACAACCGGCTGATCCGCCCGCGCGCCGACTACAAGGGCCCGAAGCGGAAGGCCTTCGTCCCCCTGGAGAAGCGCTAGCCGTGGGACTGAGCCTCACGCGCAAGCTGATCGACACGCACCTTCTCTCCGGCAAGCCCGTGGCCGGCGAGGAGATCGCGCTGCGCGTGGACCAGTGCCTGCTCACCGACACCAACGGCAACATGGCCTGGCTCCAGTTCGAGACCATGGGCTTCCCCCGCGTGAAGCCCTCGCGCGTCGTGACGTACATCGACCACAACGTCTACCAGACCGACTCGCGTAACACCGACGACCACCGCTATCTCCAGACGGCGGCCGCGCGCTACGGCTCCTGGTTCTCCAAGCCGGGCAACGGCATCTGCCACCAGGTCCATTTCGAATCGTTCAGCGTGCCGGGCCAGCTCGTCCTCGGCACGGACAGCCACACGCCCCTCTGCGGATCGACGGGCATGCTCGCCATCGGCTCCGGGGGGCTCGACGTGGCCGTGGCCATGGGAGGCGGCGCCTATCACCTGCCCATGCCTCGTGTCGTGCGCGTCACCCTGACCGGCGAGCTGAAACCCTGGGTGCACGCCAAGGACGTAATCCTGGAGCTGCTGCGGCGCTACAGCGTGCGCGGCGGCAGCGGCAAGATCTTCGAGTACGGTGGACCCGGTGCGGCGACGCTCTCCCTGCCCCAGCGCGCGACCATCTGCAACATGGGCGCCGAGCTGACCCTGACCACGAGCGTCTTCCCCTCCGACGAGGCGACGCGCCACTACTTCGCCCTCCTCGGCCGGGAAGAAAGCTGGCAGCCGCTGGCCGCGGATGCCGACGCGGAGTACGACGAGGAGCTCGAGCTCGACCTCGGCTCGCTCGAGCCGCTGGTGGCCCTGCCCGCGTCTCCCGACAAGGTGGTGCCGGCCCGCGAGGTCGCGGGCACGGTCATTGACCAGGTCATGGTCGGCTCGTGCACGAACTCCTCGTGGGAAGACATGTGGGCGGTGGGCCAGACCCTCAAGGGCCGGAAGGTCGCGCCGAGCATTCACTTCGTCGCCTTTCCCGGCTCGGGTCGCATTCTCGAGATCATGTCCCGCGAAGGGCTGCTGACCGATTTTCTCGTCGCCGGCGCCACGGTGTCGGAGCCGACGTGCGGGTCATGCGCAGGTATCGGTCACGTCCCCGCCGCGGGAAGCAAGAGCCTGCGCGCATTCAATCGCAATTTCTCGGGGCGGAGCGGGGTCAAGGACGACCAGATCTATCTCTGCTCGCCGCTGACCGCGGCGGCCTCCGCGCTCACGGGAGTCATCACCGATCCGCGCGACATGGGCGCGGCCCCGCCCCGCCACTATCCCGCCTCCCTGGTGGCGAGCACGGCCGGGCTCATCCCGCCCCTGCCCGAGGCAGAGGCCGCCTCGGTTCGCGTCATCAAGGGGCCCAACATCAAGGAAGTGCCGCGCGGGCGGGCCCTCGAGGAGTCGCTCAGGCTGCCCGTGCTGATCAAGCTCGGCGACAAGGTCTCGACCGACGACATCTCGCCCTCGGGCACGGCCGTCCTGGTCTTCCGCTCCAATGTGCCGGCCATCGCCGAGTTCACGTTCAAGAACACGGATGCCGAGTTCGTCGCGAGGGCCAAGGCCGCCGGCTCCGGCATCCTCGTGGGCGGCGAGATCTACGGCCAGGGCTCCTCGCGCGAGGCCGCCGTGCTCGGGCCGCTCCACCTGGGCGTGCGCGCCGTCCTCGTGAAGAGCTTCGCCCGCATTCACCGCGCCAACCTGATCAACTGGGGCCTGGCGCCCCTCGAGTTCGACGACCCGTCCACCTACGATACGATAGAGCGCGGCGACATCCTGAGGCTCGACGGCATCCGATCAGCGCTTCAAGCGGGGAGGAAGATCACCGTGACCGATGAGCGGACGGGGGCGACCTTCCAGGTGCGCTGCGTGCTGACCCCGCGCGAGCGGGACATCCTGCTCGCCGGCGGCCTCCTCTCCCAGACCGCCGCTCAATCTCCTTCGACCGAGGCGCAGTCCATCCAGAATCCCTCTCCCCCATCGGGGGAGAGGGCCGCAGTTCGAGCTGAGACGCTCGCCTCGAGCGACGAGGTGAGGGCTGAGTAGACAAGGGGGCGGTCCATGACTCAAGCGCGCGTGAGGGCGGTCTACATGCGCGGCGGCACGAGCCGCTGCCTCGTCTTCCATGAGGCCGACCTGCCCGCCGCGGGCCCGGAGCGCGACTACATTCTCCTCGCCGCCCTCGGCAGCCCCGATCCCTACGGCCGCCAGCTCGACGGCCTCGGCGGCGGCATCTCCTCATTGTCCAAGGCCTGCATCATTGGACCCGCCACTCACCCCGGCGCCGACGTCGACTATACGTTTGCGCAGGTGGAGATCGGCAAGCCCCACGTGGACTACACGGGCAATTGCGGAAACTGCTCCTCGGCGGTGGGGCCCTTCGCCATCGAGGAGCGCATCGTCGACGCCGTCGACGGCGAAACTCTCGTCCGCATCCACAACACGAATACCAAGAAGCTCATCGTGGCTCGCGTGCCCGTGGTCGCGGGACAGCCGGCGGTCCACGGCGACTTCGAGCTCCCCGGCGTGGCCGGCACGGGCGCGCGCATCCCGCTCGATTTCCTCGAGCCCGGCGGCGCGGGCACCGGGCGCCTGCTGCCGACGGGCAAGCCGCGAGACGTGGTGGAGGGCCTGGAAGCCTCACTGGTTGACGCCTCCATCCCCATGGTCTTCCTCCGCGCCCGCGACCTCGGGCTCACCGGCACCGAGATGCCCCAGGCCGTGGACGCCGACAAGGCGCTCTGCGAGCGGCTCGAGAAGATCCGCGTCGCCGCGTCCCAGCTCATGGGCATCCCGGGCAGCGCGGCCACTCCCAAGATTGCCATGGTGACGGCGCCGGCGGAGTACACCGCCCTCGACGGCACCCGCGTCGGGCGCGAGGCCGCCGATGTGGTCGCGCGCGCCATCTCGATGGGGAACTGTCATCGCGCCTTCCCACTCACCTCCTCCATGTGCCTCGCCGTGGCCGCTCGCATCGAGGGCACGCTGGTCCACGAGTGCTCGACCGCCAAGCCCGGCGCCGACGTCCGCCTCGGCCATCCTTCGGGCGTGCTGCCCCTCGACGCCGCCGTCGTCAGCCAGGGTGGCGAATACGTCGCCGAGCGCGTCACCGTCTACCGCACCGCGCGCCGTCTAATGGAAGGCTGGGTCCGCATCCCCTGATGTACCGGCGCGCCTTCCTCGGCCTCGCGGCCGTGGTTGTCCTCGCTCTCGTCGTCGCCGGTGCCTCCAGCCAAGCGTCGGGGCAATCGCGCGAATCCATGCCCCGCGTCGGCATGCTCACGCCCGTCCCGTCGGCGACGGCGAAGCCCGGCTGGGATGCGTTTCGCGAGGCGATGAAGGAGCTCGGCTATGTCGAGGGGAAGAGCGTCGCCTACGAGTACCGGTCGGCGGAAGGGCAGCCCGAGCGCCTTCCCGAGCTGGCGGCCGAGCTGGCGAAGCTTCCCGTGAAGGTCATGGTGGTCGCGACGACGCCGGGCAACCTCGCG
>DASQAK010000192.1:0-2357 GCA_035635755.1 Candidatus Methylomirabilota bacterium | reverse complement strand
ATCGATGGAGGCGACGTCGCCCGTGCGGAACCAGCCGTCCTCGGTGAACTGGGCGGCGCCCGCGGGGTTGTTGTAGTAGCCGGAGGTGATCCACGGCCCGCGCACCTGGATCTCACCCACGCACTTGCCGTCCCACGGCTGCACCGTGCCGCCGTCGTCGACGATGCGCATGTCCACGCCCGCCACCATGGCCCCCTGCTTGGCCCGGATGGTGTAGCGCTCGTCGTCGGGCAGGCTATCGGCGTAGGAGCGCGGGCGGCACACGGTGCCGAGGGGCGACATCTCCGTCATGCCCCAGGCGTGGAGCATGTACGCGCCGTACTCCTTGTCGAAGAGCTCGATGAGGGTCCGCGGCGCCGCGGAGCCGCCGATGGGGATGCAGCGGATGGAGGAAATATCCCACTGCGGCTCTTTCTCGAGGATGGCCTGGATGGCGATCCACACGGTGGGCACGGCTCCCACCAGGGTGACGCGCTCGTTGTGGACGATCTCGACGATGTCGCGCGGCTGCGGGTTGGGCCCGCCGAAGATCTGCGTGGAGCCGTTCATGACGCCGGCGAAGGGCACACACCAGGCGTTGGCGTGGAACATGGGCACGATGTGCAGGATCACGTCGCGCTCGCAGATGCCGAGCACGTCCACGGTCGAGGAGGCGAAGCAGTGGAGGTATACGCCGCGGTGCGTGTAGACCACGCCCTTGGGGTGCCCCGTGGTGCCGGAGGTGTAGCACATGCCGGCGGCGTCCGTCTCGTCAAGCTTTGGCCAGCTCTCCACGGGCTTGGCGTCGGCCACCAGCGCCTCGTAGTCGAGGGCGCCCGGGGGGATCTGCGCGTCCGGCGAATCCTTCATGACGATGAAGTGCCGGACGCTCGTGAGGTCCTTCCGGATGGGCTCGAGGAGGTGCCACAGGCTGGCGTCCACGACGAGCACCCGGTCCTCGGCGTGATTGATGATGTAGGTGATGTCCTGGGGCGAGAGCCGGATGTTGACGGTGTGGAGCACCATGCCCATCAAGGGCGCAGCGAAATAGACCTCCATGTGGCGGTGCGAGTTCCACGCGAAGGTGCCGACGCGATCGCCCTTGGCGAGCCCCAGCTTGGCGAGAGCGGCGGAGAGCCGGCAGACGCGGTCGGCGTAGTCGGCATACGTGTAGCGCCAGAGCCCGACACCGGGCACCCGCGTGGCCATCGTCTTCCGGTGAAAGATCTTCCGCGCGCGCTCGAAGAACTGAGTGAGCGTGAGCGGATAGTCCATGATCAGACCCTTCATCTGGTCGCCTTACTCTGAAAGATGCTCGTTTGGCCTCATGGTCCCTTCGCTCAAGCGCGGCGGGCGTCGAAGTCCAGGGCCACGCGCGCGTCGTTCTCCAGCAGGGCCTCGGCGTCCACGTCGGCGAACTGGAGCACGCCCATGTCCGCGTAGGCCTTCTGCACCCGGGAGCCCCAGAGACCGATGTCCTTGACGGTGGGGACGATGCGCGTGAAGAGGCGCGTGCGGAACTGGCGCATCTGGTCCGACTGGAGCGTGGCCTGGATGCACTCCTCCACGGGAAGCCCGAGCGTCTCCCACACCTCGCGCTGGTTGAAGCGGTCGCGCATGTGATAGCAGGCCTCGACCACGAACTGCTCGCGCTCGTCGCGCTCCGTCTCGGTCAGCTGCGGATAGTAGTCGCGCAGGGCCAGCCGGCCGAAGGCGACGTGGCGCGCCTCGTCCTGCATGACGTAGGCGTTGACGGCGGCGGCCAGCGGGTTCTTGGCCGTGTCGCGGATGCGCTGGAAGGCGGCCAGGGCCAGGCCCTCGATCAGGATCTGCATGCCCAGATACGTCATGTCCCAGCGGCGATCGCTGATCGTGCTCTCGAGGAGCGCCTTCAGCCCGGGGGTGATCGGGTAGGCGAGCTCGAACTTCTCGTGGAGGAGGCGGGCATAGGCCTCGACGTGGCGCGCCTCGTCCATCACCTGGGTGGCCGCGTAGAACTTCGCGTCGGCATCGGGGACGGTCTGGACGATCTTGGCGGTGGCGATGAGGGCGCCCTGCTCACCGTGCATGAACTGGGAGAGGGACTGGGCCTGGAGATGGTGGCGGACACGCGTCCGTTCCTTCGGCGTGAGGCGCTCCCAGACGGGCGAGCCATAGATCTGGATGGCCCGGTCGTCCATCATCATGGGGTTCTCGGGATCGAGATCCTGCGTCCAGTCGAGGCGCTCGGCGGCATCCCACTGCTGCTTCTTGCCCTTGTCGTAGAGGGTCAGGAGCTTCTCGCGCCCGTCCTCGTATTCCCACGTGAAGGCGGTATCGCTCTGGCCTTCGAATTTCCACTTGGTCTGCTCGACGGGAATCTGGTAGCGGAACGTCGT
>DASQAK010000191.1:0-4167 GCA_035635755.1 Candidatus Methylomirabilota bacterium | reverse complement strand
ATTGTTCGTCCAAGCCGACATCAGCACGCGCGAGGGCGTGGACAGGGTGGTCCGGGAAGTGCTGGATCGTCTCGGCGGCGTGGACATTCTCGTCAACAATGTCGGGGGCTCCTCCGCACCGAGCGGCGGCGTGCTGGCTCTTGGCGACGAGGATTGGCAGAACACCATCAACGCCAACCTGCTCGCCGCCGTCCGCCTCGACCGCGGGCTGCTGCCCGGCATGCTGGAGCGGGGCGCTGGCGTCATCATTCACATCTCGTCCATCCAGCGTCGCTTGCCGCTCTTCGAGGCGACACTCGCCTATGCGGCCGCCAAGGCCGCGTTGACGACCTACAGCAAGGGGCTGTCGAAGGAAGTCGGGCCCAAGGGCGTCCGCGTCAATACGGTCGCGCCGGGCTTCATCGAAACGACGGCGGCACAAGGCCTTGTCGCTCGCCTCGCGGAAAAGGCCGGGACTGACGAGGACACCGCCCGCCGGGGCCTGATGGACTCGCTTGGAGGAATTCCGATCGGCAGGCCCGGGCGGCCCGAAGAGGTCGCGGAGCTGGTCGCCTTCCTCGTCTCTGACCGAGCAGCCTCGATCCACGGGAGCGAGTACGTGATCGACGGCGGCACGGTGCCGGCCGTCTGACATCCGGCCTACCGGCGGAGGCCGCGGGGGACGGCGAGCCGGTCCAGCAGCTCGAAGGCGACGTGAAAGGCCACCGCCATCACGGCGGCCGGTGCCGCGCCCGCCAGGATCGTCGCCGTGTCGTCCAGGGCGAGCCCGCGCACGATCAGCGTGCCGTAGCCGCCCCCGCCGATGAAGGCGGCGAGCGTCGCCGTCCCCACCGTCATCACCGCCGCTGTCTTGATGCCCGCCATGATGCTGATGGAGGCGAGGGGCAACTCGATCCGCACGAGGCGCTTGAGACGTCCGAGCCCGAGCACGAAGGCGATGTCGAGAAGATGCCCATCGATGGCGATGAGGCCCGCGTACGTGCTGCGCACGACGGGCAGGAGCGCGTAGAGGGACAGAGCGACGAGGGCGGGGCCTTTCCCGATGCCGAAGAGCGGGATCATGAAGACGAGAAGGGCCAGGGCCGGGACCGTCTGCAGCATGCCGATGACTCCCAGCTCGATCTGACCCGTTCGCCGGAAGCGCGCCGCCGCGATACCCATCGGGATGCCGAGCACGACGGCGGCGGCCAGCGAGATCAGGACGAGGACCAGGTGGTCGAGGGTGAGCGCGGAGATCTCCGAGAGGACGCCCGGCGGGCGGCGCGGATCCGGGGAGGCCGTCCCCAGAAATGCCGCGGCCACCTCGGCCACGCTCTTGCCGTCCAGGTCCGCCATCGCGTTCAGCTTGGCCATGCGCTGGTCGTCGAGCGCGCCTTCGAAGGCTTCGCGGAGCCGCGCCCACGTGCGCGGGAAGCGCTCCGCCATGTCCCGGCGCGCCAGGAGCACGGCCGAGTAGTCCGGGAAGAAGCGCTTGTCATCCTGGAGGATCTGAAGGCGCAGCCGCTCGAGCTGGCCGTCCGTCGAGAAGACGTCCATGAGATCCACGTCGCCGCTGACGATGGCGCGGTACGTCAGGGCGTGCTCCATCACGCGCACCTCCCTCAAGGCGAGGCCGTAGTGGCGCGTGAGCCCGGGCCAGCCGTCCTCGCGCTCCAGAAAGCCGGAGCTGAACGCCGCCTTCAGTTCAGGATGACGCGCGAGGTCGCTGATGCGCCGGAGCCCGCGGCGCTCCGCCGTCTCCGCGCGCACGGCGAGGGCATACGTATTGCTGAAGCCGAGGGGCTCGCTCATGGTCAGCCCCGAGGCGAGGAGGCGCGCGCGGATCGCCTCGGGAGTGTGGAGGGCCGAGTCCTTCAGGATGATGCGGGCGAGCGTGCCCGTGTATTCCGGGTAGAGGTCGATGGCGCCGGACGCGATGGCCCGGTAGGTGATCCCCGTGCCGCCGAGCCCGTGCCGCCGCTCGGCCCGCGCCTCCCCGACCCGCTCGATCACCTGGGCGGCGATCTCCGCGAGGATGTAGCTCTCGGTGAAGGACTTCGAGCCGACGCGGATGACTCCGTTCTCCGCCGCGCCCGCCACGGAGCCGTGCAGGAGCAGCATCCCGAGGCCCATACCGATGAGCGCGCGCATTGACCTAGCGGGCCCGCGACGCGCCCGCGCCCAGGGTCTGGGCGGTGAGGAACTGGGTCACGAACGGCGCGGCCGGCCGCTCGAGCAGGTCGGCGAACGTGCCCTGCTGGACGACGCGACCCGCGTGCATGAGCGTGATGGTGGAGCCGAGGAGCGCCGCCTCACGGATATCGTGGGTGACGAGGACGACGGTCTTGCCCAGCGCCGCGAAGAGCCGGCCGAGCTGACCCTGCAGCTCGGCCCGAACGATGGGATCGAGCGCTCCCAGGGGCTCGTCGAGCAAGAGCACGGGCGGATCGAGCACGAGCGCCCGCATGAGCCCGACGCGCTGGCGCTGTCCCCCGCTCAGCTCGCGCGGATAGAGGCGCAGCGTCTCCTCGTCGAGCCCCACCATGGTTCCGAGCTCGGTCACGCGCGGGCCGGCTCGGGAGGGGTCCCAGCCATGCGCTTCCGTCGGGAGTGTGACATTTCGATGGGCGGTCAGGTGCGGATAGAGTCCGCCGTCTTGCACCACGTAGCCCATGTGTCTCACGAGCTGCGCCCGGGTCGAGGGAGTGACGGGCGTGCCGTCCACCTGCACCTCGCCCGCGTCCGCCTCGATCAAGCCGAGGATGAGTCGCAGCACGGTGGATTTCCCCGATCCGCTCGAGCCGAGAAGAACGTGGGTGGAGGCGGGCCGCACGTCGAGCGACACGGCGTCGAGGGCGACGCGGTCGCCGAAGCGCTTGGTCACCTCTCGAAGCGCGATCACGATGCGGCGGGCCCGTCCGGAAGGGCGTCGCGGAGCCGCTCGAGAATGGCGTCCGGATTTCCACGAATGGGCAGATCGACGCGGCGGCGCTCGAGACTCGACAAGGCCAGAGCCATCAGGATCTCGAAGCCCTGATAGCTCGTCTCGAGATTCGAGGGATGCACCCGGCGGGAATCGTCGAGCCAGTCGGCGAGAAGCCGCAGGTGCTCCGGCTCTCCCGGCGAGCCGTCGGCCGGCCCGGATTCGGTCCGTCCCCCTGACCTTCTCGTCACCGCCTCCCACCCCCGGCCCAGCACGACTCGCGCATGCCCCTCCGCGCCCCGGACCGTCACCGCCACGTCTTCCCAGAAGTCGGCCTCGTCCAGGTGACGCGGGGCGAGGGAGCCGATCTCCATGACGCCCCGGACCCCGCTCTCGAGCTCGACGATTCCTGCCACGTGATCGGGACAGGGATGATCCTCGAGATAGGCCGCGCGCCCATGCGACTGGCCGAGCACCCAGGTGGCACGCGCGCCCGCGCCGAGCCAGAGCACGGCATCGACGAGATGCGTGCCCACGCGCAGCATCGAGGGGCGGGCGGTGGCGTGGAAGGAGTGGATGGCGCCGATGGCGCCGCTGTCCACGATCTCCTTGACGCGCCGCCAGTGCGCCGCGTGCTTGAGCTGATGGCAGACCACGGCCTTCACGCCGTCCCCGCACAGGGTCACGATGCGACGAGCCTCGGCCAGCGAGAGGGCGAGCGGCTTCTCGAACGCGATGGCCTTCACCCCGTGCCGGACGCCGAGCTCGACCAGCTCGAGCCGGACGGCGGGTGGGGTGGCGAAGCAGAGCACGTCCGGCCGCTCGGTGGCGAGCATGGCTCCGGCGTCGGCATAGCCGCGGGAGATGCCGAGCTTGGCCGCGAGGGCACCGAGACGGGCCTCATCCTGATCGCAGAGCGCCACCAGGTCGAAGCGATCCGGATTCGCGAGGAGGCCAAGGGCATGGCTCTGTCCACGTCCCCCGCAGCCGACGAGCACGGCGCGGTACCGATGCATCCTGGCATTCTACTGCAGCGCGGATGGCGCGCCTCTCGGCGCTTAGGGGTGCCGGCTGATCAGATCGCGGGCCACGAGCAGGAGCAGCAGGGCGGCCACCCAGGCGAGGCCGCCGTCGACGAGGAAGGCCCCGGGCAGGCTCAGCGCGGCCAGGCCTCCCGTGGCCAGCGGGCTCAAGGCGCCTCCCAGCTGGACGCTGAGGGCGAGCCATCCGAAGGCGGCCCCCCGGCTTTCGCTCGGCGAGAGCTG
>DASQAK010000190.1:0-19492 GCA_035635755.1 Candidatus Methylomirabilota bacterium | reverse complement strand
GACCTGGGCCTCCGGCCTCGGCCGGCGTTCAGCTCGAACTCCTTAACTCAGCACTCGCCTCACACCGACCTGGGCCTCCGGCCTCGGCCGGCGTTCAGCTCGAACTTCTATGTTATTTGGCGACGTTGAAGCGGAAGTGGCAGATCTCGCCGTCTCGCACGACGTAGTCCTTGCCCTCCAGGCGGAACTGACCCTTCTCGCGCACGGCGGCCATGGAGCCCTCGGCGGCGACCAGCTCGTCGTAGCCCACGACCTCGGCGCGGATGAAGCCGCGCGCGATGTCGGAGTGGATGGCCCCCGCCGCGTCCTGGGCCCGCGTGCCCCGCGGCACGGACCAGGCCCGCACCTCATCCTCGCCCACCGTGAAGAACGAGAGCAGCCCCAGGAGCACGTAGCAGTCGCGAAGCACGCGCTTGATGGCGGGCTCGCTGAGTCGGAGGTCGGCGAGGAACGCGGCCTGCTCCTCTCCCGCGAGCTGAGCGACCTCGGCTTCGATCACCGCCGAGACCCACCCGACGGCGGTGCCGGCCCGCGCCGCCACCTCCTGGAGCCCGAAGCTCTCGACCAGGCTCGGGCCGCGGTCGATCTCCTTCTCCGAGAGGTTGAGACAGTGGAGGATGGGCTTCTGCGAGAGAAACGTGAAGCCTCGAATGGCCCGGGCATCGTCGTCCGGAAGCGGGATCGCGCGAATGGGCGTCTCCGCTTCGAGGGCGGGCTTGATCTTGAGCAGGATGGCCTGCTCCTTGACGTCCGCGTCGGTCCGCTTCTTCTTGATCGAGGCTTCCAGGCGCTCGAGCCGGCGCTCCACCACCTCGAGATCGGCGAGGATCAGCTCCGTCTCGAGGTCGGCGATGTCGCCCTTGGGATTGGGCGCCGCGCCGGCCGCGTCGGCGAACGCGCGCACCACATGGAGCAGGGCGTCGGCATTCCTGAATTCCTTGGCGTCGAGCCCTTCCCGCTCGCCCTTGCTGATGCCCGCGAGATCCACGACCTCGAACGTGGCGAAGGTGGTCTTCTTCGGCTTGAAGAGCACGCTGAGACGATCGACGCGCTCGTCCGGCACTCGCGCGACACCGGCATGCATCTCGCCACGCGACGCCCCGAAGGACGAGATGGCAACGGTGGCGCCCGTCAACAGGTTGAACAGCGAGGTCTTCCCGCTCTTGGAGAGGCCGACGAGCCCGATCTTCATCGAGGCCTCATGCTACCATAGCCGCTCTCGTGCCCGTACACCGCCCCCTCGATGTCAAAGGCGCCATCCTGGCGCTCGTGCTCGCCGTACTCTGGGGCGCCAATCCCGTGGCCATCAAGCTCGGTCTCGCCGACGTCGCGCCGGTCCGCATGGCCTTCTTCCGCTTCGCCCTCAGCGCCATGGTCATCTTCGCGTATGCCGTGACCACGGGACGCCGTGATGTTCTCCTGATCCCCAGGGGCCAGGGCAAGGCCATCTGGTCTCTCGGTCTTCTCTGCGTCGTGCAGGTCGCGCTCATGAACGTGGGCATTGACCGCACCACCGCCGCTCACGCCGTCATCATGGTCAACTCCTACGCGGTCCACACCGTCGTCTTCGCCCACTTCCTCCTTCCCGGCGACCGCCTCACCGCGCGCAAGCTCGTGGGAGTGCTGGTCGCCTACAGCGGCGTGGTCGTCCTCTTCGCACCCGGCTTCACGGGCGCGGGAGGGACGCTCGTGGGAGACCTGATCATCTCGGTGAGCGCGCTCCTGCTCGCGGAGCGCACCGTCTTCATCGCGAAGACCGTCCAGCGGGTGGACCCGGTGCGCCTCATGATGTACCAGTCGATCATCGGCGCCGCGGGACTCTTCCTCGTGAGTCTGCTATGGGATGTGGATCGGCCCACGCGCTGGACGATGGGCCTGCTCCTGTCCATCCTCTACCAGGGAGCGCTCATCGGCGGCTTCAACTTCGTGCTGAACGCGAAGCTCTTGCAGGTCTACCAGCCCAGCGCGATGGCCACGGTGGCGCTGTCGACGCCCATCTGGGGAGTGCTGATCGCGGCCCTCATCGGCCACGAGGGCGTCTCTCCCGAGATCCTCCTCGCTTCCATCATGGTCGCCACGGGTATCGGTCTCACCACCTGGCGCTAGCCCTCTTCACATTTCTTTACACTCGGGACACGTCTGCTTCACCACCTTCCGCCACTTCTTGAGAACAAGTACCGACGACGTCCGTCCAAGGCCTAAGCGTCGAGACGTCAACTCGATCGTTCCGGAACCAGGGGGCAATGGTCATGAAGAAGATCGTCGGTCTCGCACTCATTGGCGTTCTTTCGCTCGGGCTCGCCGCCCCGGCCTTCGCTGCGGGCGGCCACGGCGACTGGCATGGTGGCGAGCGCAGCGGCTGGCACGGCCACGGCGGCCACGGCTGGCGTGGTGGCGGCTGGCATGGCTGGTGGGGCCCCGGGGCGGTGATCGGCGGCCTTCTCGTCGGCTCGGCCATCGTGGCGGCCACGGCTCCCCGAGTCGTGTACCCGACGCCGGTCTATCCAGAGCCCGTTTACCTGGCGCCGCCGCCGACCTACTACCCCCAGACGCAGGTGTATACCGCGCCCGTGCGACGGGACGTCTGCTACCCGACCGGCTGCTATCGCTTGTACGGCGACGGCGTGAGCGTGGCCTATCAGTGGGTGTGGGAGCCCAATCCCGCTGCCGCGGTCCCGCCCGTGCCGCCGGCGCCGCCTTACCGCTGACCTCCGTCCTGAACAAGACGCCGGAGCTCTGGACGCCGGTCGCGTCGGAGCTCCGGCGCTAAGCTTATCCTCGAGCAAGGCAGAGTCCGGCGCCCACGTTCGGTCTCCTCATGGCTTCCTCGGGGTATCATCGCCCCATGCGGCGCCTGTGGGCGGTCCTGTTCGTCCTCGCCTGCGCGCCCGCTCTCCTCGCCCAGTCTCAGGCCCAGCCGCCCGATTCGTCCCGAGCCCTCGAGGCCCTGGCCGCCCCCATCTATCAGCAGCTCGCCGCCCTCAAGGGCATGACCTCGCCGGGCCATCCGCCTCCCGTGCTCCTCCGCTCCCGCGAGGACAATCGCCGGTTCATGGAGCAGGAGATGAACCGGCGCTACTCCCCCGCCCGCATCGAGGCCGAGCGCAAGACGCTGGTCGCGTGGGGGCTGATCCCGGCGGACTATGATCTGCGCACGCTCTTCCTCGATCTGATGCAGGAGCAGATCTCCGCGTACTATGACCCCCGCGCCAAGGTCATGGTGGTGGGCGACTGGCTGCCCCCCGAGCAGCAGCGCGCGGCCCTCATCCACGAGCTGGTGCACGCTCTCCAGGATGGCGAGATCGCTCTCGACGGCTTCATCTCGCCCGACCCGGGGCGGGGCGATCAGCTCCTCGCCCGCCAGGCGCTCATCGAGGGCGAGGCGGTGGCCTTGACCATCGACTTCCTGCTCAAGGCCCAGAACATGGACATCACCATGCTCCCGGACCTGTCCAATACCCAGGGGCTCATTGCCACGAGCGCGGGCGGACCAATGATCGCCAAGGCGCCCAAGTTCCTTCGCGACCTCTTGCTCTTCCCGTATCTCGAGGGCGTCGGGTTCGCCTATCAGCTCCGCAAGGCTCATCCCTGGTCGGCCATGAGCGCCCTCTACCGCGATCCTCCCCGCTCCACCGCGCAGATCATGGACCCGGCCAAGCGTCTTGGCGCGCTCCGCGAAGATCCCGTGCCCGTCACCCTCCCGGACCTCGCGCGGCTCCTTCCGGGCGGGATGCTCGTGTCCGAGGACGAGATGGGCGAGTTCGGGATGGGCGCGGTGATCGGGCTGCACCTTGGCGAGATCGAGGGACGACGCGCCGCCATCGGTTGGCGCGGGGACCGCTTCCAGGTCTGGGAGGACGGAGGGGGTCAGTTTCTCATCGCCTGCCTCGTCGTGCTGCGCGATGAGCAGGTCGCGGTGACCCTGGCCGGCCACCTTCGTGATTTCGTCGCCCGACGGCATCCCGGGCTCGCGGCCAAGATGCGCGCCGGGGGCGGCCAGGCGACCACGTGGAGCGACGGCGGCCACGCCTCGCTCGTCGATCGCCGAGGGGCGCAGGTCCTGCTCCTCGAATACATGCCCGCGGCCACCATCGAGCGCGTGCGGGACACCATCTGGCGCTCCCGCCCCGCGGGCCCGCGGCGGTAGAATAGCCCCATGCCGAGCGAGCCCTCCCGGCACCTCGAGGTCGTGCCGAATCCGCACGCGGATCGCGACTACGAGGTCGCCCTCGAGATCCCGGAGTTCACGTGCCTGTGCCCGATGACGGGGCAGCCCGACTTCGCCACCTTCCGCATCAGGTACGTGCCCGACCTGCACCTCGTCGAGCTCAAGAGCATCAAGCTCTACATCTGGTCCTACCGGAACGAGGGTGCCTTCCACGAAGACGTGACCAACCGCATCCTCAACGATTTCGTGGCGGCGGCCAACCCACGGTGGATCGAAGTGGTGGGCGACTTCAGCGTGCGCGGCGGGATCAAGACGGTGGTCCGCGCCGCGCACGGCAAGCGCCCGGAGCTCTGAGCGGCCGCCGCCATGAGCACGGTCCCCATGAAGACCGTGCGCCGGCCCTTTCTCACCGCGCGCTGGTCCAATCTCGCCATCCTCACCTGGGAGGTCCCCCCGGCCCTCCTCGAGCCTCATCTTCCCGCAGGTCTCGAGCTCGATCGACGCGACGGGGCGGCCTTCGCCAGTCTGGTGGCCTTCGATTTCCTCGACACGCGGGTCCTCGGCATCCCCTGGCCGGGCTTCACGAGATTCCCCGAGGTCAACCTGCGCTTCTACGCGCGGCGGGGGGAGCGGCGCGGGGTCGTCTTCATCCGCGAGTTCGTCCCGCTGGCCATCGTGGCCTGGCTGGCCCGCGCCCTCTATCACGAGCCGTACCTCGTGGCGCCCATCGAGAGCGACGCGGGCGTGGAGACGGGGGCGATGGTGACGGCACGCCGGCTCCGCTGGCGCGGACGCACTCAGAGCATCGAGGTCACGGGCGGCACGCCTACGTTCCGGCCTGCCGAGGACAGCCTCGAGCATTTCTTCAAGGAGCACGAATGGGGCTTCGGCCGGGACCGGCGCGGCCGCACGCTCGCCTTTCGGGTGCGGCATGCTGTCTGGGACGTGTACCCGGTGCGCTCGTGGAGCCTCGACTTCGACGCGGAGGTGGTCTACGGGCCGGGCTGGCGCATGCTGTCCGCGGAGAAGCCCGTTTCGGTCGTCCTCGCCGCGGGCTCGGCGGTGTCGGTCTATTCCGCCGAGCGTCTCTAGTTCTTCTTCTCGGAGTCCCCCGCCGCCTCGATCGTCACCGTGTCCCCCACCAGCACAAAGGTGACCTGGCCGTTCTTGGCCTTGTAGGTCCACTTCTCGACAGGGCCGAGCTTGCTGATATCGTCCGGCTTGCCCAGGGCCTTCTCGAGCGCGGAGCGCGTCTTGGCATCTCTCGCCTTGGCGACGATGTCTTCCTTGCTCGACGCGCCACAGCCGGCGAGGAGGAAGGCGAGAAGGATGCAGGAGCCGAGCCTGATCATGCGTCCGGTCATGCCGTCACCTCCGTCAATTGGGCTAGCCCTCTGTCCGAGTAATTCAAAATCTCCATTCGCTCACGAGGAAACTGCTCCGCTTCGAGCGCCGGCTTCGCCGGCGCAAGCTGTTCTTGGCGGGAGGCGTCGGAAGGGGGGCGGAGCCCCCCTCCGAGCTACCTAGGCCGCCAGCGACAGTAGCACGACTCCCGCCAGCATGACGATGGCCCCGGGGGCGATCTCGCGCACCTTCTGCCTCTCCCCGAAGATCAGCATGCCGATGCCGAGGGCGAAGAGGATCTCCACCTGCTTGACGGCTTCCACATAGGAGGAGAGGGTCAGCAGATACGCGTGGCCCTGGGTCACCGTGGTCAGCGCCGCGAAGAAACCGAAGGAGATGAAGGCCATCCAGTGGCGCGGGACGGCCACGAAATAGCTGCGTGACGTCACGAGCACGACGGGGGTGACGAGCAAGCTGGCCGCGAGGTATCCGCCCAGGGTGCCCATGTAGGGATCGGAGAGCTGCATGGCCCACTTGATGGTGATGACGGAGGGCGCGAAGAAGAGAGCGGCGAGGAGCGTGTAGCGCAGCCCCCGATCGGTGAAGAGCACGGCCAGGGGCGCCCACCACGAGATGTGCGCGCGTTGGACGTTGAGGAGATAGACACCGCTCATGCTGATGAGAATGCCCGCCACGCCGAGCACGTTCGGCTTTTCCTTGAGAGTGACATAGCCGAGGCCCACGAGGACGAGGAGGCTGACCTTCCAGAGCGCGGTGACCATGGAGATCGGGGAGAGCTTGAGCGCCTTCGACAGCGCCATGGTCGAGATGATTTGGCAGATGGCGAAGAGAAGGCAGGCCCACACGAATCCTGGCTTGATCTGGGGAGGACCGTGCCACAGGACGAACAGCGCGGCGAAGGGAAGCAGGAAGGTAAAGCGCCCCCACACCGCCATGTACTCGTCCAGCTCGTGACCGAGCCGCTTCATCACCGTGTTGCGGAGCACCTGGCAGAGCGCGGCGGTGAGTGCCAGGGCTTCCCACATGCGGCGGAGTCTACACGAGGGCTCCCGGATACTTCGCGGGATTCGTGGAAAATCCGGGAAAGATCGGCGCCGAGGCGGGGATCCCCAGGTGACGGACGGCCACTTCGGCGAAGAGGTGCCGGAAATCCGTGGTCACCGCGAGATCTCGTCCCTCGTAGAGCTGCTCCGGGGCCAGCCCCGGCCAGCGCCCATAGGCGCGCCCGCCCTTGACGGGGCCGCCGAGCACGAGCATGGCCGTGGCGTGGCCGTGGTCGGTGCCCCGATTGCCGTTCTCGCGCACCGTGCGCCCGAACTCGGACATGGTCAGCACGACCACGTCGGCCATTCGATCGCCGAGGTCGCGATAGAGCGCGGCGAGGCCATCGGAGAATTCCGTGAGACGGCTCGCGAGCTGACCCCGCTCGTTGCCCTGGGCAGCGTGAGTGTCCCAGCCGCCCATGTCGGCGAAGGCGACCTGGAGCCCGACGTCCGCCTTGATGAGCTGGGCGATCTGCTTGAGATTGTCGCCGAACTTTCCCCGTGGGTACTGGGCGCCGTTCTCGGGCTGGAAGCGCTCGAGCTTGGCCGCCTTGAGCATCTTGACGGCCTCGAAGGTCTCTCGGCCCGTGCCGTGCAAGATGTCCTTGACGCCCTGCTCGTAGAGGGACTCGAAGCCCGCCCGCGCGTTGACCCCGCCGCCCATGCCCGCCATGCCCTGCTTCACATCGAAGTCGCCCGCGCTTCCCATGGCGATGGCGCCAAGCTCGCCCCGGAGCGTCCGTGGCATCTGGGAGCCCATGGCCACGGCGCGGAATGGCGAAGAGCTCGTGGCGGGCGCGGCTTGCAGCCCGCGCGCCAGCCAGCCGTCCGGGGTGCTCTTCACGCCGGGCGTCCCCGACTCCATGTAGTCCTGCGCGTCGAAATGCGAGCGCGTGGTGTCCGGGGAGCCGCAGGCGTGAACGAGGGCGAGGCGCCGGTCATCCCAGATCGGCTTCAGCGCGGCCATGGACGGATGCAATCCGAAGAAGCCGTCGAGGTCGAGGCTGCCCTGGCTCCCGCCCGGCCGCGCGATGGCGATGCTTCCGCGCGCGCCGTAGTAGCTGGGATCGCCGTGTGGCACGACCATGCTCAGCCCGTCCACGGCGCCGCGCTGGAAGACGGCGATGAGGATCTTGGGCCGGGAGACCCCGCCCTGGGCGTAAGCCGCGCGGACGAGAAAGTGCGGGATGGCGCCCAGACCGAGCAGGGCGAGGGCGCCGCCCTTCATGAACGAGCGTCGGGTGCAGTGGCAGTCCACGGGACTATCTCCTCTGGAATTCCGGCGAGCCCAGGACGAGGGCCGCGAGCTTGTCGACATCAGTATTCGCCGTGGGGGTATTCGCCGCCGGGCGCCCCGCCGCCGCCTTCCGGTCGTCGGAAGTGGCGCGGATGATCTCCGGATTGTCGAGCTGAGCGGCGAGCACAGCGCGCGTCTCCGGCCTCGCCTGTCCCTGGAGCAGCGAGGCGAGGAGGGCGTCCAGGACCTGCGGGGGCTTCTCGCGGTCGGCGGCGCCGACGGCGCGGCCGATGTCGACCTGAACGCCCGGGATGCGGTTCTGCGCGAGGGCAAGCGCGAAGTTGAGCCGGTTGAGCAGCGCGCCCGTATTGACCCAGGCCTCCGCCACGTCCGGATAGCCCGTGGGCGGCTGCTGCTGATAGAGGGGCTCGCCCAGCTTGGCGACCTGGAGGGCGAGGGCGAGGCCTCCGCCCACCTGCTGGCTGCCCGGGTCGCCCGGCAGGGCGATCTCTCCGCCCACCGCGCGCACCGCACTCGCCACGAGCTCGATCGGCTTCTTGATCTTGGCCCCGTAGGCATCCGCGGAGAAGAACTCCGGCGACGAGACGATGGTCGCCACCACCTTGCGGATGTCGCCGTCGGTGTCCTGAAAAGTCCTCGCGGCGCGCTCGACCAGGGCGGGCGGCGGCTCGTCACTCACGAAGCGCCGGACAAGCTTGGTGGCGATGAACCGCGCCGTGGCGGGATGCCGCGCAAGAATGTCGATCACGTGGATGCCGTCCTGCTCGCCCCCGTAGCCCGGCAGGACATGGCCGAGCACCTTCTTGGCGCCCTGATCATGGGCGGCCGGCCGGAACACGAAGGTGCCCTGCTCGCGCGGGCGCTCGATGGTCCAGCCCGTGAAGGCCCGCGCTACCTCGATCACGTCCTGCTGGGTGTAGCCGCCGTCCACGCCGAGGGTGTGGAGCTCCATGATCTCGCGCGCGTAGTTCTCGTTGAGGCCCATCCGGCGGCCCTTGTTGGGACCCGCGGCCATGACGAGATCGGCGCGAGTCGACATCCAGTTGTCGAGGTAGAAGAGCATGGCGGGATGCCGGGCCGTGGCGAGCAGGAGATCGCGGAACTTGCCGAGGGCGTGCGGGCGGATGGCCGTGCGCTCGTAGTCGGCCACCATCCACTTCACCGCCCCCTTGCGCGCGTCGACGTTGAAGTGGTTGAACCAGAAGTCCGTCATGACTTCCTCGAGCTGGCGCTCTGACATCACGGCGCGCGTGAGCTTGGCGGCCTGCAGCTCGGCGGGAATGCGAAAGGGCCGTCGCTCCGGCGGCGCCATCTGCCGCATCTCCTGCTGCGTCATCTCCCCGGACTGCACCTTCGCGAGGAGCTTGGGGTCGGGCTCGGGGTACGCGAGCACGAGCTCGGGCACGCTCCGGGTCAGCGTGGGAAATGCCTGGAGGGCCGCCTGGGCGCGCTCGTCCGGGATGCGCGAGGGCTCGAGCTGGCGCTCCATCCACTTCGCGAGCCCCATCTGCCGCACGCGCTCGACGTCCCCCGGGCGGGGTCCATAGCCGAGCCGGTTCAGCGCGTGCACGATCCGCTGTTCCTCGGAGAGGCTGGTCGCGGGAAGCATGACACGAACCGCCGGCGCGGGCTCGGGGGCGGCCTGGAGAGCGGGCACCGCCGCCTGCCTGGAGCGGGGAGCGCTCGAGCAGGCGGAAGCGGCCAGAACGGCCACGGCGAGAAGGGGCAGGCTGCCGACGCGTGCTCTCAAGGGATGCCTCCTGTCCAGCTAGGACGACGGGGTGTATCGCTTTGTTTACACCCCTCTAGGCACCCTATCAAAGATAGCCGTAGGCTGACCATCCTCCGTCCGCGGTCAGGATCTCACCCGTGATGAAGGAAGCCCCGGATGAAGCCAAAAAGACTGCTACTTCACCAATTTCCTCCGGCCTGCCGATACGGCCCATGGGCGTGCGCCGGGCAAGCTTGGCAGGGTCGAGGACCCCTCGCGCGGACAGGTTCTTGATGAAATCGGTCTCGACATAGCCCGGGGCTATGGCATTGACACGCACGCCGCGGGCCGCCCACTCGATGGCCATCACCCGGGTCATCATGTTGAGCCCGGCCTTGGACACGCAGTAGGCCAGGCGCTGCGGGAAGGGCACCGAGCCGTTCATGCTGCTGACGTGGATGATGCAGCCCTCGCCGGCCGCCAGCATGTCTCCCACCACTTCCTGGGTCATCACCAGGCAGGAGGTCAGGTTGAGATCCATGGTGTAGCGGTAGTCGGCCTCGGGCAGGCTCTCGGATGGCGCCACGCGGGGCTGGCCGGCATTGTTCACGAGGATGTCGATCCTTCCCCCGACGGCCGCGCGCGCCTCCTTGGCCAGTCGCCTGACCTCGTCCGTGCGCGAGAGATCGGCGGCGATGGGGACGGCTGCCTCACCCAGCTCGCGAGCGGTGCGCGCGCAATCCTCGGCGCTCCGCGAGTTCACGATGATGCGCGCGCCCTCTCGAGCATACGCGCGCGCGATGCCGAGCCCGATTCCCTTCGTTGAGCCGGTGACGAGGGCGTTCCTGCCCGCAAGTCTCCCCGCGGTCAACTCGGTCCTCGCCCCATGGCGGCGCCCTTCAGAGCGAACGCTACTTCTTCACCGCCTGGAGAAATCCCAGGACGGCGCGGTTGAACGCTTCCCAGCATTCGACGGTGAAGCCGTGCCCGCCCGAGATCAGCTTGAGCTGCGCCTTGGGGATGAGGGCGGCGAGCACGCGCGAGAAGGCGGGCACCGTCAAGTTGTCGTCGCGGCCGACGAGCACGAGCGAGGGAACGCGGATCTTCTTGATGTCCTTGAGCCGCGAGCCGTTCCACTCGAGGATGCCCTGACCCTGGCGCTCCAGCGCCTCGGGCCGCGTCGGGAAGGGATACTCGAGCGCGCGCTTGACGGTGGCGTCGACCTGGGCGGGATCGGCGAGAAAGGCGGGGGTGTAGAGCCACGGCATGAGGAGATAGCGGAAGCGCGACTCGGGATCGAGCTCGCCCCACAAGGCCATCCAGGAGCGGACGGCGTGGAGAAACCGGCCGTCGCCCTGGGCCCAGGTGCCGCAGAGGGCGAGGCTACGCACCCGCTGCGGGTGGCGTATGGCGAGCTCCATGGCGATGGTGCCGCCCATGGAGTGGCCGATCACATGCGCCTTCGGGATGCCGAGGTGGTCGAGCACGGCCGCGGCATCGTCGGCCATCTGGGTCGTGGGATACACGGACGCGTCGGGCATGTCCGTCTCCCCCACCCCGCGGTTGTCGAAGGTCACCACTTGGTAGTGGGGAGACAATCCCTTGACCTGAAAGAGCCAGTTCGCCGCGGGAGCGGAGAGCCCATTGATGAGCAGGAGGGGATCGCCCTCCCCCTGTGTCTCGTAGTGAAAGCGGATCCCGTTCAGTGTGGCGTAAGGCATACGTGGCAACCCTTTCGAGCCGCTTCCCCCTCTGTACGGGGTGGCATCAGATGACGACGGTGACCTTGATGGACTCGGGCGAGCGATGCGCGGCAAAGGCCTCCTGGATGCGACCGAGCGGGAACCGGTGCGTGACGAGCCGGTCGACCTTGACCACGCCCGCGGACAGGAGCCGGACGGCCTCCGGAAACTCCTGCTGGTAGATCATGGAGCCGATGATGGTGAGCTCGCGACGCACCACCCCGAAGAAGCCCACCGTGGACGGCTCGTGGGGCAGCCCCGTGAGGACGAGGCGGCCGCCGGGACGAACGAGCTCGACGGCCTGCTCGACGGCCGCGCCCGTGCCCGCCGTCTCGACGAGCAGATCGACCCCCTCGCGGCCGGAAAAGCTCCGCGCGACCTCGGGAGCGCGACCCGAGCTCGTGGTGGTGAACTCGTCGGCGCCCAGCTCGCGGGCCAGGCCCTCGCGTCGCCCAGTGCGGCCGATGGCCAGGACCTCGAGCCCCCTCGACTTCAGCAGCTGGATGGCGAGGAGTCCCAGCGCCCCCACGCCGAGCACGGCCGCGCGCTCGCCGCGCCGGGCCTCGCCGCGACCCACCGCGCGCACCACCACGGCCAGCGGCTCGGCCAGCATGAGCTGATCGTCGTCGATGGCGGCGGGCGCCGGCCAGCAGCAGCGCGCGGGCAGCCGCGCCTGCTCGGAGAACCCGCCGTCCACGTCAATGCCGATGGCCGTGCGCGAGAGACAGAGGTTGCGGTTGCCTTCCCGGCAGAGGGCGCAGTGACCGCACGAGTAGTTCGGCTCCACGGCGACCTTCTGCCCGGGCCGGACATTGGTGACGTCGTCCCCCACCGCCATCACCTCGCCGATGAACTCGTGACCCATGACGCGCGGGTAGTCGACGGGTCGGTCTCCGTTCCAGATCCGGTAATCGGTGCCGCAGAGGCCCGAGGCGAACACGCGCACGACGGCCTCGCCGGGACCGGGCGACGGCTGCGCGCGTTGCTCGACCCGCACGTCCCGGGGCCCGCGGAGGACGGCGGCGTGCATGGCGCTCATCCTAACGGCAGTCCTCATTCACGGCAAGCGCACCGGGTGCTGGGCCAAGTTGCGAGCCAGACCAACCCAGCGCTCGCCTCGGGGCTACGCCCCTCAGCTCGAACGGCCGCGCCCGAAGGAGCCAGCGGCGCGAGGCGTACCTGTATGTACGTTGAGCGTCGCTGGCGACTGAGAACGTGGCATTTCGAACTGAGAGGCCCGGGCCGCGAGGTGAGAGCTGAGTAGAACTGGCGAAGCAAATTGGCCCAGCACCTCAGCCCGCGGTGTGGCCGCCGTCGAGGAAGACGGTCTGACCGGTCATGTAGTCGGAGGCGGGCGAGGCGAGATACACGACGAGCGGCCCGACCTCCTCCACTCTTCCCGTCCGTCGGAGCGGTACGTCTCGCAGGAGCCGCTCGCGCACCTTGGCGTCGGCAAAGGCCTCGCTGTTCATGTCGGTGACGAACCAGCCGGGGGCCACGGCGTTGACCTGGATATTGAAGCGCGCCCACTCTACGGCCAGCGCCTTCGTGAGGGCGATGACCCCGCCCTTGGAGGCGGAGTAGGCGGAATACCCGGGCAGCCCCGCCGCTCCCAGGACGGAGGCGAGGTTGATGACCTTGCCCGACTTCTGAGCGATGAGTCGGCCCGCCGCCGCGCGGCAGCCGTTGAAGACGCCCACGAGGTTGACCTCGATGGTGCGCCGGAACTCCTCGGGTGCCATCTCCGCGAAGGGCCGCACGCCCGCGGTGCCGGCGTTGTTGACGAGGATGTCGAGGCGCCCGAGGCCCTGGACGGCGCGCTCGACGAGGGCCTCGACCTGATCATAGGCCGTCACGTCGGTGGGCAGGATCAAGGCTTTCCGGCCGAGCCGCTCGACCCCGCGCGCGGTCTCGGCGAGCTCCGCCTCCGCGCGCGCGGCCAGGACGACGTCAGCTCCGGCCTCGGCGAGAGCCAGGGCCATGGCGCGCCCCAGTCCGCGGCTCGCGCCCGTGACGATGGCCGCCTTGCCGTCGAGTCGGAAAGCCTCGAGGGCCATCCTACCCGTACAAGGAATCGAGGGCCGCGCGGTGCCGGTCGCTGATCACCCTGCGCTTGACCTTGAGGGTGGGCGTGAGCGCCCCGTTCTCCACCGTGAAGTCCTCGGGCAGCACGAGGAACTTCTTGATCTTGGCGTAGGACTGCAGCTCCGAGTTCTTGTCGTCGACGGTGCGCTGCACGCGCTCGAGGATCTTTGGATGCTTGACGAGCACGGCCGGCTCGGCGGCCAGGATGCCCTGCTCACGCGCGAACTTGGTCAGCTCCTCGGCATTGAGGGTGATGAGGGCCACGGGATAGGGGCGGCGGTCGCCGTGGACCATGGCCTGGCTGATGAAGGGATCGGTCTTGAGCAGGTTCTCGATGTTCTGCGGGGCGATGTTCATGCCGCCCGCCGTCACGATGAGGTCCTTCTTGCGGTCTGTGATGAAAAGATAGCCGTCCTCGTCGAAGCGGCCGATGTCACCGGTGGCGAACCACCCGTCGTCCAGGAACACTTCACGAGTGGCTTCGGCCTTCTTGAAGTAGCCCTTGGCGATGTTGCCGCCCCGGCCCAGGATCTCCCCATCGGGCGCGATCTTGATCTCCACGCCGGGCATGGGCTTGCCCACCGAGCCGAACTTGAAGGCATCCTCGCGATTGTTCGTCAGCACCGGACACGTCTCCGTGAGGCCATACCCTTCGAGGATGAGGATGCCCGCGGCGTGGAAGAACTCGGCGATGTCGCGTGAGAGGGGCGCGCCGCCCGAGACGGCGAATCGCAGGCGGCCGCCGAGGGCCGCCTGCATCTTCGAGAACACCAGCTTGGTGGCGATGGCGTACTTCAGGCCCAGCCCGGCGGGGACAGGGCGCCCCGCCTGCTTGAGCCGCGAGACCTCCTTGCCCACGCCCACCGCCCACCAGAAGATCTTCCGCTTGATGGGTGAGCCTCCATCGGCCTTGGCGAGGGCACCCGCGTAGACCTTCTCGAACACGCGCGGGACACTGCAGATGAAGTGCGGCCGGGTCTCGGGCAGGTTCTCGCGCAGCTTGTCGATGCTCTCCGCGAAGGCCGTGCAGAGCCCCCGGTGGACGCCGATGAACGACTCGAGCCGCGCGAAGGAATGGGCGAGGGGCAGGAAGAGAAGGTGCACGTTGCCTTCGGCGATACCGGTCGTCTGGGCCGCCGACTCGAGAGCGGAGATGTGGTTGCCGTGCGTCTGCACCACGCCCTTGGGCGGCCCCGTGGTGCCCGAGGTATACACGATGGTGACGACGTCGTCGGGGGCAGTGTCGGCCACCCGCGCGGCCAGCTCGGTCTTGAGGGCCTCGCCCCGCTCCCGTCCCAGGCGACGCAGCGCCTCCCAGGTGAACAGGCGCGGCGAAGGCTCCTTGCCCTCGTAACCCTGGACGACGACGATCTGCTCGAGCCCGGGCATGGCCGCGTCGACTTCGAGGACCTTGGCGAGCTGGCTCGGATCTTCGACGATGAGCGTCTTCACCCCGGCGTCGTTGACGATGTACTGGATGAGGTCGGGCGGATAGGTCGGGTAGATCGGGATGGTGACGCACCCGGCCGTGAAAATGGCGAAGTCGGCCTGCACCCACTCGGCGCGGCTGGCCGAGAGAATGCCCACCGCCTCGCCGCGGCGGCGGCCGAGGGCCACGAGCCCGGTGGAGACCTCGCGCACGACCTCTCCCACTTCGCGCCAGGTCAGGGTCTTCCACGCTCCGCGCTGCTTGAGCTGCTGGGCCGGCTTGTCTCCGCTCAGCTCCACTCGATTCCAGAACATGCGTGCCAGTGTCTGATCAGCCATGGCGCCTCCCCCTCACGACGGTGTGGGCCTCTCTCCGTAAGTCCTTGCGCAGGATCTTTCCGATCGGGCTCTTGGGTAAGGAAGGCACGATCCGGACTTCTCGTGGGCTCTTGTACCGGGCGAGCCGGCCCTGACTGAAGGCGATCAGCTCCTCCGGCGTGGCCGCTTCTCCGGGTTTGATCACCACGAAGGCCAGGACCTCTTCGCCCATCACGGGGTCGGGCATCCCGACCACGGCGGCCTCGGCCACCTTGGGATGGGCGTAGAGCGCCTCCTCGACGTCGCGCGGATAGATATTGAAGCCACCGCGGATGATGAGGTCCTTCTTGCGCTCGACGATGTAGAGAAAGCCGTCGGCGTCGAGGCGTCCCATGTCACCCGTGTGCAGCCAGCCCCCCCGGAGCGCCTCCGCCGTGTCCGCGGCATTCTTGTAGTAACCGACCATGACATTCGGGCCCTCGACGCACACTTCTCCCACTTCGCCCGCGGGGAGCCGGCGGCCGTCGTCATCCTGAATGCTCACGCTCACTCCGGGAATGGGCTGGCCCACGGAGCCCAGCTTTCGCACTCCCGACAGGCGATGCGCACAGACCACGGGCGAGGCCTCGGTCAGCCCGTACCCCTCGAGAATCCTGCCGCCAAACTTGCGCTCGAATGGCTCGACGATCTCCACGGGCAGAGGCGCCGCTCCCGAGCCCCAGGCCCGCATCGTCGACGTGTCGAAGCGGCCGGCCTCGGGATAGTTCAGCAGGTAGATGAGCATCGTGGGCACGGCCGACATGGCGGTGGCGCGGAATTCCTGGATGGTCGCGAGCACGGCCTCGGGATTGAACCACCGCAGCAGGGCGGCGCGAGTGCCGAGGATGTGGCCCGCGTTCATGACGGTCAACCCATAGGAGTGGGACAGGGGCAGGACCCCGACGGCCCACTCCGCCCGGTCCAGCTCGTAGAGGCGGGCGGAGGCGCGCGCGTTCGATTCCAGATTGTCGTGCGAGAGGGCCACCCCCTTGGGCGCCCCCGTGGTACCCGAGGTATAGAGAATGACGGCGAGGTCGCCCGTGCCTCGCGACACCGCCTCGAAGGCATCCGACTCGCCCGCGATCTCCTCGGCGAAGGAGCGCATGGTCCCCTCCCCGCCGCCATCCACGAGAAGCACGTGCTGCAGGCTCGGCAGCCTCCCCACCTGCTTCTCGACTTTCCAGACCATGTCCGGGGAGGTGATGACGACCTTGGCCTCGGAGTCGGCGAGGATATGCGCGACCTCCTCGTCGCCGAGCAGGAAGATCACGGGCACGATGATGCCGCCCACGCGCAGGATGCCGCCGTAGCTCTGGATGACCTCGGGACAATTCGGCAGCATGACCACCACGCGATCGCCCGCGCCGACCCCGAGGCGGCGGAGGGCGTGAGCCACGCGACAGGCCGCGCGGTGCTGCTCCACGTTCGTCAGACACCGCCCCTCGAAGGCAAGCGCTTCGTACTCGCCGAAGCGAGCGATGCTCTCGTCGCTGAGCCTGGCCAGGGTCATGGCGTCTTCGGGCAGATCTCGCGGAGCGCCATGAGACGCGCCCCGGGGGTCGGATGGGTATTGAGCCAGTGCGACCACATCGGGGCCAGACGCTCGAGGTCGAGGCGCTCGATGAGGGTCATCACGCTCGTGCAGCCGCGGCCGGGACTTCCCGGAAGCTTGTCCAGGAGCTCCACGGCATAGCGGTCGGCCGCCAGCTCTTCTTGCCGATCATAGGCTCGACTCTGGCCGAGGCCCTGCCCGTCGTCCGACTCGACCGGTGAGCCCCTGTCCGGAATCTTCGGCTCGACCTGGCGCCGCGCCTCACGGCTACGGAAATGTCCGAGCTGCACGTGGCCGATCTCATGGGCCAGCGCGGTCTGGAGCTCGTCCTGATCGAGGCTTCGCAGCGCACCCGTGGTCACCACCAGACCGAACTTGCAGCGCGGGTGCGGCCCCACGCCGAGATCGATGGCCCGCAGCGTCTCGATGCCCAGGGCGACTGCGCAGCCGTCCTCCTGACCGCGCCAGATGCCGGAAGCTGCCAGCAGAGGAGCCAGGGCGTCACGGAGCTTGGCCTCCTCCGGCTCAGTGGCACTGCGGAGGGAAGGCTTTCGAGCCGAACCGCACCCCACAAGAACAAGGCATAACGAGAGCAGCGCCAGCAATCTCATGAGCCTCTTTCTTTCAACTACTTAGGACGCCCGACGCGGCCAGACTCGTATACCACGGTAGACATAACGCAACGCAATAAAAAGCCTTGACACTCATAACGCAGAGCGTTATCGTCGGGGCGTGGAAGGGCCCCGCCGGGGTCCGATGCTGCGATGGCCGATCAAGTGATGCAAGGAGGAGCATGGTGATGACGACGACGACGCAGGGCAGCGAAGTGTTCGCTCACATGACGGGCCGAGCCGTGGAGGCCTTCTCGATGGTCGCCGAGGCCAATCAGAAGATCCTGCGCGACCTGGTGGATCTCTCCGCCAGCACCGCCAAGGAGGGCGTGCGGCTCTATGCGGAGCTCCAGTCCTCGGCCGTGGAGGCGCTCAAGGAGGGTCAGGACTATCTCCTGAGCCGCCAGAGCGAGATCCAGGAGGCGCCGCGGGATCCCTTCGCCTTCTATCAGAAGGGCGTGCTGCAGTCCGTGGAGGGCGCGCAGAAGGCCTTCAAGATCATCGAATCGAACGTTCAGGCCATGACGCGCTCGGCGGAACGGCTGCAGGAGACGGCGGAGCAGACGGGCAAGGAGATCCAGGCCACCTTCGCCCAGGTCGCCGGCCGGATGAAGTCGCTGTACTCGCCACTGGCCTAAGCGGCCGCGGCACGAATCGGCAGACGAAAGGCCGGGCACCCCGCCCGGCCTTTCTCTTTTCTCAGCCCTCGGCGACTAAACTCAGCACTCGAACTACTTCTCTCGGCGCTTCTCGAGCCGGTCTTCGAGCGCTTTCAGCTGCTCCCGCAGCGAGGACACCTCCTGGCGGAGGGCCTCGGCATCCTGGGTCGGCTCGGCTTTCTTTTCCGACTTGGACTCCGCGGGCGGCGCGGGCATCCATCCCGAGCGCACCGCCCAATCGCGAAGGACGCGATCGGCCTCGCGCTGACTCGTCAGGACTCCCTCGAGGCTCGACTTCAGCGATTTCTGCACGAACTCCTGCCAGGCCTCCCCGTGCTTGATGAGCTGGTGGAGAAAGCCGGTGGGGAGGCCCGCGCGATGGCTCCGCTCGTTCTCGAGAATGATCTGCGCGAGGGTGACCGAGGTCAGGTCTTCGCCCGTGGAGACATCCACCACGGAAATCTCCTTGCCGGCGCGGATCAGCTCCTCGAGCTCCTCGAGCGTGACGTAGCGGCTCTCCTGAGTATCGTAGAGCTTTCGGTTCGAGTACCGCTTGATGACATACGGCATACTTGAAGTCTAACACCCCGCGTCAGGCGCCTCAAGACGCCGTTCCGCCCTCTGCTATACTCACGCTCCGAATCGACCCCCCTCGCAGCCACGAGAGTCAGGAGGCCACGCATGCAGCTCACGGGACGCACAGCACTGGTCACAGGCGCCTCTCGCGGCATCGGACGCGCCATCGCGCTTTCCCTGGCCCAGGAGGGCGCGGACGTCGCCGTCAACTATGTGTCGAGCGAGGGCGCAGCCAAGGAAGTCGTCGAGCGCATCCTCGCCATGGGACGCAAGGCCATGCTCGCCCAGGCCGACGTGGCGGACTATCCCGACACGTACCGGATGGCCCAGGAGGTGCTCAAGCAGTTCGGGCACCTCGATATCCTGATCAACAATGCCGGCATCAACTCCGACAAGACCTTCGTCAAGATGGATCACGCCTCCTGGCGGAAGGTGCTGGCCATCAACCTCGACGGTGTCTTCAACTGCACCAAGGTCTTCATCGATCAGATGCTGCAGCAGGGCTGGGGCCGCGTCGTCAACATCACGTCGGTCATCGGCCAGATCGGAAATTTCGGCCAGGCCAACTATGCCGCCTCCAAGGCCGGGGTGGCGGCCATGACGAAGTCGCTCGCCAAGGAGCTGGCCGCCAAGGGCATCACCATCAACGCGGTCGCCCCGGGCTTCATCGAGACCGAGATGGTGTCGGGCATCCCCGAGAAGGTGCAGCAGAGGCTGCTGAGCCAGATCCCCATGGGCCGCTTCGGCAAGGCCGACGAGGTCTCGCGGGCTTGCGTCTACCTCTGCTCGAGCGACGGTGACTACATCACGGGGGCGGAGCTCTCCATCAACGGCGGCTTGTTCATGTAGGGCAGTCTAGGACGTTCGAGGCGAGGGCTGAATCAGACCTCCCGGTCGGGACTCGAGAGGCCCAGAGCCGCCAGACCGAGCATGCCGA
>DASQAK010000189.1:0-15691 GCA_035635755.1 Candidatus Methylomirabilota bacterium | reverse complement strand
AGGGGAAGGATCTCGTCTACGTCTTCTCGAGCACGCGGCTGCCCGGGTTCGGACTCGCGGTGGCGAGCGCCCACAAGGGCGAGATCAAGACCATCGCCGACCTCAAGGGCAAGCCCGTAGGTGTGTCTGGAATCGGGGCGGCCTCGCACGTGCTGCTCGACTACATGCTGAAGCAGCACGGCGTCGATCCCAAGGACGTCAAAGTGCTGGCCGTGGGCATCAGCACGTTCCCGCCCGCGCTCGAGGGCAACAAGATCGTGGCGGGGATGGCCGGCGAGCCCTTCTTCAGCCGCATGATCGCGAAGGGCACGGCGTTCTCCATGGGCAATCTCTCCTCACTCAAGGAGACGCAGGCGATCCTGGGCGGCGAGTACGTCTTCAGCGGCGCCATCACGCGGCCCGACCTCATCCAGAAGCGCCCCCACCTCGTCCAGAAGGTGGTGACCGCCCTCGTGAAGGCGAGCCACTTCATCCAGACCAGATCGCCCGAGGAGATCGCCGCCGCCGTCCCCGCCGACCTCGTGGGCGACCGCGCCCAGTACATCGAGTCGCTGCGGGCGAGCCGCGAGATCTACGCGCCGCACGGGCTCGTGAGTCAGAGCGGCGTGGAGGTCCTCATGAAGTCCCTCGACTCATTCGGCGTGTTCAAGCCGGGCCAGAAGGTGGACGTCGCCAGCACCTACGACATGACCTTCGTCCGGCAGGCCATGAAGGACCTCAAGCTGCAGTGAGGGCGGTCAGGGGCCGAACCTGCGTCTCTCCACCTTGACGGGGCCCTGATCGGGCACGGTCAGGATGGCGAGGTCACCGTACTCTTCCGGCGCGGTCCCGGGGCCCCCGAGCTGGTGGTAGACCGCATACAGATTGCCGGTGACGTTGCCGACGTAGATCACGGCGCCGCCGGCGTGCTTGGACAATATCTCCTTGGCGATGTCCTTGGCCGCGAGGACGCTGACCCGCGGAGTGATGGTGATCTCGACGCCGAGGTATGCGGCGAGCGGCCGGACCGTATCGAGATTGCGCGCCACGTCTGGGCTGTAGATCGCGGTGATGCTCATGCCGCTCACCGCCGCCACGAGGGCCTGCGCGCGCTCCCGGCCCTTGGCATTGAGCTCCGTCGATTCGTCGCGGTCCGCATGGCGGAGCAGGATCACGGTGGTGGTGGTGCCGGGTGTCGAGCGCAGCGGACTGGCCGCGCAGCCGCTGACGAGAGCGGCCAGCGTGATCCGGAGCATCACGTGAGCCCGTCGGCTCTCTGCTCGCATCGCGCTCCTCAGGGCGGCCCCTCGCTCCTTTACTTCACGGAGCACACCGATGTGACGACCGAGCATGTCTTTCCGGCGGCGGCGTGGCACGCCGTCAAGCTGCGACGCTCCGCTTCCGTCTTTGTCGCGCCGAGGCCGTAGCTCACGTCGCCCTGCTTCGCTTCTGCGATGGCGCCGCATTGATTCCAGAAGTTCACCACGATCCGGCAGTCGACCGCGGCCCGCGCGCAATAGCCCCGGGCCATGCGGGCCGCTCGCGCCTGGCTGTCGTGGTCGAACGAGTAGCCCCACGAGCCGGTCTTGGGGGAATAGGCGATGGCGCCATGCGAGTCGGAGCATACCGTTCGGCAGGAGCTCGTTTCACCAGACCGGCCGGCCACGCATCGCCAGCGTTCCTCGCCGGAGAGGCCGTCGCAGCTGGTCTGCGGCGTGCACACCTCCCGGCACCCGCCCTGAACCTCGCACGTGACGCTGAGACTTGCGACGAGCGCGATCAAGCCGAGCCACACTACCAAACGCGCCGGCCGCCTATACCGCCTGTCCCTCATGTGAAACTCCTCAAGACTGCTCACATCTCACCCCTGACTCCCCGATCAGCGGAAGGCGAACACGCGCGCGGGGTTCTCCACGAGGAGACGTCTCAGCCCGGCGTCGTCCACGCCTTTGGCCCGGAGGCGCGGCACCACGTTGGTCAGAAGGTGATGGTATCCGTAGCCCCCGTACTTCACCAGGGAGGTCTTGTAGGCGATGTCGTGGGACATGAGGATCCGATCGTGGTAGCCGGCCTCGATCAGGGCCAGGACGTGGGCCATCCGCCCGCCGTCGTTCGGCATGTCGAAGGCGGGATGGTAAGGGTAGTAGGAGTTCTCCAGCCCGAAGAGGTCGTACTCGAGCCAGAGGCCGGTCTGGGCGAGATCGATCACGGCGCGGACGTCGGTGATGGTCCGACAGATGTGGCACATGATGGCGCGCCGGAGGTCTCCGCCTTCCTTCTCGACGAGCTCGGCGATCTCCATCGGTGCGCGTGGATTGCGCCCAGGGTGGATCATGAGGGGCGCCCCCGTCTCGCGCTGGGTGACGACGGCGGCGCGCACGACCTTCTTCTCGTTGTCGGTCCACGGCCACGTGCAGCCGATCTCGCCGATGAGCCCGGAGCGGACGCCGGTGTCGCCGACGCCCACCGTGATGTCGGCGATCATCTCGCGGGCGAGCTTGTCGACGCTCAGCCGGTCCATGTGCGGGGGATGGGAGGCGGCGACGTAGTACCCGGCGCCCATGACCACGTGAAGGCCGGTGGCGTGGGCGATGCGGGCGAGGGCGAGCGGATCGCGGGCCAGCGTGCGCGGCGTCGGATCCACCACCGTCCGGCCGCCCGCGTCCTTGAAGAGGAGGATCTCGTCCTGCGCGACCTGCTCGTCCACCAGGCGGAGGTTGTCGAGGTTCGCGTTGAAGTTCTGCCGCACCCAGCCGAGGTTGGCGAGGCTGACCGGCTCCCGCGAGCGCTCCCTGTCCCTCGGCGCCGTTGGCTCCACGAACATCACCTCGAAGTCGATGAGCAAGTGCTCGTGGGGCAGCGTCACGCCGATCTCGTCCGCTCCGATCGACCCGAGCACGGTCTGCACCTGTCCCGAAAGTGGACTCGGCATTCGTCATCCCTTTTCGTCGGCGGGATTTTCAGGCTTTCGAGCAGCGAAGGGAACGAGACCGTGTTTCAGCTGGGCGCCGGCTGCCCGGGCGATGTCGGATCGTGAGACCTGACCTTCAGCGGGACTGACCGAGGACTTTACGCACCTCGAGGTACGTGGCGGCGCCCACCCCCTCGACGCGCTCGAGGACTCGCGAGATGGGGCAGGCGAAGTATCCCAGCACCACGACCTCGAGCCCCACCAGGGCCAACATGGCGGCCAAAAAGCCGTGCTCCATCATCATCGCCCGGATTGTCATGCGGTTCGATCGGCGTGTCAACGCCAACCGCTGGATACGTTGCGGGTGTGGCCGTGACAGCTTGCCGATCGAGCGCATCCCCGATACTCTCTGGGTCCGGAGGGCACCCAGATGAAAATCGCCAGGGTCGAATCGCTCCACGCCGATGCCGGATCACGCAACTTCGACTTCCTCAAGGTCACGACCGATACCGGAGTCGTGGGCTGGAGCGAGTACAACGAAGCGTTCGGTGGCGCCGGCCTCTCCGCGGTGATCGACCGCCTCGCCCCCACGGTCATCGGCAAGGACCCGCGCGCCTGGGAAGCCCACGTCACGACGATGTACGCGCTGCGGCGGCAGTCCTCGGGCGGCGTGGTCCAGCAGGCCATCGCCGCCATCGAGAACGCGCTGCTGGACGTCAAGGCGCGCGCGCTCGGGATTCCCGTCTACGAGCTCTTCGGCGGCCCCGTGCGCGAGCGCATCCGCCTCTACTGGTCCCACTGCGGGACGTACCGGGTGCGCAACGCCAAGGAGCTGCAGATCCCGCCCGTCCGCACGCTCGACGATGTGGTCAAGCTCGGCAAGGAAGTAGTGGCCAAGGGCTACACGGCGCTCAAGACCAACGTGCTCCTCCTGGGGGACAATCCGCGCACCCATACGCCGGGCTTTGCCCGCGCGAGCGAGGGCTTTCCCGAGCTGAACGCCGACCGCCACGTGGTGCGCGCCATCCGGGATCAGCTCGCCGCCTTCCGGGAGGGCGCGGGGCCGGACATGGACATCCTCGTGGACCTCAACTTCAACTACAAGACGGAAGGCTTCGTCACCATGGCCCGCGCCATGGAGCCTTTCGATCTCTTCTGGGTCGAGATCGACACGCGAGACCCGAAGGCGCTCGCCTATATCCGGAGCCGCGCGCCCATGCCCGTGGCCTCGTGCGAGAGCCTGTTCGGCCGTCGCGACTACCGCCCGTACTTCGAGAACTACTCCATGGACGTGGCCATCATCGATACGCCGTGGAACGGGGTGGGGGAATCGGTTAAGATCGCCAACATGGCGGACGTGTACGAGATCAACGTGGCCCCGCACAATTTCTACGGACCGCTCGCCACCATGATGAGCGGGCACTTCTGCGCCGTGGTGCCCAACCTGCGCATCATGGAGACGGATCCTGATCAGGTGCCGTGGCACGACGAGCTCGTCACCGTGAAGCCGGACGTGAAGGACGGCTACCTCAACCTGCCCACGGGCGCGGGCTGGGGCACCGAGGTCAACGAAGAGATCGTGCGGGCCCATCCACCCCGGACCGCTCGTTAGCCTGGTGACGTCCCGGCGGCGGTCGGCTTTCCTGGTCGCCGCCTGCGTCCTCGCCATCTGGATTCCTGCGGCAGTGCCCGCCGCGGACGTCCCGTTGACGTCCGCCGCCCTCCGGCAGCGCGCCGCCGACATCGTGGTGGCCCTCCGAGAGTATCGGGCCAGCCTCGAGAAGCTTCTGGCCATCTACGAGGCGAATCTCGTCAAGGGCAAGGATCGGCGTGATCAGCGCCAGGAATTTCTCAACCGCGGCATCATTTCACGTCGAGAGTTCGAGGATGCCGAGCGCGCCGTGACAGAAATACAAGCCAAGGTCGACGGCACCCGGCGGGAGATCGCCGCCGCCGATCATGCCATCGCCGAGGCCACGACGGCGCGGGCCCTGGCGGGCCTGTCGCCCTTGAAGAAGGGCGGCTACGAGCAGACGGCGATGCTCATCCGCTTCAACGGGCCGGCGCCGTGGTCGCTCAAGGCGGGCACGGCCAAGCTCCAGGAGTTCTTCACCGCGCGGTTTCACCATCCGTTGCCCGTGAGCGCCTACGGCCAGACACCGCTGCACGACCGGATGGGTTTCGACCACCGCGACGCGCTCGACATCGCTCTCCATCCGGACAGCATCGAGGGGCGAGCAGTCGTGGACTACTTGCGCGAGGCGGGCATTCCCTTCATCGCATCCTGGGGCGCCGTCTCCGGCGCGGCCTCAGGGGCGCACATCCACGTGGGCCAGCCCTCGCCGCGCATCGTCTCGAAACGGTGAGGCTAGTGTCCCCTCACGAACTCAGCCCTCGCCTCGCGGCTTGCCGCTCAGCTCGAACTGCGGCCCTCTCCCCCGATGGGGGAGAGGGATGCAAAACGAAACTTCGCCCCGTCTTCGAATCCCTCTCCCCCGGAATCCTCCAGCGGCCGATCGTCTCGGGGTTGACGCAGCAGGCAGGCGGCTCCCCGCGCCCGGCGGCCAGGATCTGCTCGAGGGCGAGCCGGAGATTGGCGCGGCGGCCCGCCTCGCTGTGGCTCACGTTGTGCGGGGTGAGGATGAGCCGCTCGGGATCCACGTGGCGCAGCGAGCTTGTGGGCTGCAGCGGCTCCCTGACGAAGGCGTCGACGGCGGCCCCGGCGATCCAGCCCTCGTCGAGAGCCCGCGCCACGGCCTCTTCGTCCATCATCTCGCCCCGCGCCGTGTTGATGAGGAGCGCGCTCGGCTTCATCTGCCTGAGCTCTTTCTCGCCGATGAGGCCGCGCGTCTCGTCGGACAGCGAGGCGTGGAGCGATACGACATCGGACTCGGCCAGGAGCGTGGGCAGATCGACGAGGGTGGCGCCCAGGTCCTGCGCGACGAGCTGTGGCACGTAGGGATCGGCGGCGAGGAGCCGCACGTCCCAGTTGACGAGCCGCCGGGCCACGTGCGAGCCCACCCGGCCCAGCCCGACCAGCCCCACCGTCTTGCCGAAGAGGAACTCGCCCCGGTCGTGGCGCTGCGCCCACTCCCCGCGGCGGAGCTTGGCCTCGTTGTGCTTGATGCGCTTGAGCAGTATCAGGAGGAGGCCGATGGTCGCCTCGGCCACCGCGATGAAGTTCTCCGGCGTGGGACTGTTGGCGACGAGAATGCCGAGCCGGGAGGCTGCATCGACGTCGATCTTGTCGGTGCCGATGAAGGGCACGATGACGAGACGGAGCGTCGGGGATGATTCGAGGACGCCGCGGCTGATGGTCTCGAGATGCGAGGCCAGGATGACGTCGGCCTCGCGCGCGGCCTGGATGAGCTCGGCCTCGGTGTAGGCCTGGCGCGCGGGCTGATCGAGCGGGCGCCCGATGACCACCTCGTGCCCGGCCTCGCGGAGGGCCTGGAGCTCCTCGGGCGCTCCGCTCGGCCCCGTGGCCAGGATTCTCATGGCTTCTTGCAGATCACGTTGAGGAGGGCCTGGCGCTTCTCCTCGCGCACGACGCGGAGGGCCCGCTGGAGCGCCGCCCCGAGGTCGGCGGGGTCCTCGACCCGCTCGCCGTGCCCGCCGGAGGCGCGGCAGATCATCTCGTAGTCGGGGGCGGGCTCGAGGCGGGTGAGGGGCATGGAGTCGGTCTTGACCGCCCAGCCGTCTTTCGCGTGGGTCTGCACCGCGCGCTTGACGGCGTTCCATGTCCGGTTGTTGAAGACCACGAAGAGCACGGGCAGGTTGTGGGCGCGGGCGACGAAGTGCGCGGCGGTTGGCGCGCCGAAGATGTACGAGCCGTCGCCCACGCAGCAGATGACCGTGTGATCCGGCGCCGCCAGCTTGGCCCCGAGCGCGGCGCCCAGTCCCCAGCCCAGCCCGCCCGAGGGCGGGGCTCCGAAGAAGCTGCCGGGCCGCGTGAAGCGGCACTGGGTCGGATCCAGATCGTATTCGTTGACCACGATGGTCTTGTCGTCCACGAGATCGCCCACGCAGCGCGAGACCCACGCCATGTCGATCGGCGTGTCGGACTGCACGGCCTTGGCGCGCGCGGCCGCCGCCTGCTGGACGCGGGTGTGCTCGGCTTCCCAGCGCGTCCGTCGCTTCGCCCGGCTCGACGCATCCACACGCGGGGCCACGGCCTCGGCCAGAGCGGCGAGGGCCAGACGCGGCGTGCCCGCCAGGGCCAGGTCTGCCGGGAACCCGCGTATGGGGTAGCGGGAGAAGAGGGGATCGACGCCGAGGTGAACGATCTTCGTCTCGGGCCTTGGCCGCTTGAGATTGGGGAACCACGGCACGTCCGACTCCACGACGAGGATGACGTCGGCTTCTTCCAGGTGCGGCGCGGGATCGAAGCCGGCGTGGAGGGCATGGTCCTGGGGGAAATTGATGTAGGTATTGGCCTGCTCGAACACCGGCGCGCCCAGCGTCTCCGCCAGGGCCACGAGGGCGGGAACGGCGCGCGGGTCGCGCCCGGCCGCCTTGACGATGATGAGCGGGTTGCTGGCGGCGGCGAGGAGCTGCGCGGCCTCCGCCACCACCTCGGGGGCGGGGACGACCGGGCCCGGCGTCACCGCGCGGGCGGGATCGGCATACTCGAAGGTCTCGTGCCGCTCGGACAGCACTTCGCGCGGCAGGGTCAGGTACACGGGGCCCTGCGGCTCCGCCTGGGCAAGCGTGAGGGCGCGATCCACCACGGTCTCCAGCTGGGAGAAGCCGCGTAGCTCGTAGTCCCATTTCACGAACTCGCGGACCATGCCTGCCTGGTCGAAGGACTCCTGGGCCCAGTGAATGTGACGATCACGGCTGCCCGGCAGGCCGTACTCCGTGATGGGATTGCGTCCGGCGCTGAAGAGCATGGGCACGTTGCATCGCGCGGCATTGATGATGCCGCCGACGGCGTTGCCGGCGCCCACGATGACGTGGACCATGACCGCCTGCGGTCGTCCCGAGACCATGGTGTAGCCGTGGGCCATGGCCACGGCTGGCGTCTCGTGCGGGATGGTCAGCGGCCGCGGGCTCGTCTGCCCCTGCGCGCCCCGCTTGGCGTACGCCTCGATGAGGGGCGCGAAGTCCGTGCCCGCGTTGGCGAAGAGATACTCGATGCCTCGCGCGGCCAGCAGCTCGAGGTAGGCCTCCGCGGTGCTCTCCACTGCCGCTCGCTTCACCATAGCTGGCCTCCGTGGTCTGGGACCCTGTGAAAGGGGAAAACGAGGCGAGAGTAGCCCCGGGCCGTGGAGCGGTCAAGGACCTCGTCCCGGCATGATAGGATTGCCGGCAGATGCGATCACTCCTCACCGTCGCTCTCCTGCTTTCGCTTCTCGCAGCGCCGGCCGCGGCCGCGGACACCGACACGCTGTTCAAGATCCGACGCGCCAGCACCATCGCCATCGGCTACAGCGAGGCCGCGAAGCCGTTCTCCTTCCTCGGACCTGACGGCAAGCCGGCCGGCTACTCCATCGATCTCTGCCGGGAGATCGCCGCGGGCATCCAGCGCGAACTGAATCTTCCCAAACTCGAGATCAAGTGGGTCAAGCTCCCCCCGGACGCCCGCATCTCGGCCGTGGTCAGCGGGCGCGTGGACATCGAGTGCGGGTCGACCACACGCACGCTCTCGCGCGAGGCGCAGGTGGACTTCACGAACCTCACCTTCGTCGACGGGGCCAGCCTGCTCGTGACGGCGGTCTCGGGCATCCAGCGCCCGGCCCAGCTCGCGGGCAAGCGCATCGCGGTCGTCCAGACCACGACGACCGAGCGCGTGCTCGGGGAGACGCTCAAGCGGCTGTCCATCACGAATGCGACGATCTTCGCGGTCAAGGACCATCCGGAGGCGCTCACCGCGCTTGAGGACGGCAAGATCGACGCCTATGCCTCGGACCGCGTGATCCTGGCCGGCCTGCGGGCCGGCGCCAAGGATCCCGCGAAGCTCGTCCTTCTCGAAGACTATCTCTCCTACGAGCCCTATGCCTTCGTGGTCCGACGCAATGATTCGCCCTTCCGCCTTGCCGTCAACCGCGTCCTCGCGCGCCTGTACCGCTCGGCGGAGGTGGTGCCCATCTACGAGAAGTGGTTCGGGCCCATGCCCGAGGGAGGGCTGATCCCCGCCGTCTTCGCGCTGCAGAGCGTTCCGGAATAGCCGGAATGTACGGTGGCGTCGAGCAGGGGCGCTGGGTCGGCTTCTGGTACGGTCTCACCAGCGCCGTCAAGATCCTCTTCTGGCTCGTCCTTCTCGGGGTGATCGTCCAGCAGGTCTACGGGCCCAGCCGGCTCGCCGCCAAGCGCGGGCAGGTGCTCAGGCAGTTCGAGCAGGAGCGCAAGTCACGGGTCATCGCCCTCATCCACCGGCAGGAGGTGGTCAGCTTCTTCGGCGTCCCCGTGTCGAGTAGCATCAGCATCGAGGATTCCGAGGCGGTCCTGCGCGCCATCCGGCTCACGCCCGAGGACCAGCCCATCGACGTCATCCTCCACACGCCGGGCGGGCACGTGCTGGCCGCCGAGCAGATCGCCAAGGCGCTCGTGGAGCGCAAGGCCAAGGTCACGGTGTTCGTGCCCCACTACGCGATGAGCGGCGGCACCCTCATCGCCCTGGCCGCCGACGAGATCGTGATGGACAACAATGCCGTGCTCGGCCCCGTGGATCCGGTGGTGGGCGACATGCCGGCCGGCTCCATCATCCGCATGGTCCAGGCCAAGGGCGTGGCCGGCGTGAGCGATCAGATGCTCGTGCTTGCGGATGTGGCCCAGATGGCGCGGCTCCAGGTGGCCGTCTTCACGGCCGAGATCCTGCGCAAGCACCACCCACCGAAGAAGGCCGTCGAGATCGCCAGGATCCTCTCTGAAGGACGGTGGACCCATGATTTTCCCATCATCGTGCCGACGGCGCAGCAGCTGGGACTTTCCGTCAACACCAAGATGCCGCTCCTCGTCTACGACCTGATGGATCTCTACCCGCAAGGCGGCAAGAACCGCCCCTCGGTGCTCTTCGTCCCCGTCAAGCCCGGCACGGCCGAGCGCGCGACGCCGGCCGATTCGTCTTCGCCCGCGCCCTGATCTCCCGGCCGTGGTAAGTTTCCCGCGATGATGGTCACGGAGACCGGTCTTGATGGGACGCGCACGGAATACTTCGAGGTCGAGTGCGTCGAGCCGACCCTCCTCGCGCTCCTGCGCGAGCTCTTCGAGGAGCACTGGAGCGAGGTGATCTTCGGCCCGTGCATCGAGGGCGCGGTCTTCGAGGGACGCTTTGCCTCGCGCCCCAGGGTCTCCCTGCTCGACGGCTATGTCACCGTGCAGGTGGACGGAGACGAAGGCTGGCATTTCCATCTGTGCATCGGAGAGAATCGGGGCAGCAGCGGCCTGCCCACGCCGCCCGCGCTGGCCGGGCGCCGGCGCTGCGCGCGCGCCGCCTTCTTCCGCAGCCTCGACCGGGCCGACCGCCCCGGCTCGTGGGGCGCGCGCATGTGGAACGGCGCGGGCGAGCAGATGATGACGGTCTTCCTGCCCAATCCCTGGATAGATCCGGAGAGCCGGCGCTATGTCCGCGAGCCTGACTGGGCACGCCTCACGCTCTGGATGCTACTCCGCGAGCGCTTCGCGGGCGTGCCCGCCGAGCCGCCTCCGGTCCATGCCGAGCCCCCGGTGACTCACTGAGCGGGGTGAGCGCCGGAGGCTTTACCTCGCTCGAGCTTCGGCGCCTGCGCGCGCTCAAGACTCCTCGGGGTATACAGCGCGCGCTCGACGCCATGCCCTACCACGCGGCGGGGACGGCGTGGTCACCTCGCCGCGTCCTCCTCGAAGGCACCGCCCACTGCCTCGAAGGCGCCATCTTCGCGGCCGCCGCCCTCCGCGTGCTCGGCTTCCCACCCCTCCTCCTCGATCTCGAAGCCGTCCAGGACACGGACCACGTGCTCGCCGTTTTCCGGCTCCGCGGCTCATGGGGCGGCATCGCCAAGTCGAACTTCTCGAGCCTCCGCTACCGCGAGCCGATCTACCGGAGCGTGCGCGAGCTGGTCATGAGCTACTTCGAGGGTTATATCAACCTGCGCGGGGAGCGAACCCTCCGCGCCTACTCACGACCCGTCAACCTCGCCACCTTCGACCGCCGCTGTCCCGGATGGATGGTCTCGGAGGCCGACCTCTGGTGGATTCCCGAGTACCTGCTGGAGATCCCGCACGTGCGCCTGCTCACGCCCGCCATGGAGGGCGCCCTCACGCGAGTGGACAGACGCTCGCTCGAGGCGTCCCTCGTGGGCCATCGCCCGCACTGAATTCCCGAGGAACGGAATTTCGGAGGGGGCGGTTGACGCCCCCTCCGAATTCTCGTCCGTCAGGCGCGTGCTTCGAGCACGAGGTTGAACGGAGTCTCCGCGGCCCGCCGGAATCGCGTGAATCCGGCCTCCGTGGCGACCTTCTTCAAGCGGGCTTCGCCAGCCTGGGCTCCGAGCGCCGTCCCCACTTCCTGCGACAGCGAGTTCGGCGTGCAGAGCATCGTCGACGCCGCGTAGTACATCCGCCCGACGGGGTTCAGGTTTTCCTCCAGCCGGTCGTGCGCGAATGGCTCGACGAGCAGCCATGTCCCCCCGGGGGCCAGGGACTGCCGCACGTGGCGCGCGATGCCGACGGGATCGCCCATGTCGTGCAAGGAGTCGAAGAAGGCCACGAGGTCGTAGCCGGTGCCCGGATAGTCCTTGGCGCTCGCAATCTCGAACCCGATGCGGTCGCCGACCCCCTCACGCATGGCAGCCTGGCGCGCCGAGTCGATCGAGGCGGCATGGTAGTCGAAGCCCACGAAGCGCGACGCCGGAAACGCCTTCGCCATGAGGATGGTCGAGGATCCGTGACCGCACCCGATGTCGGCGACACGACCGCCCTTCTCGAGCTTGGCCTGGACGCCTTCGAGCGCCGGGATCCACGTCGGCACGAGGTTGACGGCGTACCCGGGGCGGAAGAATCGCTCCGTGCCTTCGAACAATCTGTGATCGTGCTCGTGCCAGCCCATACCTTCGCCCGAGCGGAAGATCTCGGTGATGCGAGGCTCCGACTTCACCGTCGCCTGCGCCAGCACGAAGGCGCCGGGCAGGTCGGCATCGAGGAGGGCGAGGGCCTGCTCTTCCGACAGGGAGAACTGCGCAGTGCCACTCTCGTAGGTGACGTAGCCACCCGCGGCCATGGCGGAAAGCCATTCCCGAATGTACCGCTCGTGGGTTCCCGTCCGTTTCGCCAGGTCGGCCGGGGTGGTCGGCCCGAGCTCGCGCAGAGCGCGGAAGAGCCCGAGCTTGTCGCCTGTGACCACGAGAGCCGCATGGAAATTCGCGCCGATGTCGACCACGGCGCGGCCCAGCAACGCCTGAAGCTTCGCTTGGTCGATTGCCATGGGGGACCTCCTTAGAATAGGGGACTGCCCGAACCGGGATTCCTGAAATGGACTGCGTGTTGCCACGGCGACGGTTGGTACCGAGCTCGCGATCAGCTCGTCACCGCACCCCGCCATTCGCCTCCCACGACTGCTCCGGCTCCGCGCCAACGGTGGTGGTTGCCGTGGACTCCTGAGGGAGCTGAGCCGGATGAGTTCCGATCTTCAGGGAGGCAACGCCGAACAGGATGATCGTCACCACGCTGCTGACCGCGAGTCGCCACCATAATGCCCGCATGTCCGTACCCTCCTCGTTGCTCTCGGTGGTCCGAACGCTCTCGAGCGACGAGTCACGCTTCCGACGGGCTTCGCGAGGTCTGCCTGGGACTCGATCCATATGGGGCGGAGTCTCGAGCAACAGCAATGCCAGGCGGCAAGTCCGCGAAAAACCCCGCGATCCAACTTGGCGTTTCGATAGGCACAGGGCATCGTGCCCTGCGTCCGGAAAGAAGGACCCGGGCATGGAGGAGAAGACGACGGGGACGGCTTCAGAGGCGGGCGGACTCCAGCAAGGCCACGTCCACGCGCGTGTCGTTGTAGCAGGCGCCGCCGCAGATATCGGCGTGGTGGCTCGGGGCCAGCGCCGAGACGGTCTGGCCATTGTCGCTCGTGCGGAACCAGGCACCCTTGAGCGAGGAGACCACGCCCGGCCGCACCGCCTCCGTGATTTCGAGGGGCAGGTGCACTTCACCCAGATCGTTCCAGACGCGCACCGTCATGCCGTTCCTGAGGCCGCGCGCCCGCGCGTCGTCCGGATGCATCTCGAGGGGCGGCGTCGCATCGCTCGCCGCCAGCCCGCCGAAGGTCGAGGTGGTCCGCTTGTCCGAGGCGGGCGTGATGAGGACGAGGGGATAACGGTCCTCGAACGGCCGGAAGTCCGGCAGCCGCGCGCCGTACTTCTGCTCGAGATAGCTCGAGGCGAGCTCGACCTTGCCCGAGGGCGTCGCGGGCCTGATGTTCTTGAAGAGGATGGCCTCCTCGCCCTGGATCTGCATGGGCAGGGCGCGATCGGTCGCGATGCGGCTCGGCCTGAGGCCGCCCAGCCGCGCGTCGGTGCCGTCCATGGCCTCGTCCATCAGCTCGTCGTCGCTGGCCGTGAAGAGCGGCTCGGTGAAGCCGAAGCGCCTCGCGAGCCGGCGGAAGATCTCGGTGTTGGGAAGCGATTCACCCACGGGCGGGATCACCGGCTCGGCCCGCTGGAGCCAGTGCTGGCCATAGGCAGCGTAGAGATCGGCGTACTCGAAGTGGCTGGAGGCCGGCAGCACGACGTCGCAGTAGGCGAGGCTGTCCGTCATCACCACGTCGATGCCGACGGCGAAGAGATCCGCGCGCGCGAGCCCCCGCTTCATGCGGTTCTGGTCCGGGTGCACGATGACGGGGTTGTGGTTGTAGATGAAGACAGCGGTGATGGGCGGCGAGAGCGCTTCGTCCAGCAGGTGGCCTCCCACGTCCACGATGTTGAGCGTGCGGGTGCCGGGCGGGACGAGGTCCGGGCGCTGGAGGCGCTGCGGCGTCTTGGGGAAGGCGAAGCCCGCGCCGTTGATGCATCCCGCCCCGGGCACGCCCCATCTCCCCGCGAGCGCGGGCAGGGCAAAGATCGCCCGGATGCCGCTGCCGCCGTTCTGGTTGCGCTCGAGCCCGTTGCCGACGCTGATCGCCGCGGGAGTGAGGGTGGCATACCACTCGGCGAGCGTCTGGATCTGGCTCTCGGGGACGCCGCAGATCCGCGCCGCCTCGGCCGGCGGGTAGTGCCGCGCGCGCGCCATGAACTCGTCGAAGCCCTGGACGTGGCGCTCGATGAAGCCGTGGTCGAGGGCGCCTCGCCGCTCCAGCTCGGCCGCGACGGCCCAGGCCAGGACCACATCGGTGCCTGGCCTGAGCGCGATGTGAAGATCGGCCTGCTCGGAGATCTTGATTCGCTTGGGGTCGATCACCACGATCTTGGCGCCGCTCCGCTTCGCCTGGTTGACGATGGGCATGAAGTGGAGGTTCGACCACGTGACGTTGTTGCCCCACACGATGATGAGCTTCGAGTGCGCGGCCTGCTCGGGCCGGATGCCCGGCACCGTGCCGTAGGTGCCCGTCCAGGCCTCGGTGCGGATGCCGCCGCACAGCGGCTTCCTGTCGAGCAGGGTCGCGCCCAGGCGATGGAAGAAGCGCAGATCCATCGAGGCGTAGGCGAGCATGCCGTGGGGCCCCGCATAGTTGAGGGGCAGCACGGTCTGCGGCCCATGGGCGGCGACGGCGGCGGTGACGCGCGTGTGGATGAGGTCGAGCGCTTCCTCCCAGGTGATCCGCTCGAAGCGTCCCTCGCCCTTGAGCCCCACTCGGCGGAGCGGAGTGGTCAGCCGGCCCGGCCCGTGCACGAAGTCCGGATACAGCGTCTGGACCTTGGTGCAGAGCACCCCCGCGGTCAGCGGGTTGGCGCGCGAGCCGCGCACCTTGACCACGCGATCATCCTCGACCGTCACGGTGAGACTGCACGTGTCGGGGCAGTCGAGGGGACAGACGCTCGGTCTCTCGGCGATCATGGGACCTCTCGGGTCCTACGCATTGTACCGCGACGGATGGCTCGGGAGCTCGTCGACGACGGGCGCGCTATCTGATCCCGAAGCCGCGGGCCATGAAGCTGGCCACGAAGACGATGAGCACGACGAGCGCCATCTCCACGTGATTCACGAGGTAGAGGGCGCGTGCCCGCGAGGTCTCCGGGATCTGCCCGCGGCGGAGCTGCGTGCGCCAGCGCATGAAGGTGGCCATGGGCCATATCTCGAGGAGAATGACGGCCACGAACAGCGCCATCTTGGTCCAGAAGAGAGGGGACGCGAGGTAGAACTGGCTGCCCTTCTCCAGGCCGGCAAAGGCCCGGAGAAGACCCGTGACGACCCAGAGGGCCGCCGCGATCCCCCAGACGGTGTCGGCGGCGAAGAGCTTCCACATGGCTTCCCGGTCGAGCCGTCCCTTGAGGGCCCGGCCGCGCAGGTAGACGGCGGGCAGGCCGAGGGCGAGGGCCAGCACGTGGAGGGCGGAGACGATGGCCGAGGCCATCTATGGCTCCGGCTCGTTCTCGAAGCGGTGGGCGCGCACCTCTAGGCCATCTTGTACTTCTTCTCCGCGTCGGCCGTGAGCGCGATGCCGTGGCCGGGCCGGTCGGAGATCCGGAACGCGCCCGCCTCGCACTTCGGCATGCCCTCGAAGAGATCGGCGGGGACCCAGTCGATCCACTCCACGAGGAACGCGTTGGGGAGGGCGGCGGCCACGTGGAGCGAGAGCTCGTGGACGACATGGGGCGACAGCGCGACCTGGTGCGCGGCGGCGAGCTGGCCGATGCGCATGGTCTCCGTGTAGCCGTTGGCACG
>DASQAK010000188.1:0-2163 GCA_035635755.1 Candidatus Methylomirabilota bacterium | reverse complement strand
GCGCACGCTGAAGCGGTCGAGGACCATGCCGGCCAACGGCATGAAGACACCGTAGAGGAAGAGGCTCAGGGCGATCACCGCGGAGAAGCTCGCGCGATCGAGCCCGAGGTCGCCGACGATCGGCTTGAGGAAGGGCCCCACCGCGTGGCGGACGCCCGTCGACATGAACGTCGTGACGGAAAAGGCCGCCACCACCCACCAGCCGTAGAAGATCTCGCGCTCTCTCACAGCATGCTTCCCGGGACGACGCCGGCGGGCAGCGACTCGACGTGGGCGCAGATGTCGCGCGGGCGGGTCAGCCACACGCGCTCTCCGTGCTCGAGAATGTGCTGGAGGGCCCGGCGGAGCCGATGGATGCGGTACGGCCGCCCGATGACGAAGGGGTGCAGGGAGATCGGGCACACGAGGGGCTGGCGCGCCGACTGCGCCAGCATCTCGTCGAACTGGTCGATGATCATGTCGGCGAACTCGTCCGCGGTGTACCGGTACCAGACGATCCCGCGCGTGTCGTTCACCTCGATCGGATACGGCATGGCGAGGATGCGGCCCTTGCGCGTGCGGATCCAGATGGGCTGGTCGTCCATCGTCCAGTCCATCGCGTACCGGTAGCCCGCCTCCTGCAGCAGGTCCATGGTCACCGAGCTGTTGGAGAGCCAGGGGCTCATCCAGCCCATGGGGCGGACGCCTTCGTGACGCTCGATGGTGGCGGTGACGCCCTCGATCAACGCGCGCTCCTCGTCCTCGCCCAGATGGCCCTGCTCGTCGGAGTTGGTGACGCCGTGACCCAGGATCTCGTCGCCCCGCGCGCGCAGCCGCGCGGGAATGTCGGGTGCCATCTCGTACACCGCGGTGTTCATCTGGGCCTCGGCGGGGATCCCGAGCTCGTCGAGGAGCTCGAAGAGGCGCCAGATGCCCACGCGGTTGCCGTAGTCCCGCCAGCTGTAGATGCTGTGGCTCTGCGCCTGGTCGGGCGGCGCGATGGCCGCGCCCTTGCCCTCGCCGAAGCGGAAGGCCTCGATGTTGAGGGCGACGTAGACGGCGAGCCGGCGTCCGCCGGGCCAGGTATAGTCGGCGCGCGTCGTGATGTTCGAGTACTCGTAGCGTCCGTGGGTCGGGAGCATTCCGCTATCATACGTCGAGATCGAGGCAAAGGAGAGAGCCATGAGGCGACAGAACATCCAGCCCGAGACGCTGAGCAAGCGAGTGGTGGGCGGGCACGTCCTCTATTCCCACGTGGTGGTCGTCGAGGGCAGGAAGACGATCTTCGTGTCGGGCCAGCTCGCGCGGAGCCGGGAAGGAGAGGTGGTCGGACGCGGCGACATGCGCGCGCAGATCCGTCAAGTGGGCGAGAACGTCAAGGCGGCCCTGGCCGCGGCCGGGGCCACCCTCGCCGACATCGTGAAGACCAATACCTACGTCACCGACATCGAGGAGTACTTCAAGCACATCGACGTCCGCATGGAGTACTTCGGCGCGCTCCCCACGAGCACCACGGTGGAGGTGCGTCGACTCGCCCACCCCGACCTCGTCGTCGAGGTGGAGGTGATCGCCGTCGTCGATTGACGGACCGCGAGAAGTGGCGGGTCGTCTCTCAGGCGGTGCGGCCGCGCTCGGTCCTCCGGCGCTGGATGGCCCCCACGATGTCGCGGGCCGTCGCGGCGCCGCGCTCGGCGAACTGGCGACAGAGCCCCGTGTAGCGGGCAGGATCGAGGAGGGCCTCGACCTGGGAGGCGCTGAGCCCGGCGCTCACGTGCGGGTCTTCGGCGAGGGTCTCGCGAAAGGGCCGCGACTGGGTTACCGCCGCCTGAGCGGCCTCATAGACGGCGTCGTGGGCCCGCTGCCGTCCAATCTGCTTGCCCAGCTCGAGCATGAGCGCCTCGGCCATGATCAGGCCGCCCGACAGGTCGAGGTTTTCCCGCATCCGGTCGGGAAACACCTGGAGCCCGTCCATCAGGACGACCATCCGCTGCAGCATGTCGCCCGTGAGCTCGCAGGCGGGCACGAGGGCCCGGCCCATCATGATGCTCGTCGTCCGGTCGGCCTCGTGCTCGGTCTGCATCGCTTCCAGGGCCAGGGGCACGAGGGCCCGGATCTGCGCGGCGGCGGCGATGATGTCTTGCGACAGCTTCGGGTTGCGCTTCTGGGGCATGGTGCTGCTCCCCA
>DASQAK010000187.1:0-10756 GCA_035635755.1 Candidatus Methylomirabilota bacterium | reverse complement strand
CGGCCACACTCATGGCGGGCAGATCCGCTTTCCCAACGGACCACCAATTATTCGCCACAGTCGGTTCTGTCTCGATGAGGGACTCTTTTCATTCCGTTCTTCACTGCTCGTGGTGACGCGAGGATTGGGGAGTGTCGGGCTACCCTGGCGCTGGGGCGCCGACCCAGAAGCGATTCTGATCGAGGTCACGCCACGGGAATAGTACGGGCTGTGACACGGCTCAGGAGGGCGGAGGAGAACCAAGCGCGCCCTGGCTGAGAACGGTGCCCGCGAGCCTGCCGACTTGTGGGTGGTAATTCTCGAGCATGTGAATCGCCAAGGAAGGGTCACAGCGGCAAGCCTGTCATCGATCGCGCTCGTCTGGGTCGCCGCTTGTAGTTTTCGGTCGCCGCCGCCGTTCGGCGCGCCACTCGGCCAGCAGGCGGGCGCGGAAGTCGCCGAGCTCACGTTCGATGCGCTGGGCGAGATCCTGGCGCGTGGCCTGCCACAGATCGGTGACGTCGACGCGGACAATCTCGACGCGCTGCAGGTAGCGGTGGAGAAACGGCCGCGGCAGGCGACCGACCTCCGGGGCAAGGCGTTCACGCTCAATCAGGTGCTCAATCGCCGTCGGTAACCGGTCCGGGACGCCGTCATCGGGCCGCTCCCGTTCGGCCCGCGAGCTCCCCTGCCCGGACGCGAGCCACTCGGGGTCAACCCCGAGCGCGCGGGCGAGCGACTGTCGGACGACGGGTGAGGCGATTCGCTGTCCCCGCTCGAGCCGGCTGATATACGCCTCAGAGACCTGGGCCGCCCGCCCCAGCGCCCGGCGCGAGAATGCCGCGGCCCCCCGCGCCCGCGCTAGGCGTTCAGGGAAGCCTTCTTCTTCTTGCTTTTTACTACTTGACAAATGATGTCTCAGTCACGTAATGTCATGCCTGACGTTGCCTGGGACCGTACCACGAAGCGGACTCGGGGCAAAGGTGTGCGACCAGCCCTTACTCAGGGAGGCCATCCATGAGCAGTCTCAAACGTTGGCGACAGGTTGGGCAGGGGCAGTTTCATAAGTGGGCGCAGCCGGGCGACGAAGTCGAGGGAACGTGGCGGGGCGCCCATGACGGGCGCTACGGGCCTCTCGGCACGCTCGAGACGGCGGAAGGGCTCGTGACGTTTCCGTTACACGCGGCGCTCCTCGATCGGCTGAAGCTCGTGCGGGAAGGGGCCGAGGTGCTGATCCGCTACACAGGGATGCAGACGTCGCGCGCGGGACGTCTCTTCAAGGCTTTTGATGTATTCGTGGCCGGCGAGGGGTGGGCCGCCGAAGGGACCCAGGATGTGGCCCCTCGCTCGCTGGCTGAGGGGGCCTGATCATGTCCGCAACGACGATCAACAGTCCGCGTCGCTGGGATCGGGCCCGGTTCTACACGATCGCGGGCCGGCAGTGGCCCTCGGTGACGACGGTGCTCGACATCATCGCGAAACCGGCGCTGGGGCCCTGGTACGCGAAAGAAGAGCGGCGGTATTTCGAGGCCGCGATGCTCGAAGTGCTGACGAAACCCGGCGCCCGCGACCCCGAGTACGTGCTGGCGGCGGTGGTTGAGGCGGTCAGCGGCGTCAAAGCCGCCGATCGGGCTAAGCAGCAGGCGGCCACCATTGGCACCGCCGTGCATGCGGGGATCGAATGGGAACTCCGAACGCGCCTTGGAGAAGACGCGGGGCCTGCACCCCACCTCCCCGATGCCGCCGCCTGGGCCGTCGAGAGCTGGAAGGATTGGGCGCGCACGGTGGCGCTCGAACCCCTGGCCATCGAGCGGGCGATCTACTGCGACCTCTGCGGGTATGCGGGCACCCTCGATCTCTACGCGCGGGTCGGCGGCGTCTTGACAGTGCTCGACTGGAAGAGCGGCAAGGCCATTTACCCGGAGGCCTTTCTCCAGAACGTGGCTTACCGGCATGCGGCCGCACGACAAGGGTTGCCCTCGGCTCAGGGTCTCATCGTGCGGCTGCCCAAGCTCCTCGAGGACCCGGCCTGGGAAGTAATGCCGGTGCCGGAGAGGCTGACCCTGGAGGACTTCCTAGCCGCGCTCAGCCTCTGGCGCTGGCAGCGGGCCATGGCCGGCCAGTCCGCGGGAGATCTCCCGCGGTCGGTTTCGATGCGTCTCGAGCATAGGGAGCATGACCACCAGTTGATTGGCTCCCGCGGAGCTGGGGGTCCTTCAGAGGCATCATGAGCACGGGGCTCAAGGATCACTTCACCACGCGACCCCCGGGTCACGACCCTGCTGAGGCCGTGGCGCGCTTCCTCGCGCAATACGCGCCCGCTGACCGCGCTGAGGCATTGCATCTCGCGCTCCGCGCTTTAAGGGCACGCGTCGAGCCGGACCGCGTCCTGGCCTGCGAGCTCGCCTGGGAAGTGCACACGCACGGGTACTGGCGGCAACTCCGTCAGCCCGATGGGCGACCGTACGAGACGGAGGAGCAATACTTCCGCGACGTCCTGGGCGTGGCCTCGTGGCGGACGGCGTACAAACGACTGGCGATCGGACGGATGCTGACGGGCTTCGAGGCACGCGAGCGTGCCCACCTGCGAGCCGCCATCGCTGCCATCGGCTTGGCCAAGGCGACGGTCGTGGCGCCTGCGATCGAGCGCTGCCGCGAGTGGCAGCCCTGGCTCGAGCTAGCCGGGTCCCAGCCGACGGTGGCACTGCAAGAAAAAGTCTCTGCCGCGCTCGAGGCGTTGCCGCGCGGCCGGGAACCCACGCCCCCGGGGGAGCGCTTCCGGCGCCTGGTGCTCGCCGCCCTGCCCGACATTGAGGCCATGGAACTCGTCGAACGGTTCTTCGCCCTCGGCGCCGAAGTGGTCGGGACGCCGCATCCGGTCGGGATCTTCCTTGCTGGGTGTCGCGAATGCCTCGCAGAGTGGGAGGTGCAGGCCGCGAGCTGGCCGGCCGGTCGACGACCCAGGGACCCCGAATTTTGCCCACGTAGGCAAAATCCTCCCGCCGGCGCGAACGAGTATCAGGACCCAGTTTGCCCACGTGGGCAAACGCCGAGCGCTGCCGATGCCAAACCGCTCACAACGGACTAGGGTGGGCGTCGGCGCCGCGGCCCGCCGTCGCATCCAAGCGGGCGGCCCCCGGGCCCTCGGGCGCCCGGCGGCCACGCGTGATGAGTGGACCGTGATTCGCCTCACCGTGTTGCGGCGCGCCCGCTGGCGCTGCCAAGCCTGCGGCCGCTCGGCCGCCCTCGAAGTCCACCACGTCATCAAGCGCGCCCAGGGCGGCTCGGACTTCGATCTCGACCGCCTAGTGGCCCTCTGTCCTCCGTGCCATGCGCAGACCGATGCCCCCTACGCCCGCGGCCGGCTGGTGATCACCGCGCGTGGCCAGGGGCGCTTCACCTGCGAGGTCATGCAAGGAGCCGACAAGTGGGTGATCCGCTCCGCGGGGTCCACGGCCTCAACGGCGCCAGCGGGCTGAAGCAGCTGTCGGTGGGGTCAGAAGATCGTCGAGTAAGCCATCCCTCGCGGGCGCCCAGGGCAGCGCCGGATCCGGCTAAGCCGTCAGATCTGTGGACCTCGAGCGTCTTGGCTGCTCTCTTCGAGGGCGATCATCTTCCTGCTCAGGTCGGCTAATGCGCGGCGATCTTCCTTGCTGAGCTGGCCGACCAGGGCGGCGAGTTCGGCGCTGTCCGTCTTCGGGGGGACGACCTCGACGCGCTCCGGGGGCTTGCCGCCATGATAACGGAAAAACTCGAGCATGAGGCGTGGCTGGAGCTTCCCGGCACGGGCTTGCTCGAACAGCTTTGCCTGGACCTCGGGGTCCGTCACGATCATCTCGGCGAGCTCCCGCATGAGGGGCACGCGCGTGGTCGTCGCACCGCGCTTCCGGCCGGCCGGCTTGCTGCGCACGCCTTTCTTGAACATGCTGTTATTGTACCCCGGAAACATCACCAATCCGGTGCTCGCGGCCTTCCTCGAAGGAAACGCGGCTCAGCCCGCAGAAGAGGTTCCCCCGTGCGAGATTCCTGGCTCCAACAGGCGCCTCCTCGGAGTCCGTGGACATGGGCTAAGATGAAGCGCCACTTCCGAGTGCTCCGCGTGCCGGCCCATATATGTGAAACCCTCCGGCAGTGGGGCGCGGCCCCCGACGACCTTGCGCCCCTGCTCCGGCTGGTCCGAGTCATCGTCGTCTCCAACGCCGTCCATCGCGCGGAGATAAAGCGCGCGACGTGGGCGGCGGGAACGGCGCGCGACCCACATTACAAGCGCACGCCGGAGAAGCCGGGCGCCCTACGCCCCCTCCTGGACATCGTGGAACGGGTGATCGCGGATTTGGAGCGCCTCATTCAGTGGAAATTCGCTCCGCCGATCGTGCTGCACGAACTGGACGCGAAGCTCAAGCCAACGCACCGGAAGGTGCGCCTCTCCCGGCTCGACGAGGCCAGTCGCGAGGCTTTCGGCAAGGCCCGGCAGGAGCTCCTGGGGGTGCGCGAGAATCTGCGCAAGGACACGCAACGTCGCCGAGGCCAAAAGGCGACGCTCGTACAGCCCCACCGAGTGTCGACCCGCTCCAGGCCCCCTGGGCTGCCGACACCCGCTCGCCGACGTGAGTTGGCGCGGATGGTCCGCGCCCAGATCCTCGCCCTCCACCCGAATCGGAAAAAGCCCCCGCGGGCGGCCAGGGCCATGGCCGATCGCTTGGCGGGCGACATCATCGAGTCCATCCCCGTCCTCAACTAAATTGGCGCCCGCGTCGAGGAGCCCGCGGCCGGGCGTTGTTCCCAGCGCCCTCTACCTTGTCCGTGTCCGGAAATCACGCCTCAGAGCCTGTGTATTCCGGCACGGTCGAGCTTGGTACGCTCGCGCGCGTACAGGGTGTGGTGACACTGCGGGATCCAAGCGGACCTCGCGGCCGCGTCACCGACTCCGGGCCCGCCGTCGCCTCCGCCGGTTCCCGAATCCCCCAGGAGAGGCGATGCGCACGACACGAGGTACACCATGGCCACAGTCCGACAGATCAGCGAGAAGAAACTCGAAGCGAACCGCCGCAACGCGCGCCAGTCCACGGGCCCGAGGACGGACGCAGGCAAGCTCGCCAGCCGGCAGAACGCCGTGACCCATGGGCTGCTGGCCAAAGCCGTCGTGATCACCGCGGGGGATTACCAGGAGGACCCAGAGGAGTTCGCCCAGCTGCTGGATGACCTGCGCGAGCAGTTCCTGCCGGTGGGCGTGGCCGAAGACCTGGAAGTCCAGGAGATCACGCGGTATTACTGGCGCAAGATGCGCGCCGTTCGGTATGAACACGGGGCCATCCGGAAGCGAACCGGCGACCTGCGGGAACGCGAGGCGCGCCGCTGCGAGTCGAGGTTCGATGTTAGCCTGAGCCTCGGATCCGACCTCGAGCGGAGCTCGCGCGGGATCCAATACCTCATCGACTACCTAGAAAACGTGAAGCAGGAGGTCCACGACGGAACGGTGTCAGGGGAGTCTTACAAGTGGCTCGAGCAGCACTTCCCGGACGAGTTCGCCCCGCCTGACGAGACCCAGCTACTAGATGAGGAGACGGCGGCCAGCCCGGCCGCGTCAAAGGACTGCGGGCGCCAGATGGTGGCCAAGATCAACGAGCAGTTGCGCCGGCTTTCTCCCTTGCGGGAGAAGCTCGCGACGATCGAGGAGCTGAATCTCGAATCCAAGCTCAGCGCCGCGGCGCTTCCCGGACCCGAGGCGGTGGACAGGCTGATTCGGTATGAGACCAGCAACGATCGGGCGTTGGACCGCGCCCTCAAGCGGCTCGAGGTCATGCAGGCGCGTCGTCGAAAACAGGGAGACGCCCCTCCGGAGAAATAAAGCTCGGCCGGGCACGCCCACGGGCTGTCCCGACGCGGTAAGCGGGCCGGGCTCCGGGTGATGACTGCCGCCGAGGGGGCACTATGCCTTACCGCCACGGTCAGCCGCGGTCAGGTAGCTCAAGACAGTCATGAGGGAAGGCCGGCGGGCGAACCTGGTTTTGCGAAACGAAGCCAAACCCACTCGCGAATCCCCTGTGCGTCCGCGAACCCAGAATGTGACGCCGGCCGATGGACATCGTTTGGAGTGTCAACTCTGTCAGCCGTGTCAACGGACAGCGTCACGGACCGAACGGGGGCTTAGGCGGACAGAAGATCAGCGTGGATGAAGGCGCCAGGTCCAAAGGAGGAAGGAAACGCCCGATACGAAACGGTCGGTTTCAAGCATTTCCATTGACTGCCCCGCCCCGCCCACTTCATAATTCGCGCATATGGCCAGCACCGGCGAGAAAGTGTCCGTACTCCGTCGCCTGGGCCAGATTCTCATCGGTTCCCGCCTGATCACGCCCGAGGTCCTCCAGGAGGGGCTGGCACGCGCCAAGAGCGAGCGGCGGCGGCTCGGCGAGGCCCTCACCACCATGAACGCCGTCTCGCAGGACGATGTGCTGAGGGCCCTGGCCTCCCAGCAGAGCCTTCCCTTCCTGGCCGCGGATGATCTGCCCAGCACGCCCCCGGTCATCAAGAACCTCTCCCCGAAATATCTCCGCCAGTACACCGCTTGCCCGATCAAGGTCGACACCTCCACCATCACGGTGGCGACGGCCGATCCGACCAATCCGCTGCTCCTAGACGAGCTGCGTCAGATGCTTGGCCTGCGCGTGGCGCTCTGCGTGGCGCCGCCGGGCGCCATCCTGGAGGCGATCGAGCGCGCCTATGGCGCCTCGACCCCGCTCCAGAAGATCGTCGAGGGCATGGGGTCCCCGGAGGGGGGCGCCGAGGGTGACGTCGAGGCGGACGTCAACCAGCTTCGCGACATGGCCTTCGAGGCGCCCGTCGTCCGGCTGGTCAGCCTGCTGATCGACGAGGCGGTGGCCGCGGAGGCCTCGGACATCCACATCGAGCCCTACGAGGATCGTCTCCGGATCCGCTACCGGCTGGACGGCATCTTGCACGATCGCGAGTCGCCACCCCGGCGACTCCAGGCGGCCTTGACGTCCCGCATCAAGCTCATGGCGGAGATGAACATCGCCGAGCGCCGCCTGCCCCAGGACGGGCGCATCCGGGTCACGGCGGGCGATCGGCGGGTGGACATCCGCGTGTCCACGGTGCCTACCGTCCATGGCGAATCGCTGGTGATGCGGCTCCTCGATCGGTCCTCGGTCTTCCTGCCCTTCAATCGCCTGGGCTTCTCCCCGCGGGTGGCCGAGATCTTCGACGGCCTCATCCGGCGGCCCCACGGCATCCTGCTCGTGACGGGACCGACGGGATCCGGCAAGACCACGACGCTCTACGCCGGGCTCGACAAGATCAACTCGCCGGAGAAGAAGATCATCACCATCGAAGATCCGGTCGAGTACCAGCTGGCCGGCGTGAACCAGATCCCGGTGCGGCCCAAGATCGGGCTGTCCTTCGCCACGGGGTTGCGCCACATCGTGCGCCAGGACCCGGACGTCATCATGGTCGGCGAGATCCGTGACCTCGAGACGGCCGAGATCTCCATCCAGGCCGCCTTGACCGGGCACCTGGTCTTCTCGACCCTGCATACCAATGACGCGCCCAGCGCGGTCACCCGGCTCCAGGACATGGGGGCCGAGGCCTACCTGGTAGCCTCCGTCCTGAACGGGGTGCTGGCCCAGCGGCTCGTGCGGCGGATCTGCTCCGCCTGTCGGGCGCCGTACCAGGCCGATCCGGGCGACCTCCTCGCCCTCGGCGTCACCGACGCCACGGGCGTCGAGCTCTGGAGTGGCAAGGGCTGCGACGACTGCCGCGGCACCGGGTACCGGGGCCGCACGGGCATCTACGAGCTCTTCGTGATCAACGAGGAAGCCCGTGGCCTCATTCTGAGCAAGAAGCCTTCGGGAGTGATCCGGCGTCACGCCATCGAGCACGGGATGATCGGCCTGCGCGACGATGGCTGGGTCAAAGCTCGGGCGGGCATCACCACGGTCGAAGAGATCCTGCGGGTCACGCAGGAAGACACCTAGGTGCGTTGTCCGAAATGCAGCTCGATTCTCTCTGCCCCGTTGAGGGGCCACCGAGAGAGGCGCCGGCGTGCCGATCTTCGCGTATAAGGCTGCGGATCAGCGGGGGCAGACCATAGATGGCGTGATGGAGGCCGCCGATGCCCGCAGCGTCGTCGAGCGGCTCCAGCACGACGCGTATTTCCCCATCCAGGTCAGGGCCCAGGACGAGCGGGCGGGCCTTGGCAGCTTCACCTGGCCCATCCTTCGGCAGCGCCGCGTCGGGGGCCGCGAGCTCGTCGCCTTCACCCAGCAGCTGGCCACGCTCCTCGAAGCGGGCCTCCCCCTCGACCGCGCGCTCGCCATCCAGGAAGAGCTGACGCCCAACCCACGGCTCCGCGCCATCACGGCCCATGTCCTGCGCAGCGTTCGCGCAGGCTCCTCGCTGGGCGAGGCGCTCGCCGAGCACCACCCTCGCCCCTTCTCCCGCCTTTACATCAACATGGTGCGGGCGGGGGAGCGGGGCGGGGTTCTCGAGTCCACCCTCCGGCGGCTGGCGGAATTTCTCGAGGAAGCCCAGGAGTTCCGCGACACCCTTGTCTCGGCCATGATCTATCCGAGCCTCCTGGCCTGTGTCGGCGGCGCTGCCGTGGTCTTCCTGATGACCTTCGTCATCCCACGCTTCGCGGATATCTTCCGCGATCTCGGCAGCACGATTCCCTGGCCCACCCAGGTTCTCCTCTCGCTGAGCGCCTGGCTCAGGCAGTACTGGTGGGCCCTGGCGGGGGCGGGTCTCGCCATCGCGCTTGCCCTCCGCATCTGGATGGCCACCGCGGCGGGCCGGCTCCAGGCCGACGGGCTCCTGATCAGGCTTCCCGTGCTCGGCCTCGTCATCGTGCAGACGGAGGTGGCCCGCTTCGCTCGGATCACGGGCACCCTCCTCAAGAGCGGCGTGCCCATGCTGTCAGCGCTGGGCGTCGTCAAGGACATGATGGGCAACCAGGTCATCGCGCGAGCCGTGGAGAGCCTGGCGGAGGGGGCGCGGCGCGGCGCCGGTCTTTCCAAGCCCATGGAGGATACGCGCGCCTTTCCCCCGCTCGCCGTCCACATGGTGCGGGTGGGCGAAGAGACCGGGCGGATCGAGGAGATGCTGCTCAAGGTCGGCGCGACCTTCGAGACCGATACGCGCAAGCTGGTCAAGCGCCTCATCGCTCTCGTCGAGCCGTGCATCATCCTCACCATGGGGCTCGTGGTGGGCTTCATCGTGGTCGCCATGCTCATGGCCATCCTCTCCATCACCGACATTCCATTTTGATCCCGCCCCGCGTGTTGACGCGACGCCTGGGAAGCGGCAATACTCTCGACCACATGACCGTGTCGGAGACCGCGCGTCGACGACTGCGCGCATGCGGAGCGTTTCTCGACAATTCGCGCGGCTTCTCCCTGATCGAGCTGCTCGTGGTCATCATCATCCTCGGGCTGCTCGCCGGCCTCGTGGGGCCGAGGCTCTTCAGTCGCGTGGGCCAGTCCAAGCAGGCCGCGGCGCGCGCCCAGATCGAGCTCTTCGGCGCGGCCCTCGACCAGTACCGCTTAGATGTCGGCGCCTATCCCGCCGCGGCCGCCGGTCTCGAGGCGCTCGTCCGGAACCCCAACGTCTCCAACTGGAGCGGCCCCTATCTCAAGAAGAACCTCGTGCCCCTGGACCCCTGGGGCAAGCCCTACCAGTACAAGTGCTGCCCGGGAGAGCATGGTGATTTCGACATCTGGAGTCTGGGCGCCGACGGCGCCCCCGGCGGCGACGGCGAGAATGCCGACGTGACGTCCTGGTCGACCAAGTGAAGCGCGGCTTCACGCTCATCGAGGTGGCCGTGACCCTCCTCGTCATCGCCTTGGCCGTCGGGGTGGCGGCACCCTCCATCTCGCGCGGGCTCGACGGATTGCGCGCGCGCGCCGAAGCGGCGGGCATCGCGACGTTCCTGCGCGCGGCGCGCGAGCAGGCCATCACGCATCGCCGGGCCTACGAGGTGCGCGTGAGGCCTGACGAAGGTCTCCTGGAGCTCCGCAGCGGCGACGCGGTGCCCAGGAAGCGGCACCTCGCCTCCGGGGTGCGCGTCACCTCCGATCCGCCCTCGGCCCAGGTCATCAGCTTCCTGCCCCAGGGCATCACGAGCGGCGGCCGGCTCCGCGTCGAGATCCCGGGGCGCCGCGGATACCTGATCACTCTGGATCCGTTGACGGGCCGGGTCTCCACCCAGCGTCTGGACCTATGAGCGGGCGAGCGAGCGGGGGGTTCACGCTGCTGGAAGTCGTGGTGGCCATGGTCATCTTGAGCGTGGCCGTGGTCACGCTCATCCAGCTCGCCTCGCAGAGCCTGAGGCTGCTCAAGCTCTCGAGCGATCACCAGGACGCCACCATCCTTGCCGATCGGCTCGTGCGTGCCGCCGACCCCCTCACGGAGGGCGTGGAGAGCGGCCAGGACGGTCAATTCACCTGGGATCGCCGAGTGCGTGCCGTCGCCGTTCCGGGCGAGCTCTTGCCCACCATCGGCCCGGCGCCGCGGCTCCTCTCCCTCGTGGTCGCCGTCCGTTGGGGGACCGGGCGCACGGTGGAGATGTCGACGCTTCGTCTCGCTCAAGGCTCGGCCGTCGCACCATGACGCGCGCGCGCCGCCGGGGCTTCACGCTCATCGAGGTGGTCATCGCGCTGACCATCGTGGCCACGCTGCTCGTCGTCATGTTCTCGAGCCTGCGCGTGGGGCTGGCGGCCTGGCAGCGCGGCGACGAGCGGGCCGAGCTCCTCGAGCGCACGCG
>DASQAK010000186.1:0-57993 GCA_035635755.1 Candidatus Methylomirabilota bacterium | reverse complement strand
CATGGCTGAGATCGCGGACCGCTACGACCCGAGCATCGTCGAGTCACGCTGGTACCGCGAATGGGAAGAGCGCGGATTGTTCGGCGCCGATCCCGCCTCGCCCAAGCCCCCTTACTGCATCGTCATTCCGCCTCCCAACGTCACCGGCTCGCTGCACTGGGGGCACGCCCTCAACAACACGCTGCAGGACATCCTCATCCGCTACAAGCGCATGGACGGCTACAACGCGCTGTGGGTCCCCGGCACCGACCACGCCTCCATCGCCGTGCACGTGCTCCTGGAGCGGCAGCTCGCCGCCGAGGGCAAGACCCGGCACGACATCGGGCGCGAGGCTTTCCTGGAGTGCGCCTGGAAGTGGAAGGAGGAATCCGGCGGGACCATCATCCGCCAGCTCAAGCGGCTGGGCGCCTCCTGCGACTGGTCGCGCGAGCGCTTCACCATGGATCCCGGACTGTCCCGCGCCGTGCGCGAGACCTTCGTCCGTCTCTTCGAGGAAGGCCTCATCTACCAGGACGACTACATCGTCAACTGGTGCCCGAGCTGCCAGACCGTGCTGTCGGATCTCGAGGTCGAGCGCGAGGAGCGCGACACGGACTTCGTCTACATCAAGTACGGACCCCTGACCCTGGGAACGGTGCGCCCGGAGACGAAGCTGGGCGACACCGCGGTGGCCGTGCACCCCAAGGACAAGCGCTACGCCAAGTACGTGGGCAAGACGCTGGAGGTGCCGTCGGTCGAGGGCACCATCACCCTGCGCGTGATCGCGGACAGCGCCGTGGATCCCAAGTTCGGGACGGGCGTCATCAAGGTCACCCCGGGCCACGATCCCATCGACTTCGAGATCGGGCGGCGCCACAACCTGTCCACGCGCACGGTCATCGGCTTCGACGGGCGGATGACCGCGGAGGCGGGCAAGTACGCCGGGCTCGATCGCTTCGAGGCCCGCAAGCGCATCGTCGAGGACATGCAGCAGCTCGGGCTCATCGAGCGCATCGAGCCCTACCGCCACTCCGTCGGTCTCTGCTATCGCAGCAAGACGGTGGTGGAGCCGCTCATCTCGCGCCAGTGGTACGTCAACGTCAAGCCCCTCGCCGAGGTCGCCACCAAGGCCGTGCGGGGGCGACGCATCAAGATCCTGCCCCGTCCCTGGGTCAAGACGTACTACCACTGGATGGAGAACATCCGGCCCTGGTGTATCTCGCGGCAGCTGTGGTGGGGGCACCGGATTCCCGCCTGGTACTGTGACGCGGACGGCAGCGTGCACGTGTCGCGGACCGATCTGACGGAGTGCCCGAAGTGCGGCGGCCCCCTGCGCCGGGATCCCGACGTGCTCGACACCTGGTTCTCCTCCGGGCTCTGGCCGTTCTCCACGCTGGGCTGGCCGGACGACACGCCCGACCTCCGCACCTTCTATCCCACCAACGTCCTCATCACGGGCCCCGACATCATCTTCTTCTGGGTGGCGCGGATGGCCATGCTCGGGCTCCACTTGATGGACGAGGTGCCGTTTCGCGACGTGTACCTGCACGCCATCGTCCGCGACGCCGAAGGCCAGAAGATGTCGAAGTCCAAGGGCAACGTGGCCGATCCCGTGGTGGTCATGGAGAGGTACGGGACCGACGCCTTCCGTTTCACCCTGGCCGCCCTCGCGGGGCTCGGCCGCGACATCCGGATCAGCGACGAGCGAATCGAGGGCTACCGCAACTTCGCCAACAAGATCTGGAACGCCGCGCGCCTTGTGCTCAGCAACCTCGACGGCTTCGATCGAGCGCTGGCGGCCAAGGGCAAGCCGTCGGTGGCGGACCGCTGGATCGGCAGTCGCCTGCACGCGACGACGGCCGCCGTGCGGAAGGCGCTCGACGCGTACCGCTTCAACGACGCGGCGGCCGCCCTCTACCAGTTCCTCTGGAACGAGTTCTGTGACTGGTACCTGGAGATCGCCAAGCGGAGCCTCTACCAGACGGAAGACTCCATCGCGCGGGCGGTGACCCAGCGCACGCTGGTCGAGACGCTGGAGGCGACGCTCCGGCTCCTCCATCCGTTCATGCCCTTCATCTCGGAGGAGATCTGGCAGCGGCTGCCCCATGAAGGGCCGTCCCGGCCAGAGGCAGCCCGATCCATCATGATCGCGGCCTTCCCGAAGGCGGGGCGCAAGGGACGCGATGCGACGGCGGAGCGCGAGATGGCGCCCGTCATCGCCGTGGTCAGCGCGATCCGGACCGTGCGGAGCGAGAGCCGGATCTTGCCCGCCGCCGAGCTCGAAGTGACGGTGCGGCCTTCGCCGGCGACGGCCAAGACGCTCAAAGCGGCGGCCCCCCTCATCGGCGGCCTCGCGCGGGCACGGGTGCGGATCGCGCCCGGGGCCGAGCGGCCGCCCCTCTCGGCCCACGTCGTCGAATCCGGAGTCGACGTGTTCGTGCACCTGCAGGGCGTGGTCGACGTGACGGCGGAGCGCGCCCGTCTCGGCAAGGAGATCGACAAGGCGCGCAAGGAGATCGCCTTCCTCGCAGGCAAGCTGTCGCGACCGGATTTCGTGGAGCGCGCGCCCGCCGACGTGGTCGCCCGCGAGCGCGAGCGCCTCGGCGAGCAGCAGCAGATCGAGGCCAAGCTCACCCAAAGCCTGGCCGGCCTCGCGTGATCCGGGCCGCCGCGAAGCGCCTCGGCCACACCATCCATCGATTCGCCGCGCTCGATTCCACGCAGGTCGAGGCCGCCCGGTGCGCGGCGGCCGGCGCCGACGAGGGCACGGTGGTCACGACCGCCCATCAGAGCGCGGGCCGGGGACGGCGCGGGCGCGTCTGGCTCGACGCGCCCGGCGAGAGCCTCTTGATGTCGGTGATCCTCCGTCCGCCCGTCGCCGCCGCCTTCGCCCCCCAGCTCTCGCTCGTCTCCGCGATCGCCGTCGTCGATGCCCTTCACCACGTCGCCGGCATCCAGGGCGAGATCCGCTGGCCCAACGACGTGCTGCTGGACGGACGGAAGGTCTCGGGCATCCTGGCCGAGGCCCAGAGCGACGCCGCGGGCCGCCTCGCCCACGTGATCCTGGGCGTCGGCGTCAATGTCAACCAGCTCGGCTTTCCCGGCGAGCTGGGGCAGGGGGCGACCTCGCTCCGGCTCGCCACCGAGCGACCGCACGAGGTGGCGGCGGTCCTGGCCGCCCTGCTGGACGCGCTCCAGGAGCGTTACGCGCGCTTCGTGGAGGGAGGCCTGAGCTCGCTCCGGCCGACCTGGCTCGAGCGCGCCTGGACCATAGGTCGCCGGGTCCTTGCCGGTGACGGACGCGAGGGGCTGGCCGTGGATCTGGCCCCCGACGGCGCCCTCGTGATCCGGATGGACGACGGCGCGATGGTTCGCGTCGTCGCGGGAGAAGTCACCACGGAGGCTGACCATGCTCCTGCTCATTGAGGTCGGCAACACCAACACGAAGATCGGCGTGTGCCAGGACTCCCGGCTCCTCGTATCCTGGCGCCTGACCACGCGCCGGGAGCAGACGGCCGACGAGTACGGGGTGTTCATCCGCACCATCCTGGCCACGCGAGGCATCACCCAGCAGGAGATCCGTGGCGTGGCCATCTCCAACGTGGTGCCTACCGTGCAGCAGACGCTCGAGGCCATGGTCGAGACGTATTTCGGCGGCAACCCGTTCACCGTCGAGCCTGGCATGAGCGATGTGCCGCTCCTCGTGGACGCGCCGCAGGAAGTGGGGGCCGATCGCCTCTGCGACATCGTGGGCGGCGTCACCCTCTACGGCGCCCCGCTGATCGTGGTGAATTTCGGCACGGCCACCACCTTCGATTGCGTCAACGGTCGGGGAGCATTCATCGGGGGCGCCATCGCTCCGGGACTGGTCACCGCCTCCGAGGCATTGATCTCGCGTACGTCCCGCCTCTTCCGGGTCGAGCTGCTCAAGCCGAAGGAGGCCATCGGCCGCAACACGGCGACCAATATCCAGTCGGGGCTCACCTACGGCTGGGCGGGCCTCGTCGACGGGCTCGTGGAGCGCATGCGAAGCGAGATGGGGGCGCCCGTCAAGGTCGTGGCGACGGGCGGACTCGCCGAGCAGATGCGCGGGGTGGCGAAGAGCATCGACGTGGTCAATGCCGATCTCACGCTCGAGGGCTTGCGCGTGCTGTGGGAGCGCGCGAATCCCGCGGAGGGGGCGCGAGACGGCCGCCGGGGTTGACACTCCGCGCGCCCGCTCGTATACTCCCCTAAATACAGTAGGGCGCGGCCGGTAGCTTTCTATATACGGTAGTTCTCCATATACAAGGCCTGGAGGGGAAGCGACCCGCCCGGGCCTGGAGAGGACGATCAAACGTATGGGCATGTGGGTGGGGCGCGGGCGCAAGGCCCGGGCGGCGTACGGCTTTGACGACATCGCGCTGGTCCCCGGATCGCTCACCATCAATCCCAACGAAGTCGACATCTCGTGGGAGCTCTGCGGCCGCCGCTTCCAGATCCCCATCATGGCCGCGGCCATGGACGGCGTGGTCAGCCCCAAGCTGGCCATCGAGATGGGCCGGCTCGGCGGCCTCGCCGTGCTCAACCTCGAGGGCATCTTCTCGCGCTACGAGAATCCGGACGAAGTGCTCGACCGGATCACCTCGGCCAGCCTCGAAGAGGCGACCAAGATCATCCAGGGCATCTACGGCGAGCCCATCAAGGAAGAGCTGATCCACAAGCGCGTGTCGGAGATCAAGAAGGGCGGCGGGCCCGTGGTCGTCTCCTCCATCCCGCAGCGGGCCGAGCGCTTCGCCAAGATCGCCGAGGAGGCGGGCGCGGACTTCTTCGTCGTCCAGTCCACGGTGACCACGGCCCGTCACATCGCCACCGAGTACAAGCCGGTGGATCTCCGTCAGCTCAAGAAGCACCTATCCATCCCGCTCATCGTCGGCAACGTGGTCACGTACGAGGCCTGCCTCGAGCTCATGGAATGCGGCGTGGACGCCCTGCTCATCGGGGTGGGCCCCGGCGCCGCCTGCACGAGCCGCGAGGTCCTGGGTCTCGGCGTGCCCCAGGTGACGGCGACGGCGGACTCCGCGGCGGCGCGGGACTTCTACTACAAGCGCACGGGCCGCTATGTCCCCATCGTCACGGACGGGGGTATGACGAGCGGGGGCGACATCTGCAAGGCGCTGGCCTCGGGGGCGGACGCCGTGATGATCGGCTCGGCCTTTGCGCGCGCCCACGAGGCGCCCGGCCGCGGCTATCACTGGGGCATGGCGACGCCGCACTCGAACCTTCCGCGCGGGACGCGCATCCGCGTGGGGGTGGCGGGGCCCCTCGAGCAGATCCTCTTCGGTCCCGCCTTCACCGAGGACGGCACCCTCAACCTCGTCGGCGCCATTCGCACCTGCATGGGCTCGGTGGGCGCCATGAGCATCAGAGAGCTCCAGCAGACCGAGCTCATCATCGCGCCCTCCATCAAGACCGAAGGCAAGGTGTTCCAGCGGGCCCAGAAGCTGGGCACGCCCAGATAGCGGAGCGGCTGCTGCCCCGGCGCCGTCCGGAAGGCTTGGCGGGGCGGTGCTGATCGTGTGCTCGGCAGAACGTGCCCGGAGTCTCGATGGATAAGATCTGCGTTCTCGATTTCGGCGCCCAGTACAGCCAGCTGATCGCCCGACGCGTCCGCGAGCTCTCCGTCTACTCCGAGATCGTTCCGTGCACGGAGCCCGTCGAGAAGGTGCTGGCCGCCGGGTACAAGGGCATCATCCTGTCGGGAGGACCCTCCAGCGTCTACGACGACGGCGCGCCGCTGCCCGACCGGCGGCTCTTCGAAGCCGGCCTTCCCGTGCTCGGCATCTGCTATGGCATGCAGGCCATGGGCTATCTGCTGGGCGGGAAGGTGGTGCCGGCGGAAAGGCGCGAGTACGGCCCTGCTCGGCTCGCCCTCGAGAGCGAAGGCGATCTGCTCGCGGGAGTGAAGCCCTCGGCGAACGGGGGAGTCACGGTGTGGATGAGCCACGGCGACACCGTGATGAGCCCGCCCCCGGGCTTCACGCGGCTCGCGTCCACGGAAAACTGTCCGGTGGCGGCCATGGCCGATGCCCAGCGTCGGCTCTACGCCGTGCAGTTTCATCCCGAGGTTGCCCACACCCAGCAGGGCAAGACGGTCTTGAAGAACTTTCTGGCCGCCTGCGGGGCGCGGGGTGACTGGTCCATGACCTCCTTCATCGACACGGAGGTCGCGACCATCCGCCAGACCGTGGGAGGAGACCGCGTGCTCTGCGCGCTCTCGGGCGGCGTCGACTCCTCGGTGGTGGCCGTGCTCATCCACAAGGCCATCGGCGATCAGCTGACCTGCCTCTTCGTCGACAATGGCCTCCTGCGCCAGGGAGAGGCGGAGGCCGTCGTCGAGACCTTCCGCGACACCTTCAAGATCAAGCTCATACATGTCGACGCAAGCAAGCGATTTCTCGACCGTTTGCGCGACGTCACCGACCCAGAGACGAAGCGCAAGCGCATCGGCAACGAGTTCATCGCCGTCTTCGAGGAGGAGGCGCGCAAGCTCGGCCACATTCCCTGGCTCGCCCAGGGCACGCTCTATCCTGACGTGATCGAGTCGGTGTCGTTCAAGGGCCCGTCGGCGACCATCAAGACGCATCACAACGTCGGCGGGCTGCCTCCGGACATGAAGTTCAAGCTGATCGAGCCGCTTCGCGAGCTCTTCAAGGACGAGGTCCGAGAGGTGGGCGCCCTCCTCGGGCTGCCGGGCGAGGTCATCTGGCGCCAGCCGTTCCCGGGACCGGGGCTGGCCATCCGCGTTCTCGGCGAGGTCAGCGAAGAGCGGCTGAGCGTCTTGCGCGAGGCCGATGCCGTCGTCCAGGAGGAAGTGCGGCGGGCCGGGCTCGAGCGCGAGGTGTGGCAGGCCTTCGCGGTCCTGCTCCCGGTGCGCACGGTCGGCGTCATGGGCGACTTTCGCACCTATGCCGACGTGATCGCCCTCCGCGCCGTCACGAGCCAGGACGCCATGACCGCGGACTGGGCGCGGCTGCCCTATGATCTCCTCGCGCGGATCTCCTCGCGCATCATCAACGAGGTCAAAGGCGTCAACCGCGTCGTCTACGACATCTCCTCCAAGCCCCCCAGCACCATCGAATGGGAGTAGACGGCCCCGCCCGGGAGGGCGGCGCCCCCCGCGCCGACTTCGTCCACCTCCACGTCCACTCGGAGTACAGCCTGCTGGACGGCGCCGCTCAGCTCGAGAAGATCGAGCGCGCGCCCGGCCAGGGCAGGAAAGAGGTGGACGTGGGGCTCATCGCCCGGGCCGCCCAGCTCGGCTTCCCAGCCCTCGCCCTCACCGATCACGGCAACCTCTTCGGCGCCATCGACTTCTACGCGGCCTGTCAGCAGGCCGCCATCACGCCGATCATCGGCTGCGAGCTCTACGTCGCCCCGGGCAGCCGCTTCGAGCGCTCGCCCCAGGACGGCGGCTACGAGGGCGCGAGCCACGCCACCGTCCTCGTGCGCAACGAGACGGGCTATCGCAACCTGATCAAGCTCGTCTCGAAGGCATATCTGGAAGGCTTCTACTACAAGCCGCGCGTCGATCACGAGCTGCTGGCCCAGCATGCCGACGGGCTCCTCGTCCTCTCGGGCTGCCTCAACTCCGAGGTGAGCAAGCTGCTCGCGGCCGGGGAGGACGCCAAGGCCTTCGAGACGGCGGGATGGTACCAGGAGGTCTTCGGCAAGGACTTCTACTTCATGGAAGTCCAATCACACGGGATAGACCTCCAGGCGCGGGTGACCGAGGCGACCGTGCGACTGGCGCGGCAGATCGGGGCGCCCCTCTGCGGCACCAACGACTCGCACTACGTCGAGGCCGGCCACGCCCGGGCCCACGAGGCGCTCCTGTGCATCCAGACGGGCGCGACCATGAGCGACCCCAACCGGTGGCGGTTCTCCACGGAGGAGTTCTACCTCAAGTCGGCGGACGAGATGCGGGCCGTCTTCAAGGACCTGCCCGAGGCCTACCGCAACACGCTGGCCGTGGCGGAGCGCTGCAAGCTCCAGCTCGGCTTCGGGCAATTCCACCTGCCGAACTACGACGTCCCCGCTGGCCACACCCTCGACTCCTACCTCGAGCACCTCGCCACGGAGGGCCTGGCCCGGCGCTACGGCGGCTCGCCGCCGGACGCCGTGGTCGAGCGTCTCCGCTACGAGCTGTCCGTCGTCTCCAAGATGGGCTTCTCCGGGTATTTCCTCGTGGTGTGGGACTTCATCGCCTACGCGCGCGGGAAGGGGATCGCGGTGGGCCCCGGTCGCGGCTCGTCCGCGGGATCGCTCGTCGCCTACTGCCTCGGCATCACCAACGTCGATCCCGTTCGCTACGGGCTCCTCTTCGAGCGCTTCCTGAATCCCGAGCGCATCTCCATGCCGGACATGGACATCGACTTCGCCGACGATCGGCGGGACGAGGTCATCCGTTACGTGGTGGAGCGCTACGGCGCCGATCGTGTCGCCCACATCATCACCTTCGGCACCATGGGCGCCAAGGCGGTGATCCGCGACGTCGCGCGCGTCATGGGCTTCTCCTTCGGCGAGGCGGACCGGATCGCCAAGCTCGTGCCGGGCTTCCCCCTGAACATCACGCTCGACGAGGCGCTCGAGAAGGCGCCCGCCCTCGCCGAGCAGGTGAAGCGGGACAGCCGCGTAGGCGAGCTGTGGGCGGTGGCCCGGACGCTCGAGGGCTGCACGCGCCACGCTTCCGTCCACGCCTCCGCCGTGGTCATCTCGGACGCGCCCCTCATGGATCGCGTTCCCCTCTACAAGGATCCGAAGCGGCCCGAGCTGATCACGGGCTTCGCCATGGGGCCCATCGAGAAGCTGGGGCTGCTCAAGATGGACTTCCTGGGCCTGCGCACGCTGACCGTCATCGCCGACGCGGCTCGCCTGGTGGGGGAGTCGCGGGGGATCACCCTCGACCCCGAGGCCCTTCCCCTCGACGATGCCAAGACGTATCAGCTCCTGTCCGAGGCGAGGACCTTCGGGGTCTTCCAGCTGGAGTCAGCGGGCATGCGGGACGCCCTCAAGGCCCTGCGGCCCACGCGCATCGAGGACATCATCGCCATGGTGTCGCTCTACCGGCCGGGCCCCATGGAGCTGATCCCGGACTTCGTCAATCGCAAACACGGCCGCGCCCCCATCACCTACGAGCATCCGCTCATGGAGAAGTACCTCCAGGAGACCTACGGGATCATGGTCTACCAGGAGCAGGTGATGGGGCTCGCGGCCGAGCTCGCGGGCTTCACGCTGGGCGAGGCGGACACGCTGCGCAAGGCCATGGGCAAGAAGGACCGCGAGCTCATGGCTGCCCAGCGGGCGAAGTTCCTCGTGGGGTGCCGCGCCAACGACATCGACGGCAAGAAGGCCGAGCGCGTCTGGGACCTCGTGGAGAAGTTCGCGGGGTATGGGTTCAACAAATGCCTGACGGGGGATTCACAGATCGAGATGGCCGACGGAACGCGAAAGCCGATCACCGAGGTGCGGGACGGGGATATTGTCCTTACGAAGGACGGCCCCTTCCCAGCCCTGGCCGTGCGGCCGAGCGGCGTGCGCGCCGTCGGGCGGCTCCGACTCAGAAACGGCATGCAGCTCCGGTGCACTCCCGACCACCCCCTGTTCACCTCTCGGGGTTGGGTCAACGCCGAAGATCTCACCGTCGATGATTTCGTGGCGGTGGTGCGCGAGCTCCCGACGGGGAGCATGATCGCGCGAGGAACCGTGGATGTGGTGCCCAAGGAGATATATTTCAAGCTCCTTCGCGAGGCGGTTCTCAAGGCCTTCCCGAGTCTGCGCGCTGGCTGTCGCGTACTAGGGATCGCGGAGGGCCTCCTCTTCGCGGATAGACGCAAGCGAGGCATCCGGCGGGACACGCTCGCCTTCCTCGCTCGACGATTGGACTCGCCGGCCCTCGCCGCCCTGACGGAAACGCCGACCGGCTGGTCACGGGCGCGAAGCTTCACCCTCGAGGGTGAAGAGGCGACGTACGACTTCGAAGTCCCCGGAGCTGCGAGTTTTCTCGCCAATGGGGTCGCCGTTCACAATTCACATGCGGCGTGCTACGGGCTCGTCGCCTACCAGACGGCGTACCTCAAGGCGAACTATCCCGTCGAGTTCATGGCTGCGCTGCTCACGTCGGAAATGGAAAAGACCGACAAGATCGTCCAGTACATGGAAGAGTGCCGCAGCATGGGACTCAGGGTGGAGCCGCCCGCCGTCGGCGTCTCGGGCGCGCGCTTCACCGTGGTCGGCGAGACCATTCACTTCGGCCTCGCCGCGATCAAGAACGTGGGCGCCATCGCCATCGACTCGATCGTCAAGGCGCGTGAGACGGGGGCCTTCGCGAGTCTGGCCGACTTCTGCGGCCGCGTCGACCTCCGCCTCGTCAATCGGCGCGTGGTGGAGAGCCTGATCAAGGCCGGCGCCTTCGATTCGCTGGGGGAGACGCGCGCAGGCCTTCTGTCGGGGCTCGATCAGGCCATGGAAGCCGGGCAGCGCAGCCAGCGGGACCGCGACGAAGGACAGGCCTCTCTCTTCGAGTCCCTGTCGCCGCCGCGGCCGGAAGGGTCGGCCCCGGCGCCGCGAGTCGATTCGCACGTGCCCGAGTGGCCCCGGGAGGAGCTTCTCGGCTACGAGAAGGAGGTCCTCGGCTTCTATCTCTCGGGCCACCCGCTCGATGAGTTCCGCGAGGTGGCTGGCCGCCTCCGGGCCATCTCCGCCGCCGAGCTGGCCGGCTCTCCCGTCGCCGCGCGCGTGCTTCTCCTTGGTCTGGTCAGCGGGCTGCAGGAGAACTCGACCAAGAGCGGCAATCGCATGGCCTTCGCCACCCTCGAGCTCGTGGACGGCTCCGTGCCCCTCACGATCTTTCCCGAGCCCTATCGCGCGTGCGCGGTGGCCCTCCGTCACCGCGGGCCCGTGCTCGTGCGTGGTCGCATCGACGACAGCGACAAGGGGCCCGTGATCCTCGCCGAGGAGGTCAAGCCTCTCGACGAGATGACCATCGCCCAGGTCCGCGCGGGCGGCGATCGCGCGCGGGGGCGCCGCGATGGCGCGGCCACGGGCGAAAGCCCGCAGACCTGCCGCATCCGCGTGCGGGCGGGGACCGCGGAGCCTCAGGCGCTCCTCGCTTCGCTGCGCGGGATCTGCGAGGCGCATCCCGGACCCACGCCGCTCTTCGTCCACGTTCTCCTCGACGAGCAGGAAGTCGTGGTGCGGGCCAAGGGGCTGTCCGTGCTCGCCGACGAGGCGCTGCTGGGGAAAGTCGAGGGGGTGCTCGGCCCCGGCAGTATACTCGTCGAGTATGCTGGACGAGCTTGAGTTCGAGCGGCCCCTCCTGGAGCTGGAGAACCGTATCGCGGAGCTTTGCGCGTCCGAGGACCCGCAGGGCGCGCGCGACGAGATCCATCGTCTCGAGGAGCGCCTCCGGCGATCGCAGCAGAGGGTCTATGGCTCCCTGACGCCGTGGCAGCGCACGCAGCTCGCCCGACACCCGAAGCGTCCGCACACCCTCGACCTCTTCCGCCTCCTCCTCGACGACTTCATCGAGCTCCACGGCGATCGCGTCTTCGGCGACGACAAGGCCATCGTGGGCGGGCTCGGCCGCTTCGAGGGGCAACCCGTGGTCGCCCTCGGTCACCAGAAGGGCCGCGACACGCGCGAGAACATCGCGCGGAACTTCGGTATGCCGCACCCGGAAGGCTATCGCAAGGCCCTGCGCCTCATGGAGCTCGGGGCAAAGTTCGGGAAGCCCATCCTGACCTTCATCGACACTCCCGGCGCCTATCCCGGCCTCGGGGCCGAGGAGCGGGGCCAGGCCGAAGCCATTGCGCGCAACCTTCGCGAGATGGCGGGGTTCGCCACGCCCATCGTGTGCGTGGTCACCGGGGAGGGCGGGAGCGGGGGCGCCCTCGCCATCGGGGTGGGTAACCGGGTCCTCATGCTCGAGTACGGCGTCTATTCGGTCATCTCGCCCGAAGGCTGTGCGGCCATCCTGTGGGGCGAAGCCACGAAGGCTCCGGAAGCGGCGGAGCTCATGCGCGTCACGGCGCCGGAGCTGAAGAGCCTGGGCGTCATCGACGGCGTCGTGCCGGAGCCGGTGGGCGGCGCGCATCGCAACTGGGAGGAGACCGCGGCGAATCTCCGGACCGCCCTTCGCGACTCGCTCTGGGAGCTCCGCTCGCTCTCGCCGGGCGAGCTCATAGCCCAGCGCGCGGAGAAATTCAGGCGGATCGGCGTCTTCGAAGAGTCGGTCTGAGCCTGCTCGGTTTGACAGGCTCTCAAGCGAATGCTAACGTAAGTACCGATCTTTTATGCCAAAACTTCACCTGATCACCTACGGCTGTCAGATGAACGAGTACGACTCGGAGCGCGTCGCGGGTCTGTTGCGCGACGAGCGCTACGAGCTGACGGCGACTCCGCAGGACGCCGATCTGATCCTCCTGAATACCTGCGCCATCCGCGAGAAGTGCGAGGACAAGGTCTTCTCGCGCCTGGGGGAGCTCAAGCATCTCAAGCGCGAGCGGCCCCACGTCCTCATCGGCGTCATGGGCTGCATGGCCCAGCTCTGGCAGGGGAAGATCCAGGAGCGCGCGCCCTCGGTCGATCTCGTGTTCGGCTCGGCCGCGGTGTCGCGCGTGGGTGAGCTGGTGGCCCGCGCGCGCGCGACGGGAGCGCCCGTGCTGGAGACGGGCGAGGCGCCCCTCGTCAAGATCACCGCTCGACCCGAAGCCGTGGGCCAGCTCAAGGCCTTCGTCACCGTGATGGAGGGCTGCGAGAAAGGGTGCACCTTCTGCGTGGTGCCCGTGACGCGGGGCCGCGAGCGGAGCCACTCGCCCGCGTCCATCGTGGCGGAGGTGCGGGAGCTCGCCGCCGCGGGCGTGCGCGAGGTGACCTTGCTCGGCCAGACGGTCAACGCCTACGGACGCGACCTGGCGCCCGCCACGGACCTGGCCGCGCTCCTCGAGCTCGTCGACGAGGTGGAGGGGATCGAGCGCATCCGCTTCACCACCTCCAACCCCTACAACCTGACGCCGCGCCTCATCCGCGCCATCCGAGATGTCCCCAAGGTGGTCGAGTACCTGCACCTGCCGCTGCAGTCCGGCTCCGACCGCGTGCTCGCGCGCATGCACCGCGGGTACACGCGGGCCCGGTATCTCGAGCTGATCGCCGAGCTCGAGGAGACGGTGCCGGGCATCGCGCTGTCCACCGACCTCATCGTGGGATTCCCGGGCGAGGAGGAGGGGGACTTCGAGCAGACGGCCGATATGGTCGAGCGCGTGGGCTACGACAACGTCTTCGTCTTCCGCTATTCCCGCCGCCCGGGCACGCCGGCCGCGACCATGCTTGATCAAGTCCCGGAGGAGATCAAGGCGCAGCGGAACAGCCGCCTCCTGGAGGTGGCCACGCGCGTGGGCGCCGCCCGGAGCCGTGCCCTCGAGGGCCGGGTCCTGCCCATCCTCGTGGACGGCGTCTCGCGAAAGAATCCCGACGAGGCCACGGGGCGCACGCGCTGCAACCGAGTCGTGAACTTCGACGCCCACGGCCGCCGGCTCCTCGGCGAGGTCGTGCCGGTGCTGATCACCCAGGCGCTGCCCCACAGCCTGCGCGGCGAGCTCGCCGGCGCGGGTGCCGAGGGGCGCGTGCTGGCCACCGCCGCGGTGTAGCCGCGGCGCAGGGGGGACGGCATGTTTCTCGAAATGAAGGTGAAGCAGCTCGCCCTCGATCCCCTGTCGAACATGCCCATCATCATCCTGCGTGACGAGGAGGAGAAGCGCTCGCTGCCCATCTGGGTCGGGCTCTTCGAGGCCAACGCCATCGCGCTGGAGCTGGAGAAGATCACCACGGCGCGGCCCATGACCCATGACCTCATCAAGAACATCCTCGAGTCCCTCGACGCGCGCGTGGTCAAGGTGGTGGTCAACGATCTCCGCGAGAACACGTTCTACGCGGTCCTCCACCTCCAGCTCGGCTCGGCGGAGATCACCGTCGACTCCCGTCCCTCCGACGCCATCGCCCTCGCCCTGCGCGTGGGGGCGTCGATCTTCGTGGACGAGGAGGTCGTGCTCAAGGCCAAGAACGTCGAGGTGACGAAGGAGCGGGATCTCGGCAAGGGCCTCGCCGAGGACCAGGCGACCATCAAGACCTGGCTCGACTCGATCAAGCCGGGGGACTTCGGCAAGATCGAGCGCGGCAAAGAGCCCGGCCAGGATGAGTAGCCGATGCGCGTCGGCCTCTTCACCAACAACTACCTTCCGTTCCGCGGCGGCGTCACCACCGCGGTAGAGACCCTTCGCGAGGGCCTCGACGCCCTCGGCCATCGGGCCTGGGTGTTCGCGCCCGCCCCTGCCCGTGCGTTGCCCGAGCCGGCCTTCGTCTTTCGCTATCCGTCGGTGCCCGCCCCCACGTACCCCGGTTTCGCGCTGCCCCTGCCGCTCTCCCCGCGCCTCGCGCGCACGGCGCGCCAGCTCCAGCTCGAGATCTTCCACGCCCAGCACCCGTTCCTCCTGGGCCCAGCGGCCCGGCGGCTGGCCCGGGCGGGGGGGCGGCCCATCGTCTTCACGTATCACACACGCTACGAGAAGTACGCGCACTACGTACCCCTGCCCGAGCGGCTCGTGGCGGCCCTGGCCGTCCGGCTCTCCTGCCGCTTCGCCGACGCGACGGATCTCGTGGTGGCGCCCTCGAGCCACATCGCGCAGGTGCTCGCCTCGCGAGGTGTACGCGCCCCCGTGGTGGTGGTGCCGACGGGGGTCGACCTCGATCGCTTCCGTCCCGGGGATCGTGAGGCGGCGCGACGCCGGCTGGGCCTTCCCGCCACCGCGCCGATCTGCCTCTACGTCGGCCGCCTCGATCGCGAGAAGAGCGTGGAGCGGATCATCGAGGCCTTCGCGTCGATCGCCGAGGCCGCCTCGGGAGCGCGCCTGCTCCTGGTCGGGCAGGGGAGCCACGCGGGGCCCCTCGAGCGACGGGCGGCGACCAGCCGCGCGCACGAGCGCATCCACTTCGTGGGCGGCGTCGCGCGCGAGGAGCTCCCGCCCTACTACCAGGCGGCCGATCTCTTCCTCTTCGCCTCGGAGACGGAGACGCAGGGTCTGGTCCTGGCCGAGGCGCACGCCTGCGGGCTGCCCGCGGTGGCCGTGCGGGCCTCGGGAGTCGACGAGGTGATCCGGGACGGCGAGACGGGGCTCCTCACCAAGGGTGAGGCCGCGGAGCTGGCCGACGCGGCCATCGGGCTCCTGCTCGATCGCTCGCGGCGCGAGAGCATGGCGCGGTCGGCGCGAGGCTGCGCGGAGGCGGAGTTCTCCGCGGTCCGCCAGGTCGCCGTCATGGCCGGGCAATACCGGGCTCTCCTCGAGCGCCGGCGGTGAGCCCGGCGGCGACGACCCAGAGTCTCCAGGCGACCTTCCAGCCCGACTGGCATCCGGGCCCGGGCGATCCCGGTCGCCGAGGCTTCCTCTCCCCGGATCCGCGCGTGAGGACGCTCTTGCGGGTGCTGGTCTCGTACCCCGAGGTCCGCCACGTGCTGCCCGATCGCGTGAGCCTGGAGCCGGGCGCGGACGTGAGGCTGATCGAGAGCATCATGCGCTTCGTGTCGCGCCAGGCCTGGCTGGTGACGCGCGTGACGCTCGCGGAGTCGCGATGATCTGGAATCCCGCGGCGGAGACCGCCTCACGCGCCGAGCGCTGCCGACTCCAGCTCGAGCGGCTGCGGGAGGCGGTGGCCTGGGCCGGCGCGCGCGTGCCGTTCTACCGCGAGGCCTTCGCGGCGGTAGGGGCGGACGTGTCCGCCCTCAAGAGCCTGGACGACCTCGCGCGGCTGCCCTTCACGCGCAAGAGCCATCTCCGCGACCAGTACCCATGGGGTCTCTTCGCCGTCCCCCGCGAGGCCCTTGTCCGCGTGCACGCCTCCTCGGGCACCAAGGGCAAGCCCACGGTCGTGGGTTACACGCGGCGCGATCTCGAGATGTGGCGCGAGGTCATGGCCCGCTCGCTGGCCCTCGCGGGCGCCGAGCCGGGGCACCTGATCCAGAACGCCTACGGCTACGGGCTCTTCACGGGTGGCCTGGGCGTCCACGACGGGGCCGAGCACATGGGGGTGACCGTGCTCCCCGTCTCCTCGGGCAACACTCTCCGGCAGATCCTGCTCCTCCAGGATTTCCATCCGCAGGGACTGGCGTGCACGCCGTCGTTCGCGCTCCATATCGGGGAGGCCATGCGCGAGCAGGGCCTGGATCCGCGCGCGGTCGGCGTGGGCTACGGGATCTTCGGCGCCGAGCCGTGGACCGAGGCCATGCGCCGCCAGCTCGAGGCGCTGTGGGGGCTGCGCGCGGTGGACTGCTACGGTCTCAGCGAGATCATCGGGCCCGGGGTGGCCATGGAGTGCGCGGAAGTCCGTGACGGCCTTCACGTGAACGACGATCACTTCCTTCCCGAGATCGTCGATCCGGTCTCTGGCGCGCCGCTCCCCGAAGGCACGGAGGGCGAGCTGGTCCTGACCTGCCTGACCAAGGAAGCGCTGCCCATGATCCGCTACCGGACGGGCGACCTCACGAGTCTCGATGCCGCGCCCTGCCGCTGCGGACGGACCACGGCGCGGATCGCGCGGATCAAGGGCCGGGCCGACGACATGCTCGTGATCAAGGGCGTCAACGTCTATCCCTCCCAGCTCGAAGCGGCCTTGTTGACGCTGGACGAGCTGGCGCCGCATTATCAGCTTGTGGTGGACCGCAGGGCGGGCTTCCCGACCCTGGAGGTACACGTGGAGCCGGCCGAGGCCCGCGTCATCGCGTGGGGCGGCTTCGACGCGGCGCGGCCCGAGGTGCGGGGGCTGTCGGCTCGGGTAGGGGAGATGCTCCGGGGCCACCTGGGGCTCAATCTGGCTGTGGCCATCGTGCCGCCCAAGACCATTCCTCGAAGCGAGGGCAAGGCGGTGCGGGTGGTGGAAAGGAGCTGACATGAGCGGACGCGTGACGGACACGGAGCTCCTGGCCCGGATCGAGCGCGGCGAGCGCATCGAGTCGGCCGAGGAGATGACGGAGGCGTACAAGGAGAACCTGATCCACCTCATGACCATGCAGGCCGACTCCGAGCTGTCGGGCGGCTACGGCTATGTCCCGTGGATCATGAAGGCCCCGGACGTCGAGGAGAAGCACGTGGTCGCGCAGATCGTCAAGGACGAGCATCGCCACGCCGCCGTCATGTACGGGTTGCTCGCCGACCTGGGGGTGGACGTCAAGGCCCACGTCAAGGCCCACGACGAGGCCCTGGCCATGCGGATCGACGACGCGGCCGACATCGGCACCGCCCGCATCACCGCCGACAAGCGCGTGAACATCTTCTACTATCCGATCGATACCTGGGCCGACTTCACCTTCTTCAACTTCTGCATGGATCGCGGGGCGGGGCACCAGCTCGAAGACGTGCGGCAGGGCTCGTACGGCCCCTGGGTGCGGGCCATCGAGGGGATCTTCAAGGAGGAGAAGTTCCACATCCGCCACGGCGAGTTCTGGGTCAAGAAGCTCGCGGAGGACGCGGCGACCCACGACGAAGCGCAGAAGACGTTCGAGAAGTGGTACATCCGCACCATGAACATCTTCGGTCGTCCGCGCACGGCCAAGAACGCCCTCTACCGCAAGTACCGGCTCAAGCTCCGTGACAACGACGAGGTTCGCCAGGCCTTCGCCGCCGAGGTCAAGGACAAGGCCGAGTCGGTGGGACTCCACCCGCCGGAGTGGAAGCCGGTCTGGGACAAGCTGCCCGAAGAGGCGCAGATCCCGGGGTAGGGCGCGTGCGCTTCCGGAGCCCCCTGGTCGCCGCGATCATCCTCGCGACGGCGATGCCGGCGGCGGCCCAGTCCGGCCGCCAGGTGAAAGTCGTCCTCGAGTTCCAGCAGCAGAGCCAGTCCGCGCGCCAGGGCGCCCAGGGTCGGGGCAACATCATCATCGAGGACGGCAAGAAGCCGCGGGCCCGCGGCGGCCTCGCCGTCGAGGACACCACGACCCGCACCACGCGGACCAGTGGCGTCTTCACCGTCGTGCAGGACGGGGGCACGGCAAGCATGATGGTGGCGAGCGAGGTGCCCTACACCGCCATCTCGTGGTTTCGGGACTACGCGACCGGCCAGGGCTACGTGGCGCAGGGGACGGCCTGGCAGCGCGTGGGGACGACGCTCGTGGTCAATCCGACCATCCTGCCCAAGGGCCAGATCCGGGTGCGTCTCGTGCCCCAGGTCAGCTATTTCACCCCGGATGGCGCGGGCAGCATCGACTTCAACGAGGCGGTGACCGATGTCATCGTGCCGAACGGGCGGGCCATGCGCGTCGGTGGCGCCACGCGCGGTATCAATCAGGTGACCCGGCAGATCCTCGGCTATAGCCAGCAGCAGTCCTCGAGCGAGTCGAGCTTCATCCTCACGGCCACCATTCTCGAATGACGGGGAGTGGGCGTTTTGGCCCTCGAATCGCGGGCTGGGGCTTGGTTGACATAATGCCTCTTATCAGACGTTCGACCTGCGACGGATGGTAGCTCAGTCGCACCTGGGTCGCTACGGTTTGACCGGCGATTGCAGCATGGCCACACGCGCTCGAAGCTCCTCCGCGCGCCGGCCGTCGGGAAGCTCCTTCAGAATCTTCTGGTACGTCTCCACGGCCGCCGCACGCTTGCCGCCGAGCTCTTGCACGCGGGCCATGTCTGACATGGCCTCCTCGTAGAGGAAGTCCTTAGGGCCGGCGCCCTTAACCGTTTCGGCAAAGCTCTTTTCCGCCGCTTCGAAGTTCTTCTCCGCCTCGAAAGTGAATCCGATGCCGAGAGACGCCAGGCTGGCCAGGCTCGCCGAGCGGGCTCGAGACCTGGCGACCTGGAAGGCGGCCCGGGCCTGCGGGTACTGTCCGGCGGCGAAGCGGAGATTGCCGAGCTGGTACGCGGCCTGGGCTCCCGAGCTGAGCCTCGGGTACTCCGCGACGACATCCTCGAGGGCCTTCTGGGCCCGCTCCTTGGCTTCAGGCACCGCATTGGGAGCCTGGGCCTGGGCCAGGAGGGATCGCGCCTGGGCCAGGGCCACGGCCCCGTGGGACTCCGCGCGCGTGGTCCAGAGCATCCAGCCGCCCCAGCCGAGGCCGACCACGGCCAGGATGATGAGGCCAAGGCCCGCCCAGCGGCCCCAGCGAGATGCGCGGAGAACGGCGAGGAGCTCGCTCATTCTCGCGTCTCCGGGGATCCGAGTCCGCGCGACTCGCCCGTCCGGCTGTGCTGCCCGCGCTCGAGCCAGATCTCGCCCTTGACGGAGGCGCCCTCGGCCGCCGAGAAGCTGCCGGCCTTGAGGGTGCCCGTCAGCACGCCCGTGGGCAGGATGTCCAGGCGCGTGGTTGCCGACAGGTTGCCGCGCACCTTGCCCGCGATGACGATGGAGGCGGCGTTGACGTTGGCGTCGACCTCGGAGCTCTCGGCGACCACGACGCGTCCGGATACGTCGATCTCGCCCTCGAAGCGGCCGTAGACGTGGAAATCACCCTCGCCCGTGATCTCGCCGCGAAGAGAGAGACCGCTGCCCAGGACGGCGCGGCCGGGATCAGACGCATCACCCACGCCCGTCGACGAGAGGTCCGCGCGCGGCGCCGAATCGTCCGGGGCGCCGCTCAGTCCGAGAAAGCGGAGAATGCCACCCATCGGCCCGCGCTCAGTCGCCATGCGCCAGCGTGGTCAGCACGGGCTCAGTCTAGACGGCCCGACCTCCGATCTCAAGCGTCTCCTTTGTCTCCCGTCGTCGGCGCCCGCGGCCCCTGCCCTTCCGGCGCGCGAGCCGGCGCACGGGAGCGTAGCGGAAGCAGGAGATCAGGTGATCGTTGACGAGTCCGACCGCCTGCATGAAGGCATAGCAGATCGTGGGCCCCACGAAGGTGAAGCCGCGCTGCTTGAGATCGCGCGAGAGGGCCTGGGAGAGCGTCGTCTGGGCCGGCACCTGGCGGGGCGAGCGTCGGCGGCTGTCGAGGGGTTGGCCGTCCACGAAGCTCCACAGATAGGCGGCGAAGCTGCCGTGCTCGCGCTGGATGGCGAGGACGCCCCGCGCATTGCCGATGGCGCTCTCGATCTTGCCCCGGTGCCGGATGATGCCGGGATCGCGCAGCAGCCGGGCGACCGCCGTGGGCTTGAAGCGCGCCACACGCGCGACGTCGAAGCCCGCGAAGGCGCGCCGGTAGCCCGCGCGCCTGGCCAGGATGGTCGACCAGCTGAGGCCCGCCTGGGCGCCCTCGAGAACGAGGAGCTCGAAGAGCCGGCGATCGTCGTGAGAAGGCACGCCCCATTCGGCGTCGTGATACACGATGTCGGGCTCGCCGCGGGCCCAGTGGCACCGGCGGGGCATGCGGGCTAGCGGCAGTCGGTGTAGAGGGAGGAGCCGATGGCGTAGCTGTAGCAGCGGATGGGCGGCGGCGGCATGGTGGGCAGCGCCCGCGCGGCCTCGGGGCGTTTCGCACCGATCGTGATGGGGCCGGCCACGGGCGCGCACTCGGTGTGGGTGTCGTTGCCGGTCTTCGGGCTGCTGCAGTGAATCGCGGGTGAGGGAACGGCGCGCGCCCCGCTCTGACAGTCGGTGTGGGTGTCGGTGCCGGTCGCATAGCTCGTGCAGCGCGCGGGTGGCTCGCCCACCCGATCGCTCTGCGCTCCCGCCACCGTCGCGCCGAAGAGCAGGACCACGGAGAGGGCGAGCGCGGTGCCGTGACGCCGGGTCACGGGGCGGGCTCGTCGGGCAGGCGCTGGCTCTTGGAGCGCGCTCCCCCGCCCCGTCCGCCGCGGTCGCGGCTCGTGAGCTGCCAGGCCATGAGCCCTACCACGAGGACGATGAGGATCCAGCCAGCCGTATCCAGATTGACGATGAGCCAGCCGACCATGCTGAGCGCGGCGAGCAGCCACAGGAGTGCGACATACCGCGACGCGACCTTCACGAGCCGTCCCTCTCGCCCATCGCTCCCCTCGCCGCCGTCACGTCCGAGGTCGTGCCGACCAGCCCTCACCCACGCGAATTCGGTACGTTACGTCTCTGATACGGCGGAAAACCCGACGCAATTAGGATACCACGAACCACTTCGAGGCCGGCCGCAGGGGGAGGGCGCGTGGGGCGGGGCGTATGAGCTGAAGGAGTCCGACCTTGAGCGCCGGGTGATCACGCATGCCTGGTGAGGCTCCAGCATGCGACCGAGCACCCGGCGCTCGGCGGTGATGTCGCGCGGACTCGCCGCTACTTCTTGGCCGCGAGCCCCAGGCGCTGCTCCAGCACTTGCCGCACTTCCTTGGCCGTCTCCCGCCAGAGGCTCTTGTCGGGAGCGGTGTCGTAGGTGCCCTGCACCTGCTTGCGGAACTCGGCCATGGCCGCGTCCTGCTTTTCCTTGTTGTCGGCGGGGGCGGCATCGAGGGTGGTGGCGCGGATGGCGAAGGAGCGCTGGGTCGCCGCGCCGGCCCGCTCGATCCATCGCCCGACCTCGTTCCAATCCTTGTCGAAGAAGACGACGATGGGAATGGAGCGGTAGCCGTTGTTCAGGAAGCACTCGGTCAGATCCGGGTGCTGGTCGCGCAGGAGCACGCGCATCTCGGCCCCCGGCATGGCCTCGACGATGCGCGCGATCATGGGCGAGTTGCGATGGACGTCGCCGCACCAGTTCTCGGCGAGCATGAGCACGTACTTGACCTGCCCGATCCCGGAAAAGAACTTGCGCTCGTCATCGTTCAGGCCCGCCTTGGAGTAGTTCTCCTCCGTGCGTGGCTTGGTGTCGCCCATTTGGGCCAGGTAGTCCTTCCAGGTCAGGCCCGAATTGAACCGCTTCTCGTCCAGGGGAATTCTCAGCTGCGCCATGTCGTGATCTCCTCCTGTGGGATCTAGGTGGTGATGCCGCGCCGAGCGAGCTCGCCCTCGAGGTCCAGCTCCCTGGTCCCGATCGAGGTGCCGCCGGGCACTGTCCAGAAAATCTCGAACTCCAGCCCGTCCGGATCCTTGGCGTAGAGCGACAGGCTCACCCCGTGATTCGACGAGCCGACGAGGGCGCCCGCCTCCATGAGCCGTCCGCGAGCGCGGACGAGGTCGGTGATGTCGCCGACCTCCCAGGCGGAAGGATACATGCGGGCCACGCCCTCGTGCGGCCCCGGCACCCCCGTGTGCTCGAAGAGGCCCAGGTGATGATCGTCGGGACTGCCGGGGATCCTGAGAAAGGCCGCGCGCGGGGACTGCGTCTTGACCTCGAAGCCGAGGATGTCGCGGTAGAAGCGCACGCTCTGCTCCACGTTCGACACCCACAACACGAGATGCTGGAGCCGCTTGAGCCCGATGCCGGTGATGGCCGTGGTCATGTCGCCTCTTCCACGCTGACCGTGATGGCCGCGCAGGCGATGATGGTGTCGGCCCCCGTCACGCGCAGCCCGCCGCTCACGGGTCGGACGGTCACCTCGCCGTGGGGCAGCTCGCGCTGGACGACGTCGACCTTGACGGAGCCGGGGTCGGGCACACCCACCGTCACATCCACGAGCATCTTGCCCCCGCGCGCGCGGATGTCCTGGAAAAAGGGCAGGCTCGAATGGCGGATGGCGTCGGACACGGCACGGCAGGCCGCCTTGGTCGAGTCGTTGCCATGGACGTCCACGCCCATGCCGAACTCGAGTACGTATCTCCTTGCGCTCACGGCCCACCTCCGATAGCGTCGTCCGCGGACAATCCTGGCGGCTCACGCATGGTTCACCATGAAGTCACGGCTGTCAAGCTCCCGTGACGAGGGGCACTGGGTCGATTTGCTTCGCCAGATCTACTCAGCTCTCGCCTCGCGGCCGAGCCGCTCAGCTCGGACGGCCACGTTGCGAGCGGGCCGGCAACCCTCAACGTACACCCACGTACGCCTCGGGCTGCCGGCCCGCTCGCGCGTGGCCGTTCGAGGCGAGGGCGCAGCCCGAGGCGAGGGCTGAGTTGATCTGGCTCGCAACTTGCCCCAGTGCCACTGCCCAAACTTACCCACTACGTGACGAGGAGTAGACATGCGCATCCACAATCTGTATACCGACACGAGCGGGCAATCGCACTTCCGGGACATCGACGTCGAGTGGGCGGAGGAGACGCGCGCGGGCAAGCTCTCCAAGCGCCTGCCCGCCACGGGGATCATCTTCCGTCAGGTACCCCCCACGTACGACCTCGACTGGCATCCGGCGCCCCGGCGGCAGTACATCATCAATCTCGACGCGGGAGTCCAGATCACGGCGAGCGACGGCGAGAGCCGCGTCATCGGGGCCGGCGAGGTCATCCTCGTCGAGGACACCACGGGCAAGGGCCACCTCTCCAAGGCCATCGACGGGAAGCTGCGCCACTGCATCTTCGTGCCCGTCGATTAATCTCGGAGGGGGGCTCCGCCCCCCTTCCGAAACCTCCCCCCAAGAACGGATTGCGCCGGCGAAGCCGGCGCTCGAAGCGGAACGTGCCTACGCGCGGGGAGATGAGAACCCCACGAACAGACACGTAGTCGGCGCGCGTCGAGTTACGCGCGGGGGGCGGGGAGCTTGGTGAGGTGGGGCATGACCTCCGAGGTGAAGAGGTCGACGGAGCCGGCGGCCTCCGCCTCGCTCATGTTGCCGAACATGAGCCGGCACACGAAGTAGGTGCAGGCGCTCTCCGAGATCTGCTTCTCGATCTCTTCCCTCACGCGGGCCGGCGTGCCCGCGAAGGCGATGCCACGCTGGCGGGCCTCGTCGAAATCCCGGGCGAAGCGGATGGGTGTCGCTCCGAAATCGCGCCAGAGCTTGGTCAGGTTCCCGAACCACACGGCATAGTTCGAGCGCGCGAGGGCTTCGGCCTGGTCATCCGTGGCGGCGACCACGACGTGACGCGAGATGCCGAGCTTGGGCGAGGCGCTTCCGCCGTGCTTGCGCTCCCACACTTCGCGGTAGCGGTCGAAGAGAGCCCTCGAACCGTCCGCCGGCGCGTTGCTGATCACGTGCACCTTGTTGGTGGCCGCCCACTCCGCCCCCGCGGCGTGGCCGAGGCCGTACCAGAGCGGCGGATGGGGCTGCTGGAGGGGGCGCAGGATCATGGGGACTTTGCGGTAGACGTAACGGGGCCCGCGGTGATCGAGGACGTCGCTCGTGAGGCCCTGGAGAATGACCTCGAGGGCCTCCCGGTAGATCTCTTCGGTCTCCAGGTGATGCAGGTTGAAGTATGCCATCTCGTAGGGCACGATGCCGCGGCCCACGCCGAAATCGAACCGTCCGCGAGAGAGGTGGTCGAGCATGCAGACCTCTTCGATGAGGCGCAGCGGATCGTAGAGGGGCAGGCAGTACACGCAGGGGCCGAGGCGGATGCGTCGCGTCCGCTGGGTGGCCGCGGCGAGGAAGATGCCGGGCACGGGGGCGAGCCCCAGCGGCGTGGCATGATGCTCGGCCAGATGGTAGGAGTAGAAGCCGGCGGCGTCGTATCTCTCCAGCAGGCGGAGCCGGCTCTCGTAGAACTCGTCGAGGGGCGCCTCCCGCCGGTCCAGATGATCGAAGATCCCGAGCTCCATTGCGCCCCTCCACGGCTCTGCCCTTGGCCACCGGGCTATGATTCCTGGTCGATCGACGACTCGCACGGAAGGTTATACTGCTGGACGCGACCCTTGGCCATGGCTACTTCCGGGAGACTCAGCGGCGAGGCGCATCTCATCGGCAGCGTCCCCCTCGCCGATGCCGAGGCGGTGTTCCGCACCGTGGCGGCGGCCCTCGGTCCCTCGCTGCGCCGTATCCCCGACGGGGAGACGGGGGAGCGCCGGAGATGGATCTTCTTTCAGAGCGTGATGCTGAAAAATCATCCCGCCATGGAGATCGATCCCACCGTGCCTCCCTTTGCCCTCAGGCAATGGGATGGCAAGCTCTTGCGGGAGATGCCCCTGCTCCGCTTCCGGGCCGACACCGATGCCGGCCGCGTCACCTTCGAGACCGGATACGCGCAGGCCGCGCGCGCCTCCTACGAGGTGTTCCGACAGCTTCGAGGCGACGGGACGATTGCCGCGGGCACACGCTTCCAGGTCTGCCTCCCTACCCCGATGGCCAGCGGCTACATGTACGTCAGCCCGAACGCGCGCGAGGGTTATCTTCCCGCCTATGAGCGCGCGCTCACCCACGCCCTCGAGGACATCCTGGCGTCGATTCCAGCCGGGGACCTCGCCATCCAGTGGGATGTGTGTCAGGAAGTGCTGATCTACGAGGGGTTCTTTCCCGACCGACCCTTCGACTACAAGCATCAGGTAGTGGCGGAGCTGGCGCGGCTCGGCGACCTCGTTCCCCCCGCCGTTCAGATGGGCTATCACCTCTGCTACGGCTCGCCCGCGGACGAGCATCTGGTGATGCCGCGCGACATGGCCATCATGGTCGAGATGGCCAACGAGGTTCGCCAGGCCCTCGCCCGCCGCGTCGATTTCCTCCACATGCCCGTGCCGAAGGATCGCACGGATGCCGCCTATGTCCGTCCGCTCGCCGAGCTCGCCGGCTTCGAGGAGTGCGCGCTCTATCTCGGTCTCATCCACCACGACGATCGCGAGGGCGACCGGGCCCGCATCAAGGTCGCGCGCGACGTCGTCGACGTCTTCGGGGTGGCCTCGGAATGCGGCTGGGGACGGACGGACCCCGCGCGCGTGCCGGGCCTGCTCGACAGTCACCGGGCCGCAGTTCAACTCATGACGGAGGTGAAACCGTGAAGCTTCTCTTCTTCGACGACTTCAAGCTGGGCGTGCTCAAGGCCGATGCCGTGGTCGACGTCTCCGACACCGTGAAGTCCATTCCCCACAATGCCCCGCACGAGCTCATCAACGGGCTCATCGCGAGGTTCGCCGAGTATCGCCGGCCCCTGGAAGAGGCGGCGGCCCGCGGTAAGGGCATCCCCGTCACCCAGGTGCGGATCAGGCCGCCCGTGCCCAAGCCCTACAACATCGTGGCCATGGCCGTGAACTACATGGAGGACGGGACCCGGACCGAGCCCGCGCCCATCAACGCCTTCCACAAGTCGCCGCACGCCGTGATCGGCGACGGCGACACCATGATCCTCCCCGACGTCCCCGCCACCATCTTCGAGGGCGAGGCGGAGATGGCGCTCGTCATCGGCAAGCGCGCCTCGCGTGTCCCCGCCGCCGAGGCCATGAGCTATGTCTTCGGCTACCTCAACTTCATCGACGGATCCGCGCGCGGGCTCCTCCCCCCCGGCAATACCTTCTACCAGATGAAGTCGCGTGACACGTTCGCGCCCATGGGGCCGTTTCTGGTCACCGCGGACGAAGTGCCCGACCCTCACAAGCTCCAGATCCGTCTCTGGGTCAATGGGACCCTCAAGCAGAACTTCAACGCGAGTGACATGGCTCACAAGATCCCGCGGTGCATCGAATGGGTCAGCTCCATCCATCCGCTCGAGCCGGGCGATGTTCTGGCCACGGGGACCAATCATCGCGGGCTCAGCGGCTTCCAGGACGGCGACCGCATCGAGCTCGAGACGGAAGGGCTGGGGCGACTGCGCTTCAACGTGCGTGACGACCTGAAGCGCACCTGGGCGAGGGAGACGCGTCTGGACCGGCAGGAGAAGAAGCTCGAGGGAACGACGCCTCAGCTCACGGGCAAGTACGCGCCGGCGAAGTCTTAGCCAAGCGACGGCGTCGAGCTCACGTCTGCCCGGCCCAGGAGGCGTCGGCGGCCGCGCGCCAGCGCGCGCGGATCGTCTCGAACTCCTGGGCAGGCAGGGCGCCCGCCTCGAGATGGGCGGCGTTTTGCGACCAGCGCTCCGGCTTCGCCGTGCCCACGATGGCCGTGTGGACGCCTGCCACGGCGAGCGTGAAGCGAAGCGCGGTGGCCGCGCCCGCCTCCGGGTTCCGGAGGAATGGATAGTCGAGGGCCCGCAGGCGGGACCAGTACGTCTGGTAGTAAGGCTCCGCCGGCTTGCGCGCGTATCGCCAGGCCGCGTTCGCCAGTGGGCGCTTGGCGATGATGCCCACTTCCCGCGTCCGCGCCAGGGGCAGGGTGAGGTCGAGCGCTTCCTGGTCCGCGATGCTCACCGAGGTCTGCAGCGTGTCGAAGCGGCCGCACTCGACGGTGTAGCGTGCCGCCTCGCCGTCGCCGCTGTAGCCGATGTATCTCGTCAGGCCGCGCTCGCGCGCCCGCTCGAGAGCGTCGATGACGTCGCCCTTGCCCAGCTCTTCCCGCGAGCAGCTGTGGAGCTGGATCAGGTCGAGGTGATCGGTGGCCAGGCGCTTGAGGCTCCGCTCGATGCTCGCGAGGAGCGCGGCGGGCCGCCAGTTCCCCCTGCCCCAGCCGCGGCCATGGCCGCACTTGGTAAAGAGGTAGAACTCGCGGCGCCGCGCGGCGACGGCCCCGCCGATGAGCTCCTCGCTGTCCTCGTAGCACTCGGCGGTGTCGATCACGTTGAGCCCGGCGTCGAGGGCGCCGTCCAGAAGCCGGCCGACGGTCCGACGGCTCACGCGCTGGTAGCCGATCTCCGAGCCTCCGAAGCCCAGGACGCTCACCATCATGTCGGTGCGGCCGAGCCGGCGTCTCTCCACGTGGCCTTCCCGTGCTAGAATTCGCGTCCGTCGATCACTCTTCCGTCCCGTGAGGCTACCATGAAGATCACGCACGTCACCACGCGGGTCCTGAGCACGCCCGCCGACAACCCCCTCGTGGTCGGTTTGCCCGCGCCCACCGATACGCGCGAGTTCGTCCTCCTCGAGCTCGGCACCGATCAGGGCCTCACGGGGATCGGCCTGACCTTCTTCGGGGCCGCCCTCACGCCCGCCCTCAAGGTCGCCGTGGACACCCTGGCCCGGCTGCTCGTGGGCGACGATCCCGGCCAGGTGGAAGGCGTCGCGGCCAAGCTGCGGCGGGCGGCGAGCGGCTCGGGGCCGGGCGGTCTCTTCACCCTGGCCCTCTCGGCCATCGACATGGCGTGCTGGGATCTCAAGGGCAAGGCGGCGGGACAGTCCATCTGCGCCCTCCTGGGCGGGTCGCGCGAGCGCGTACCGACCTACGCCAGCGGCGCCCTCCTGCGCGCGCATCCCGTCGACTACCTGGCCAAGGCGGGGCCGCGGCTCGTGGACATGGGCTTCCGCCAGATGAAGATGCAGTGCGGGAGCGAGCCCACGGTGGCCGCCTCCGTCGAGCGCGTGGCCGTCATGCGCGAGGCCATCGGGCCCGACATCGATCTCATGTGCGACATCAATCAGCTCTGGAGCGTGAACCAGGCCATCGAGGTGGGGACCCGCATCGCGGACTACCACCTCTTCTGGCTGGAAGATCCGACCGCGCACGATGACTTCCCGGGCCTCGCCCGCATCGCCGATGCCCTCACCGCTCCCATCGCCGCGGGCGAATACCACTACGGCATCGTCCCCTTCCGCCACATGCTGGAGGCGCGCTCCATCGACATCGTGATGATCGACCTCCTGCGCGTGGGCGGCATCACGCAGTGGATGAAGGTCGCGGGCATGGCGGAGGCGTTCAATCTGCCCGTGGTCAGCCATCTCATCCCGGAGATCCACCTCCAGCTCGTGGCGGCCATCCCCAACGGTCTCACCGTGGAGTACATGCCGTGGTCCCTCAGGCTCTTCGAGGAGCCGCCCGCGCTGGAAGCCGGGCAGCTCGTGGTGCCGAGGAAGCCCGGCCTGGGTCTGGCCTTCGATCAGGCGGCCATCAAGCGCTACCAGGTCGGCTGAGCGTACCCACAAATCCTGATAATTTTGAGGATTCCTGATAGTCTTGGCGGACGGACGGCAAAGACACCCACATCGGAGGAGCCGAACGAGATGAAAGACTTCAAGATCTGGATGAACGGCAAACTCGTCACGCAGGCGGAGGCCGTCCTGCCCGTCAACAGCGCGGCGGTCTTCTACGCGAGCAACGTCTTCGAGGGCATCCGAGCGTACTGGAACGAGGCCGAGGGCGAGCTCTACTGCTTCCGCCTCGCCGAGCACTTCGCGCGGTTCCGCGAGTCCATGAAGATGATGCGCTTCAGCGTCCCCTACCAGGACCTCGATCTCTACGACGCCGTGCGCGACATGCTCCGCGGCAACGAGGTCCGGGAGGACGTCCACATGCACCTGGTCGCCTATGTCGCGGGCCCCGGCCTCGACGCGACCTCGCCCACGGGCCTGTACATCAATCCGCGGCGGCGGGCGCGGGTGGAAGGCGGCAACGGCCTCAAGGCCTGCGTCAGCTCCTGGCAGCGCACGCATGACAATGCCATCCCCATCCGGCTCAAGTGCGGCGCCAACTACCAGAACGGCCGGCTCGCCACGCTCCAGGCCAAGGCTGACGGCTACGACTCCCCCATCTTCCTGAACCAGCAGGGCACGGTGGCCGAGGGCACGGGGGCGACCTTCTTCATGGTCCGCCGGGGCAAGCTCGTGACGCCGCCCGTCACCAGCGACATTCTCGAGTCGATCACGCGGACCACGCTGATCGAATCGCTCGGCCCCAGCCTGGGGATGGACGTCGTCGAGCGGGAGATCGCGCGGACCGAGCTCTACGTGGCCGACGAGGCCTTCTTCTGTGGGAGCGGCTACGAGATCACGCCCATCGTGTCCGTCGACCGCTTCCCCGTGGGCGATGGTGGCGTCGGGCCCGTCACGCAGCGGCTCTCCAACGCGTACATGAACGTGGTGCGCGGCATCGACCAGCGCTTCCCCGAGTGGCGCACGCCGGTGTACAGACCCGTCACCGTCTGATCCGATCCGAGGAGGACGATATGCGCCACCCGCGTGTGCATCTCGTCCTCCTCGTCGCGCTTTTCCTCCTCGGAGCTCCGTCGGGCGCGCGGGCGCAAGTAGCCGCGCAGGCCTATTCCCTGCCCTCGGGAGGCGGCCAACCGCACGACGTCGCCGTCGGCAAGGACGGCATCGTCTGGTACACGGCCCAAGGTGATGGCAAGCTCGGCCGCCTCGATCCGACCACCGGCAAGGTCGACCTCATCTCGCTGGGAATCGGAGCCGCTCCGCACGGCGTCATCGTGGGGCCGGATGGCGCGCCCTGGGTGACCGAGGGCGGTACCAACTCCATCGTCCGGGTCGATCCGCAGACTCGCCGGGTCAAGTCCTGGCCGCTGCCCGAGGCGCGTGGCTACGCCAACCTCAACACGCTCACCTTCGACAAGCGCGGGCGCGTCTGGTTCACCGGCCAGAACGGCATCTACGGCCGGCTGGACGTCGGGACGGGCGAGATGCACGTGTGGGACGCCCCGCGTGGCCGCGGGCCCTATGGCATCGCCACCACGCCGGACGGCGCCGTCTACTACGCCTCCCTTGCCGGGAGCCACATCGCCCGCGTCGATCTCGACACGGGCGCCGCCACCATCATCGAGCCCCCCACCAAGGGCCAGGGCGCGCGGCGGGTGTGGCCGGACTCGCAGGGTCGGATCTGGGTCAGCGAGTGGAACAGCGGCAACGTCAGCGCCTTCGATCCTCGCTCGAACAGCTGGAAGACCTGGAAGCTTCCTGGCGACAAGCCGCGGACCTATGCCGTCTATGTCGACGAGCGCGACATGGTGTGGCTGAGCGACTGGGGCGCCAACGCCATGCTCCGCTTCGACCCCGCCACGGAGAAGTTCGAAGTGTTTCCGAGCGACCGCCCGGGCGCCAACGTGCGCCAGATCCTCGGCCGGCCGGGTGAGGTGTGGGCCCCCGAGTCCGGGACCAACCGGCTCGTGGTCTATCGCGTGAAGTGAGCCGGTCCTGAGTCACCTGGGGCGCCGACTGCTCCTCGCGGGCGCCCTGCTGATCGGATGCCCTCTGGAAGCTACAGGAAGCGCATCAGCATGGCCAGGCCGAGGGCGATGCGGTACCAGCCGAAGGGCGTAAAGCTGTGGGTCTGCACCCACCGCACGAGCCACCGCACCACGAGGAACGCGGTGATGGCCGAGACGATGGTGCCGAGGGCGAGGAGTCCCCAGTCGGTGGCCACGGGGCCCGGATGCCTGAGGGCGTGCAAGGTCTCGTAGCCGCCCGCGGCCAGCAGGGTGGGCACGGCGAGCAGGAAGGAGAATTCCGTGGCCGCCGGGCGGCTCAGGCCCAGCACCATGGCGATCATGATGGTGGCGGCGGAGCGTGAGGTGCCGGGGAAGACGGCGGCGAGGAGCTGCGCCAGGCCCACCACCGCCGCCATCGTCCAGGTCACCTCCGAGCTCAGTCGCTTGCTGCGCAGCGCCCACTCGATCACGAGAATCACGAAGCCGCCGATCAAGGTCGCCCAGGCGATGGGCGTGACTTCCTTGGGGAGCGTGAAGCCCAGCTTCTTGACGATGAGACCGCCCACTCCCGTGATGACGAAGGCGAGGACGAGCTTGCACAGGTAGTCTCGGGTGGCAGGATCGCCCAGCCTCAGGAGCAGATCGCGGACACGGGCGGAGAAGGCGGCGAGCACGGCGAGCGCCGCGCCCGACTGGATCGTGATGTTGAAGAGGTCCGACTGTTGGGGCAGCAGGTGGGAGTTTTCCACGAGCAGCAAATGGCCCGTCGAGGAGATGGGAAGAAACTCCGTGATGCCCTCGATGATGCCCAGGATGGTGACGGCGAGCCAGCCGGGCACGGGCCTAGGTTCCCGCCCTGCCCGGTTCTTCAGGTGGGGGTGCGGGAGCTCCGGCCAGGCTGCGGAGACGTTCCTCGGCGTCGGTGATCGGAGACGGCCCGTGCATCATGGCCCGGGCAATGTCGAGCACGGGGTATCCCTGGCGGGCCTCGTCCTGGAATCGCTTCGCGAAAGCTCCGCTGCGGATGTCGTCCAGGATGGTCCGGAAGCTCTTGGTCATGGCCTCCCGGTCCATCTCGAGGGTACGGGTCAACCCGCCGAAGACGGCCGTGGGTCCGTGCTCCTCCGAGGACCGGAAGAAGCCCGATTCCCGGAACGACCTGAAGACCACTTCCATCTCGCCCGACATGTACATCTCCATCACCAGCGCCTCGGCAGGGATCCCCGCTTCGCGGCCGACGTCGAAGGCGATCATGATCGCCATGCCGAGGAGAGCTCCCATCGACTGCTCCACGAAGAGATCGAGGGAGGCCTCCACGGTCGCGCTCATCTCGACGGCCCCCGCGCGCAAGACGCCCAGCGCGTCGGCCAGGCCCAGCATCCGCTGCTGCGCGCGTTTGCTGCGGTCCGCTTCCACGCCCACGCAGGCCCAGAAGCCCTGCCCCGCGAGGTATCGCGTGCGGGCAGAGGCCCCGGCCATGCGGGGGGCGACGAGGAGAACGTCGACGGTGTCAGGTGGACGGATGAGCCCGAAGCCCAGGCTATAGCCGGAGCCAAAGGCGATCGCGCTGCCGGGCCGGAGCGCGGGAGCGATCTCGCGCGGGAAGACCTCGGGAATGACCTCGTCGGGGAGGAGCACGAAGACGATGTCGTCCGCGGCGGCCATGGCGATGGGCGCCACCTCGAACCCCTCGGCGCGCGCCCGGGCCGCGTACTCGTCCTCGCGGTTGCCGATCTGGACCTTGACGCCGGAGTCGCGGAGGTTGAGGGCGGCGCTCCGCCCCAGATTACCGTAGCCGATCACGGCCACCGACTCGCCGGCCAGCGACCGCTCGGGCGCGTCGGCCGCCCGGTACACCTTCACGGGTCTCTCTGGCACCTGTCTCTCTGGGCCGTTCTCCACTAGACGCGGTTCCGCTGCAGCGCAGCCCTGATGACCTCCTCGGCCGACGGCGTCCCCGCCACGTCCTTGTACTTGGCCAGCCGCTCATAGATCTCGCCGGCGGCATGGAAGAAGCCGCCGGGAAGATCCACGCTCTCCAGCGTGGCCGCGATCTCCGCCATCTCACCCGTGAAGCGCCAGGCTTTGCGGGCATTGTCGCGAGCCGCGCTCTCGGAGCGCGCGGGCACCGCGGGCTGGCTCCGTCCCCACTCCTCGAGCAGTGCTTTGTCCACGCCCGCTTGCATGGCGAGGGCGCGGATGGCGATGAGGAGCGCCGAGGTCCCCTTCGTGTAGGCGGCGTAGGCCATCTTGAGCGCCGAGGCGGCCCCGGGCCCGCCGTCGATGGCGATGGCCTCGAGTGGGCCCTGTTCGAAGAGGTGGGCGACGGCGCCGGCCTTCTCACCCGAGAGATACAGTCGCGTGGTCCCCGGCTTCCGGGGGGGAGGGCCGATGATGCCGCCGTCCACGAAGGTGGCGCCTCCCTTCTCGACGATGCGGCCGATTTCCCGCCCGGTCTGCGGCGAGACGGCATTGCCGTCGACATAGATGCCCGAGAAGCCCAGCGCGGCGACCTCGCGGGCGAGGTCGGCGGCCGCGTGCGGGGGGCAGACCGAGAGGACGACCTGGCTGGCCGCCACCACCGCCGCGAGCCCCTTCATGTCCTCGAGCCCCGCAGCGGCGGCCCGCTCGAGGGTCTGAGGGCTACGCCCCTCGGATGCCCAGAGCACGCGCAGGCCATTCGCCCGTGCCGAGGCGCCCACCATGCTGCCCATGTCCCCTGGATGCAGAAGGCCTATCGTCGAGCTCGCCATGGTCCGCCTCTCTCTGGGTGTGGATCAGTGCTCACGGGTCGGTCGCGCGTCGACCCCGGCAAGGAATTGTACGACGGTCACGCGCCGCATTGCAGTCCATTTGGATGGCGCGGCCGGGCGTCACCCAAGCTTTTTTCTCAGCCGCCAGATCTCCTCGGAGGGCCACCGGCGCGCCCACTCCGGCGTCACGTAGGGGAAGCTCGTCGATGCCCCCTCGGGGGCCTGGAGCTCGACAAGATCAAGGATCTCGAGGCCGTTGGAGCGGAAGAGCCGTATCCACTGGCCTATCGGCAGGGTGAATTCCACTGACGCGCTGTCGGACCACTCCAGGCGATGCAGCCCGAAGTAGTCTCGGACCAGACGGTCCGAGGCGGGATCTTCGCTATCCGGGGCGCAGAGAGTGAAGAGGGTGCCGTTCTTCAGGAAGACCAGATGGCCGCCGGGCCGCAGGAGCCTCACGGCCTCGGGGATCCAGCGATAGGGATCGCACCATATGCTCGCGCCGTACTCGGAGAGGGCGAGATCGAAGCTGGCGTCGGGCAGCGGGACCTCCTCGGCGTTACCGTGCAGGAGCGGGAAGCTGAGGCCGTGCTCTCGCTGGAGGTCCCTGGCCGTCTCGAGCTGCTTGGCCGAGTTGTCGATGCCCACCATGCGAGCGCCCCGGCGCGCGAGCCAGGCCGACCAGTAAGCGGTACCGCACCCCAGCTCGATGACTTCCTTGCCGGCCACGTCTGGCACGACCCGAAGGTCACGCTCGGGCACCCGCCACAAGCCCCACGTGGGATCGTCGCTGGCCCAGGCGCGGCGGCCGAAAGCCGCATACTCCACGCTGAGCCGGTCCCAGTGTGCCCGGTTGAGCCGGACGTGCTCCGGCAGATCCGTGTCGCTCATGGGATGGTGGCGGTGACCCTACACCGCGACGGGCTCGACGAGCTGCGCGCCCTCGTTGTCGGGCGAGGAGACCAGCGTGGACACGGGATAGGCCTCCATCCCCTCCGCGGGTAGCGGGCGGAGGCACGGCAACACGCTCGCGGGGTCGGTCACCCTCGCGTCGAGCCAGCGCGCCTCGGCGTCCGGCTCCAGGATCACGGGCATACGATCGTGGATCTGGGCCAGCAGATCGTTCGCCGTGGTCGTGATGATGGCGCAGGTCGGCGGGGCTCCCGTCCGGGGATCGGGCCGCGTCCAGAGCCCCGCGAAAGCAAAGAGCGCCCCGTCCCTGAGCCGGACATGGAAGGGCTGCTTCCGCTTCTGGCCCGGCACCGGCTTCCACTCGTAGAAGCCGGAAGCGGGGACGAGACAGCGGCCGCGCTCGACGGCCGCCTGGAACATGCCGCTCGTGGCCACCGTTTCCGCCTTGGCATTGATGGGCGCGAGCTTGCTGGACTTCATCCGGCCGCGATGAAAGCCCCAGCGCGCCATCACGAGGCGTCGCCCGCCCTTGTCGGCGACGACGATGGGGACGGGCTGCGAGGGCGCCACGTTGTAGCGGGAGGCCAGGTCCTCGTCCGGGATCTCCTCCACGGTGATGCCGAAGCGGAGGGCGAGCTCGTCGAAGGCAGCGGTCTGCGTGTAGCGTCCGCACATAGAGCCAGTCTACCTGATCAGGCCTCCAGCTCGGAGATCATCGCGTTCGCCCGGCGCAGCCGGCGGCTCAGCTCGCTCCCGAGGTTGGTCAGCAGCTTGATCGCGATGGCGTGGTGATCTCTGACCAGCGCGCGAAAGGCGTCCTCGGAGAGGACGTAGCAGATGACGTCCTCGTCGGCGGTGACGGTGGCCGAGCGGGGCTGCTGGTCCAGCAGCGCCACTTCCCCGAAGACGGTGCCCGCGGAGAAGGACGCGAGCCGGCGCTGGCGGCTCTGGCCCGGGCGCCCGACCTTGACACTGGCCACGCCACGCGCCATCAGGAAGAGGTCGCGATCGGAGCTGCCTTCCTGGATGAGGGTCTCGTTCTTCGCGTATGCGCGACGAACGAGGAGGGCGCGCACGATCGTGACTTCCTCCTCGCTCAATCCGTCGAAGACGCTCAGCCGATCCACCGGCATCTCGGCGTCGAGCGCATGGCCAGGGGCATGCGCCAGGATGAGCCGGTCCTCCGCGAACTCGAGCGCGGCGTCCGTGTCCGCGAACGACGCGTGGGCGCCCAAGGCGCCCGTCACGCCCAGATCGCGAAGGACTGCGGACACGAGGTCGTTGTCGTGCGCGTGGCTGAGGAGCAGGCACCCGCCCCGTCTCTTCAGCCGGTCGTTGATCTGGACGAGGATACGCGCGCCCGTGCTGTCCAACTCGTTGACGCGCTTGAAGTCCAGGACGACGCAGCCGCCATTTCCCGCCGCAGGATCTTCCGCCCGGGTGGCCAGGTCCTCCGCGGTGCCGAAGAAGATGGGCCCCTCCAGCTCGAAGACCACGATCTGCCGCCCGTGCGCGCCGAGCAGCTCCATCAGCCTCGGGTCGCGCGCCTTCCGGGAACGGACGACATCGCCGTGATACGTGCGCCGCACCACCGACTTGCTCATCCGGATGAGGAAGAAGAGGACAGCGAGCGCCACTCCCATGCCCACGCCGACCACGGGATCGAAGACGAGGATGGTCCCGGCGACCAGGATGACCACGAGAAGGTCAAGGACCATCACGCGCCAGTGAAGGAGCTCCCCGCCGATCGCCTGGGTCACGAGCTGGAAGCTCGACCGGTCGAAGAGCTGAAGGCCCACGACGACGAGCATGCCCGCCACCACCGCCCGTGGCAGCGCGGCGATGGCGGGCCTCAGCAAGAGCACCGCGACGAGGATCACCGCGGCCGCGACCACCGCCGCCAGGCGCGTCCGTCCTCCTGCGCGATGGTTGGCGGAGCTCGCGCCCAGGTTCATGCCGCTCGGAATCCCGCCGAAGCAGGCCGCGGCGACGTTGCCCAGGCCGATTCTCACCAGCTCGTGAGGGCCGCTGGATCGCTCGCCGGTCACCCCGTCAATGACCCGCGCACAGAGGAGAACATCCAGCGATGAGACGAGGGCCAGACTCAAGGCGCCGACGCTGAGAGTGAGGAGTACGGGCCATATCTCGCGTTCAACCAGAAGACTGCCGAAGCCGGGAAGATAGCGGGGCACGGGCAGCGTGGACGGCAGGGGCCCGATGATGGGCCCGAGCGAGGCGCGATATCCGGTGGCCGAGAGCGCGTAGTACGCGCCGGTTCCAATGAAAAGCCCGAGAAGGGCCGGCGGAACGCTCTTCGCGAAGCGCGGGCCGTACCACATGGCCAGGCAGGTGACGATGCCGACCGCAAGGGTCAGCGGCTGCACCGCGGACAGATTGGCGGCGACTGCGCTCAGGGGCACGCGCCGGCGAAATCCGAGCAGCGCGTCCACCTGGGAGAGCATGATCAGAACGGCCGCGGCGTTCTGGAATCCCGACATGACCGGCGAGGGAATGTAACGAATGAGGCGCCCGATGCGTACGGCGCCGACGAGCGCCTGGAAGAGCCCCGCCATCAGGACCACGAAGAAGACGAGGCTGAGGGTGCGCCCGACATCGCCGTGCGCCGCGATCGCGGCGGGGCCGCGGGCCACGCCCTCGAGGACCACGGCGGCCATCACCAGCGTCACCACGCTTCGCGGGGTGTAGATGAGCCCGGCCGAGCCGCCGAGGAGCGTGCAGACGAGGAGGACGACGATGGCGCTCATCAGCCCGGCCACGATTCCGTACGAGAGGTAACCCTCGCCCAGCGGCTGAAGCGCGAGGAGACCGTATCCGATGCTCACCGGAATGGTGAGCACCCCGGCGGTGATGCCCCCGGAGATGTCGCCCTTGAGGCTCGACCGTCGAATCAGGGCGCTCGCGGCCACGCTGCCTGTGGGCATACGAGCGGCTATGTTAGTCGAACCGGATCGAGGCTGCCCCTCCTTGCTCAGCGCGGCGTTGGTTTGGATTTCCACACGCCGGCCTGGATTTCGAAGAGGCTAGAGAGCGACGCCCGGGTGGTACCCCTCAGCCGGGACTGTCGGAGAACTGAACAGCCACTGGGAAGGGATGGAGCGGGGGCTGCCTATCTAGTTGACATGGTGCACGTCTGTGCCGTGGCATGCCACGTGCTCTTCCGGCTTCGGGGGAGTGTTTCCGTCAATGAGACAGACATCTGTGGGGAACCTGCTGTTCGCCTCGGCCCTCGTCGTAGGGCTCCTCGCCGCTTTCCCCTCCGCATCCTCGGGCGGCCCGACCACTCAGGTCAATGTGGGTGGCATCGACTTCAGGGCAAATGACAGCGCGGGGAGCTTCACCTCGGGCAAGATTCGCGAAAGGTCGCAGCCGGTGAACACGGGCACGACGAGCCCCGACCCGAGCAACAGGCTGCTCGACAGATCCCAGGGCGGCAAGTCCGTGACGGGGACCACGACCATAACCCCCACCACGATCTCCACCACGAACGGGACGCTGCAGGGCGAAGAGTACGGCAAGCCCGGAGACGCGGGCGAATATGGCAGACCTAGCAGCCCCTTCTGCTCCACGACGAACATAACGATCGGGGAAGAGCACCGGACAACGCTCCACTGTCCCGGCGGCACGCTCCGCTAGGGCCATGGTGGCCCTCCCATGCGCCGATCGTTCTCTGGCCCACCTTCTCCGCTAGACCGGCGATGACTCGACTTGCCCTCCGGCGAAGCCTCGTCTTGGTTCTGGGGCTTGGCCTGCTCTGCGCTCAGCCGGTCCAAGCGGCGTCGCCGGGATCGCCCACGGCGGCCCTGGAGATCTTCTTCGAGCGCGCCAATGCCATCATGCGGACCGTGGACCCCATGCGGGGGCTCGACGAGCCGCGCCAGGCCGTTCGCGAGCTCGTCAATGACGTGATCGAGTTCCGGGCGGCCTCCGCGCTCGCCCTGGGGCCCGTCTGGAATTCGCGGCCGCCCGGGGACCAGGACGATTTCGTGGGGCTCTTTTCCGGCGTGCTCGAAAAGGGCTTCGTGGCGGCCATCGTCACCAATGCCAGCGTGTCCGGCGGGGTGCGGATCCAGTTCCTGGGCGAAGCGATCGTCGACGATTCGGCAAGCGTCTCCACCACCCTCCTGAGCCGGACAGGGAACCAGCTCCCCGTCGACTATCGGCTGGTGCGACGCGGCGACCGATGGAAGGTGCAGGACGTCATCATTGACGGCGTCAGCCTGATCGCGAACTATCGCGCCCAGTTCAACCGCATCCTGCGCGACTACTCCTATCCGGAGCTGATCGCGAAGATACGCGGCGAGGCCCTCGAGGCCCGCGCGCCCGCCATGACCGCGGTTGCCGTGCCGGAGGCGCAGAAGGTACGGAGCGATGCTCCGGAGATGCGCGTGCCTGCCGTGGTGGTGGCCGTCCCGGAGCCCCCGAAGCGCCGACCCGAGCCGGTCGACGTGCCCCGCCCCGTCGCCGCGGTGAGCGTGCCGGATGCGGACAGGCTTCGGGGCGATCCTCTCGACGCGCCCCGCCCCGCCGTGGCGGCGACCGTGCCATGGGCGGTCCAGCTTGGACCGAGCCCGAAGTGGGTGATGGGTCGCGACGGTCGCGAGGCGGACGAGGAAGCGCAGGCCGCGGAGACCCAGGCCGTCACGCAGGGCCGCGACTAGCTCCACCGCAGCACGCTCCCCACTGCACAATCGGGTTTGCTAGACTCCCCGCCATGCCGACACGTCCGGTGACCGGATGAGCGAGGAAGCACTCCGAAAGATCGCTGGCCGTCACGCGTGGCGTGGGGACGCCCATCAATCCTTACGCGCTGAAGTAGTGATTCGATGATGAACAGGCGCGCGTTCATGTGGAGGCTGAGCGGTGTCGCCGCCGTGCCATGGCCGACCGCCACCTCCGCTCAGACGCACGCGAAGGTTCGCACCATCGGGCTGTTGATGACTACCACCCGCTCGGCGGCGTCACATATCGCGGCGGCGGTCGTGGACGGGCTACGCGAGCTGGGTCACACCGAGGGCAAGAACGTCCTCTTCGAATACCGCTGGGCCGAAGGTCAGCGCGAGCGCCTTGCCGAGCTGGGCGCCGAGCTGGTGCGCCACCCGGTCGATGTGATCGTTGCCTCCTCCCAGGCGGCGGCGCTCGCGGCCCAGCGGGCGACGAAGACGATCCCGATCGTCATGGTCAATGCCGCGGACCCGGTCAAGGCGGGCCTCGTCGCCAGCCTGGCCCGGCCCGGGGGCAACGTCACCGGGCTCAGCCAGCACCTCACCCCTGAGATCCGCGCCAAGCAGCTCCAGCTTCTCAAGGAGGTGCTCACCAAGGGCGCTCGGCCTCTGGTGGTGGTGCTGCGCAGCCCGACGACGACGGTGGAGCTGGGCGAGTACGAGACCACCGGGCATGCCCTCGAGCTGCGCGTCCAGTTCATCGAGGTGCGCACCCGCGACGATCTCGGGCGCGCCTTCGCGGCCATGGCGCGGGACCACGTTGACGCTGTGCTCGTGCCGGGAGACACCTTTCTGTTCACGGAGCGGCAGCGCGTCGCCGAGTTGGCCCGCGAGCGTCGGCTGCCGGGCATGTACTCGCTCCGGGAGTACACCGAGGCGGGGGGCCTGATGTCCTACTCCGCGCCGCTGACCGAGCAGTTTCGCCGTGCCGCCGTCTATGTCGACAAGATTCTCCGCGGCGCCAGCCCGGCCACCCTTCCCGTGGAGTCGCCCACCCACTACGAGCTGGTCATCAACCTCAAGACCGCCAAGGCCCTCGGCCTGACGGTCCCCCAGTCGCTGCTGCAGCGGGCGGACGAGGTGATCCGGTAGAGCATCGACGACCGTCAGCGGCCCTATGCGGGTGCCCTATTGCTTGGAGAGTGGACGATCGTAGAAGCGGTGGTTGCAATCGAGACATCGGTAGGGGCGTTTGCCCCTAAACTTCAGCATCAGACGATCTCGAGCATCTTTCGGCAGGCTGCGCGTGATCGTCTTACCGCCACAGTTCGGACACATGTGCTCTGTTGTCATGGCTGATTCGAGTATGGGGGCCGAGACCGTGAAGCTCCCCCTCGGCCAATCCTACTTCAAGATCCGTAGCAGGTTGTGGTGCGCGTCGGTGAAGGTCGGCAGACCGGGGCGATCCTCGATCTCCTCAGCGGCTTCCTCGAGACGGGGCCAGGCGAGGAGCCTGGTGTCGCGGGTGACGATGATCTGGTCGGTCGAGGAGTACCAGTACGCCGGGCCGTCGCTCGCATCGGGCCAGTCGGAGACATGGACCGCCCCGAAGCCCAACTCGGCGGCGAGCCGCTTCACGACGGGAAGGAGGTCGATGAAGCGATTGGTCGCCTGGAACACGATGACGCCGTCGGGCTTGATGTGCTTCACGTACAGCGCCATGGCCTCGCGCGTCACCAGATGCATCGGAATGGAGTCGCCGGAGAAGGCGTCGATGCCGAGCACGTCGTAGCCTCGCGGCGGCTCGCGCTCGAGCGAGAGGCGGCCGTCGCCCAGAACCACTTCGGCGCGCGCGGGGCTGTCGGCGAGAAAGGTGAACTCGCGCCGCGCGATGTCGACCACGCGCGGGCTGATCTCGTAGAACACCAGCCGGTCACCGGGCTTCATCCACGCGCCGATGACGCCGGCGCCCAGACCGAGCACGCCGACGGAGAGCGGCTTGCCCGGCGCCATCTCGCGCAGCGAGGTGAACACACGCCCGTAGCCCGAGGTCGGCCCGAAATAGTCGGCGGGCGTGTTGCGGAAGGAATCGCCGAGCAGCTGGCCGCCGTGCTTGATGCCGCCGTGCTGCATCGAGCGGTACGGCACCGGGTCGGGATGGTCGGCGGTGCGTACCACGCCATAGAAGTCGCGCTCCATCACGCGCACGCCCTGCGTGTAGTCCTGCGCTCCTTGCGCAACGAATACGACGGTGACCGTGGCCACGGCCACGCCGCCCCAGCGCGCGAGGCCTCGGAGCCGTTGCACGAGGAGCAGCGACAGAAGGACGAGCGCGATGCCGAGCTCGAAATAGCCCGGCAGCGTGAGGGGCGCGACGATCGCGACCAGCGCCGCGCCCAGCGCGCCGCCCAGCGAGATCATCAGGTAAAACCGGGTGAGATACGAAGGGTCCGGCTTCGCGCGCGCCAGCTCACCATGGCAGAACATGCAGACGGCGAACAGGCCGGCGAGGTACAGGGGGGCCGCGACGGCGAGGTTGAGGGAAGGCACAAAGTACGCCATGGCCGGCAATAGGACAACGAGCGATGCGATGAAGAGCGGCCGCACGTACCAGCGCGGATGATCGAACGCGAGGACGAAGCTCAGGAGGTAGAGCGCGAGGGGCAGCACCCACAGAAAGGGGACGCTCGAAATGTTCTGCGTGATGTGGTTCGTGACCGCGAGCAGCATCACCGAGCCCATCCCTGCCAGGGCGAGCCACGGCAGCTGGACGGTGGTCGAGGGCAGCGGTGCGCTCGTCGCCTCGGCGGGCGGCAGCGGAGCCGCCGCGCCGACCGACCTCAATCCGATGGCTGCGCAAAGCACCACGAACCCGGCATAGAGGAACGACCAGCTCCACCCGAGCTGCCCGAGGTCGAAAGCCGGCTCGAGGAGCAGCGGAAAGCCGAGGAGCGCGAGCAGCGACGCGAGGTTGGAAAGCGCGAACAGGCGGTAGGGCACGGCGCTCTGGAACCGACGCCAGTACCAGGCCTGGAGCAGTGGCGTGGTGGTCGAGAGCAGGAAATACGGCAGCCCTATCGTCGCCGCCAGGAGAAGGAGGATGCGCGCGATCGGCTGCTCGTTGCCCTGCGGCTTCCAGCCGCTCGAGGCGAGGATGGGCAGGAACGCGAGCGACACGGCGAGCAGGGCGACGTGCGCGAGGGCCTGGCGTTTCGGCCCGAGAAGGGTGGTCCAGTCCGCGTAGGCATAGCCCGCGAGGAGCACGCTCTGGAAGAACACGAGGCAGGTGGCCCACACCGCCGCCGAGCCGCCGAACCACGGCAGGATCTGCTTCGCGATGATCGGCTGCACCAGGAACAGCAGGAACGACGAAAGGAAGATCGTCGCCGCGTACGGCAGGGCCGCCACTACGACAGCGCCGGATCTCAGACTCTGATGATTGATAGGTATTTGATGGTGCCCCCGGGGTGACTCGAACACCCGGCCCGCAGTTTAGGAAACTGCTGCTCTATCCACCTGAGCTACGGGGGCCCGTAGTGATTTCCGCTATCTCCGAAGCACTCCGCGCTGAGTCGCCACTGATTTTAGCACTATGTGTTCGTTTATGTGCCTAGCACGCCTGAGCCGCGCACTTCAAGAGCGTACTGATGCGCTGGTCTACGAGCCGGTTGCCGAGCTGGGGGACCTCGCGTTGCCCGGCTTGAGCGAGGTCGACGGACACCACGTGCCGGCCAGCGCCCACGGTTCTCGCTGGAACGACCAGCACGCCGTCGAACTGCGACGGCTCGCAGACAGCGCCGACAGCACGGTTCGTGGAGAGGTGCGTGAGCCGGAGCCCGACATTGGCCGGATCGCGCTTGACGCGAGGCGGCAGGAGAATTTTGGTCCGAGCGCTCTTCGGGGCTACGCTGGTCTTGGCCATTTGACTCCACCTTGGTCGGTTGAGAGGAAATGCGCCAGCCCTCGGTCGCGTTCGCGCGGCCGGGGGCGTCCTATTTCACGAGATCGGCCAGCTTCGCCTTGAGCGCCTTAGCGAGCTTCTCGATCACCGTCAAGGTCGGATCCCGCCGCGCCGTCTCCAGGCGCGCGAGGTAGCCGCGGCTGATCCCCGCCCTCTTGGCGAGCGCCTCCTGGCTCAGCCCTTGTGCAAGATGCGCATGGGCCTGCTCACGGGCGGTCGGCGTCGAACGGATTGATCGGCTCGGGGTTGTCTCCCACCGGCAGCGCGGCCAGGGCGACCAGGGCCAGCAGCGGGGAGAAGAGCAGGGACGTCAGCATCCACCCGATGCCCGTTCGCCCCTTCCCCCGCGCGACGTAGGGCACGAGAGTCACGCTCGCCAGGAAGTACAGAAGCAAGGCAACGAGGCTGGTGACCAGGACCACCAGGCGAGTATCGAAGTAGTCCATTCGAGTCCTCCTCGGGTGCCGAGGATCTGCTTCAAGTGAATCCGCACGAGGCTCTAGAACTGCAGGAATGCTGCTGGCGCTTGTCGCGGCATCGCTAGAGGTTCTTGAACTTCTCGTTGACCTGCTTGAGGAGCGCCTCGCGGTGGTCGCGGGCCTGGGTCTCGGCCTTGCGCTTCTCCTCCGCGGCCTCGTCGGCGGCCACCTGGGCGTTGGCGGCGAGGATCCAGAAATCGATGTGCTTCATCCAGTCCGGCACCAGGCGCTCCTCGCTGGCGAAGAGGAGGCCGCGCTCCGGGTCGAAGACGACGCGCTCGGGATCGACGTCGCCCGCGGCCTTGTTGAGCTTGAAGGCATAGATCCAGTGGCCGGCGGGCGGCTCGCTCAGCTTGACCACGAACGAGTAGAGCCCGTCGGAGAGGCTGAGGGCTTCCGGCGGACCTACCCGACTGATCTTGTCCATTGGCTTAGCTCCGGCCGCTCACAGGAGATCACCCGCGTCCACGCCGCGGGCAGCCAGGAGCCGGCGAAGGCGCTGTAGGGCGGCGCCCTCGACCTGGCGCACGCGCTCGCGGGTGACGCCCAGGCGCTTGCCGATGGCCTCGAGCGTCAGGGGCGGCTCCCCCGAGAGCCCGAAGCGCAGGCTGACCACGGTGCGCTCCTGGTCGGGCAGATCCTCGAGGAGCCCCGCCAGATCCTCGCGAGCCTGCAGCGTGGCGGCGAGGCCGCCGGGCAGCGGGTCCGCGTCTTTGACGACGTCCTGGAGCGTGCTCGAGGCGTCCGGGCCCACCGGGGAGTCGAGCGATACCGGCCGCTCGCTCACCCGCTCGAGGTGCTCGATCTCGTCCAGCGGCTGTCCCATCGCCTTGGCGATCTCCTCGGTGGTGGGGGCGCGGCCGAGCTCCTGGATGAGCGCGTTCTTCCTCTTGGCGTATTGCCCGAGGAGCAGCTCGACGTGCACGGGCAGGCGAATGGTCCGCGCCTGGTTGGCGAGCGCGCGCGTCACCGCCTGGCGAATCCACCACACGGCATACGTCGAGAAGCGCGTCCCCCGCCCCGGCTGGAATTTTCGCACGGCGTGCAGGAGGCCCAGGTTGCCCTCCTCGATGAGGTCGAGAAGAGAGAGGCCGCGGTGAAGATAGCGGCGGGCCACCCGCACGACCAGGCGGAGGTTCGCCTCGGTCAGCCGGCGCTCGGCGGCGGCATCGCCCGCCTGGACACGCCGGGCAAGCTCTTGCTCCTCGTCGGGCGTGAGGAGCGGGACCTTGGCGATGTCGCGCAGGTAGAGGGAGAGGAGCTCGCGGCCCCGGGCGGCCGCCTCGGGCTTTTCCTTGTGCCCGGCCAGCTCGGCCGGGTCACGCGTCAGGAGCGTCTCGAGGGGCTCGCCCGTGTCGTCGAGATCTACGAGCTCGGTGCGAGGGGCGTCACGGCCTGGCTCATTCATTATCTTTGTCGCCCACCCCGTGCGCCCGAGCCGACTCGGCGGGCTGGTCGGGCGCGTCGTCGGGCCGCAGCTCGACGATCTCCCGGGGCGGCAAGAACTGCAGCGGGTTGTAGGCCAGGCCCTCGTGGCGAACCTCGAAGTGCAGATGCGGCGCGCTCGCGCTGCCGCTGCGCCCGACGGTGGCGATGATGGTGCCGGCGGCGACCCAGTCGCCCACCCCGACGAAGTTTTCCAGGTTGTGCGCGTACACGGTCACGATCCCGCCCTGATGCTGGATGCGGATGATGCGCCCGTAGCCCCCCTCCTGCCCGCTCGCGATCACCAGGCCGTCGCCCACGGCCAGGATGGGCGTGCCGAGCTCGGCCTTGATATCGGTGCCCGCGTGCCAGCCGCTCAGCCGTCGGCCGAAGGGCGAGACGACGTTACCGTCGATGGGCCAGATGAGTCCCTGGACCTGCGGCTCGAGCTCCGGCGCCACCAGCGAGAGCCGCGTGGCCACCCCACGCTTGCCCGTGCGCACGAGGAGCACATCGCCGCCACTCTCGATGGCCTCGACCCGGGAGGCCTTGCCCTCGGCGCTCATGGCGCGCGCGCTCGGAATGCTCAGGCGCTGTCCGGGGCGGAGCTGCTCGGGACGGCTCAGATGATTGGCCGCAATGATGGCCTGACGCCTGATGCCGTAGTGCACGGCGAGACGACTGACGGTATCGCCGTGGCGGACCACGTGGATCGTCGTGGCACGGGGCGTCTTGTGAGGCGCCTGCGCCTTGGGCTGGGGGCGCCCCTTGCGCTCGCCTTGCGGCGACTTGGGGGCGATCTTGCGCGTGGGCGGCTTCGAGGCGCGGCTCTCGCCGTGGCCCAGACACGGCTGGGCCAGGAGCAGTCCGGGGAGCAGGAGACCGATGCCGATGGCGCGGCGGCCGCGCGGATGCCTCACGCGTCGAACTCCGCGTAGCGCACCTCGAAGGACGTGAAGCGGCCCGTGGGCGGGCGCCAGGTGATCGACACGGAGGCGACGCCGGCGAGCGGCGGACCCTTCTCGAGCTCGCGCGCCAGCTCCTCGATCAGCTCCCGGCTGCCTTCCACCCGCACGCGCACTCTCCCGTCCTTGAGGTTCATGACGTAGCCGTGGAGGCCGAGCTGCGCGGCCTTGCGGTGGGCGAAGTTGCGGTAGCCCACGCCCTGCACGCGTCCCTCGACGACGATCTCCGCGGCGCTCCGAACGAAGGTCATGCTCACGAGCGATGGCGCGAAAGGAAAATGGTCGGGGCGACTGGATTTGAACCAGCGACCTCCTGCTCCCGAAGCAGGCGCGCTACCAAGCTGCGCTACGCCCCGCCCGACCTGGCTATTTTACGCTTCCCACGCGAACTTGCCGATCAACTTCACGAAGACGCACTCGGAGTCTTCCGTGACGCGCGGCTGCCCTCCGATCTTGTCGATCACCTGCAGCTTTTGGTAGTTCGCCGGCCCCACCGGCATCACCATCCGCCCCCCTTCGGCCAGTTGCTCGAGGAGCGGCGGGGGAACGGAGGGACCGCCCGCGGCGACCAGGATGCGATCGAAGGGCGCCTCGTCCGGCCAGCCGAAGGTGCCGTTGGCCGTCCGCACCCACACGTTCGTGATCCCGAGGCCCTCGAGCGTCTCGCGGGCGCGCGTGGCCAGCTTCGCCAGCCGCTCGATGGCGCAGACGCGCCCCGCGAGCTGGGCGAGCACGGCGGCCTGATAGCCGCTGCCCGTCCCCACCTCGAGCACCTTCTCCGTCCCCGCGAGTCGCAGCAGCTCGGTCATCCTCCCGACCATGAAGGGCTGGGATATGGTTTGTCCCTCGCCGATGGGGAGCGGGTGATCGCCGTAGGCCTTGTCGCGCAGCGCCTCGTCCACGAAGAGATGCCGCGGCACTCTTCCCATGGCCTCCAGCACCCGCGCGTCCTTGATCCCGCGCGGCACCAGCTGCTCGGCGACCATGCGCTCGCGCTCCCGCGCGTAGCGCTGCGTCCCCGCCTGGCCGTTGCCGGCGTGGATCATCGCAGCCGCTTCTTGAGGAGAGCGCTCAGGGCGTCGTCCCACTCGGCCATACGCTGGAGCGCCCCGTGGTGCGTGAGATCCAGATGCAAGGGTGTGACGCTGGCCATCCCGCGGTGCACGGCCGCGATGTCGGAAGCCTCGTCCTCGCTCCACACCGGCGGCCCCGCGCCGATCCAGTAGTACGGCAGGCCGCGCGGGTCCGTCTCCCGCACCACCTTTTCCTGGTAGACGCGATGGCCGAGCCGCGTGATCCGGATGCCCGCGAGCGGACCCGCGGGCACGTTGATGTTGAGCAGCGTCTTGCCCGGAAGCCCCTCGACGAGCACGCGGCTCGCCACGAGCTTGGCCACCGCCTGCGCCCCTTCGAGGGTGCCCGTCTCGGGATCCGACTGGGACACCGCCATGGACGGGACACCGAGGAGCGTTCCCTCCATCGCGGCCGAGACGGTGCCGGAGTACGTGACATCGTCGCCGAGATTCGACCCGTGGTTGATGCCGGCGGCGACGAGGACCGGACGCTCCGGCAGCAGACCCAGCACAGCGAGGTTGACGCAATCCGAGGGCGTCCCATTGACCGAGAAGCGCCGCTCGCCAACGGTGGTCACGCGGAGCGGCCGGTGCAGGGTCAGCGCGTGACCGACCGCGCTCTGCTCACGGTCGGGCGCGACCACGTACACATCGCCCAGCTCGTCCAGAGCCGAGGCGAGGGCGGCCAGGCCCGGAGCATGGACGCCGTCGTCATTGGTAACGAGAATCACCGCCGGCATTACCGTTCACCGATCCGCGAGCAAAAAAATGGCAGATCCGAGGATCCGCCATTGTCGCTCGCATGAAATTGGTCGGGGCGACAGGATTTGAACCTGCGACCCCTTGACCCCCAGTCAAGTGCGCTACCGGGCTGCGCCACGCCCCGACCCAAGCGCATTGTACGGGGGCCCTCCGGGAAAGACAAGACGACGGGGCAGTGGGTCAAGTTGCGAGCCAGATCAACTCAGCCCTCGCCTCGGACTGCGCCCTCGGCTCGAACGGCCACGCCCGAGGGAGCCAGCAACGCGAGGCGTAGGTGGGTGTACGTCGAGCGTTGCGGGCGACCGAGAACGAAGTATGGCGAAGCAAATTGGCCCACTGCCGTCAGCTCTTGGGAGGCGCGAGCCGATCGCGAAGCGCGCGCAATTGATCGCGCGTGCGTCGGAGCGCCGCTTCGAGCGCCTGGCCGCGCACGCCCAGGTCGAGCTGCCCGGCGCCCCGGCTCTCGGCGTGGAGCCGCTTCTTGGCGCCTTCGAGGGTCAGCCGCTCCTCGTAGAGGAGTCCCTTGATGCGCAGGACGAGGTCGAGATCACGCCTGCGATAGAGGCGCTGGCCCGCGGGATTCTTCTTGGGGCGCAGGAGCTTGAACTCCGACTCCCAGTAGCGGAGGACATAGGCCGGAATGGCCGTGATGCCCTCGACCTCGCCGATCCGGTAGTAGAGCTTGTCCGGGATCGCGGGCCGTTCCTGCGCGTCGAGGTCCCGCCCCGGCACTTCGGCGCTCACGACCGCCGTCCTCCGGTCACGATTGCGCGTGGTGGTTGATGCGGATCTTCAGGCCCTTGCTCGGCTTGAAGGTCAGCACCTTCCGGGCGGTGATCTCGATGCTGTCGCCGGTCTGCGGGTTGCGGCCGCGGCGGGAGGCCTTGCGCCGGATGCGAAAGTGGCCGAACCCGACGATCTTCACGTCCTCGCCCTTCTCGAAGCAGCGGAAGATGATGTCGAATAGCGACTCCACCACCGAGGCGGACTGCCGCTTGGACAGTCCATGAGCCGCTACCGCATTGATGAGGTCATTCTTCGTCAGTGCCGTCACCTCCCCTCGATCGGGATCGACTCGCGAACGGACTGCCCACCTGCTCGGTTGCCATCAGCGCGGCGCGCCCTGGGTGAGGAAGCCGGCATGACCCTTGGCTTCCAGATCGGCGCGCGCCTGCAGGGCCTTGGCCCGGTCGGCGAAGCCGCCCACGCGCACGACATGATAGGTCGTGCCGCCCCCCGTGGCGGGGGCAGCCGGCGCGGGCGCGGCGCCGCTCTTGGCGCGGCGGATGACGACCTTGAAGCCTTCCTTCTTGAGCGCCGAGGAGAGCGACATGGCCGTCTCGAGGTCATAGGAGGGATTGACGACGATGCCGCCCTTGACGACCTGCGCGGTGCCCTTGCCCTTGAGCGCGGCATTGACGGCATCCGGAGTCGAGCCCGTGATGACGAGCTGGTTCTGGCCTCCCGGCTCGGCGGCCTTGGCGGGCGCGGGCGCGCTCGCGCCGCCGCCTCCGCGGCTCAGGCGCGCGATCTCGACGGGGAATTGCTCGGCGCGCAGCGTCTTGGCCAGGGACTCGGCGTTCCTTTCCTGGACGAAGGCGCCCACCTGAATCCAGTAGCTTCCGCCGGCGGCGGCCGTGGGGGCGGGCACGCGCTTGGGCGCCGCCGCGACGACGGGAGGCTTGACCGCCTCCGGCTTGGCCGTCGCGGCCGGCGGCGCTTGAGCGGGAGCAGCGGGCAGCGGCGCGGTGCCGAGCGGACGGTCAGCCGGCGTCGGCGCGGCCGGCGCGGGCTTGGGCGCGTCCGTCTGCGCGGTCGCGGGCGGCGCGGTCCCCGTGGTCGGGGCGGGAGCTGTTGGCGCGGGCGGCGCGGCCGGCGCGGGCTCGCTCGCCTTGGTCTGCGGCTTGGGCGCCGTCGTCGGCGTGGGCTCGAGCCAGTTCAGGAGGTACGGGAGCGACACGACGACGACGATGGCCAGGACGGTCAGGACGAGCAGCGCTCGGAACCAGCCGGCCGAGAAGATGCTCCGTTGGGCGATGTCGTCCCGCTCGTCCTCGTCCAGGTATTCGTCCTGCTCAGGATTGGTCGCCATGAGCCCTCGCTGGGTCGTGGTCAGTGTCGCCGAGTGGATGTTAGCACAGTCCCCTGAGGGGCCTAGCGATTTTTGCTAGGGGTTCTGCCTACTTAGCCCTTACGGTGGCTTGGTCGCCGCCCACCCCCGAGAGCCTTCCGGCGAGGCGCGTGACGCAAGAGCAGGCGAATGGGCGAGCCGGCAAATCCCGCTGCGTGACGGAGCGAGTTGACGAGATAGCGCTCGTAGGAGAAGTGGAGCTTGCCCGCCCAGTTCACCTTGACCGCGAAGGTGGGCGGCGAGACCGCGACCTGCTGCACGGTATGAATGCGCAGCGGCGCGCCGCGAGAGGAGATCGGCCGGCGCTCGACGGCTTGACGGAAGATCGAGATCAGCTCTCCCGGCTGGAGTCGCTTGCGCGCCTCGCCCGCCACGGTGTCGACGGTGTCGAAGAGATCGCGGAGGCCCCAGCCCTTGACGGCAGAGATGAAGCAGATCGGAGCGTAGTCCAGGAAGGGCAGCCGCTCGTGGATCTGCGCCGTCACGTCGGCTTTGCTGACGAGATCCGGCGGCACGAGATCCCACTTGTTGACGGCGAGGACGATGGCGCGTCCCGCCTCGTGGGCGTAGCCCGCGATGTGGGCGTCTTGCGCGGTGACGCCCTCGGAGGCGTCCATCACGAGCACGGCCACGTCAGCGCGCTCGAGGCTCTTGAGGGCCATGACCACGGAGAGCTTCTCGAGCGTCTCCGTCACGCGCCCCTTGCGGCGGATGCCCGCGGTGTCGATGAGGAGGTAGGGACGGTCGCGGAAGGTCACGGGCGTGTCCACGCTGTCGCGTGTGGTGCCAGGCAGCACGTGGACGAGGACGCGCGGCTCGCCCAGGACCGCGTTGACGAGCGAGGACTTGCCGACGTTGGGCCGGCCGATGATGGCCACCCGGACGCCCTCCGCGTGCGTCTCGATCACGGGCGGGGGCGCGAGCGCGCGCGCGGTCTCGAGCAGCTCGGCGACCCCGCGGCCATGCTCGCCCGAAACGGTCTGGAGCGTCTCGAAGCCGAGACGATAGAAGTCGGTGAGCGCGTCCTCCTGTCCTCCCCCGTCGATCTTGTTCACGGCGACCACGATGGGGCGCTCGCTCTTTCGCAAGATGCCCGCGATCTCCTCGTCGAGCCCCGTCAGCCCGGCGCGCCCGTCCACCACGAAGATGACGAGGTCGGCCTCCTCGATGGCGAGCATGACCTGGGCGCGGACCGCGGCCACCAGATCGGACTCCGTGGTTGGATCGAACCCGCCCGTGTCGACCACCGTCGCCTGCCAGCGCTCGTGGGTGACGGTGCCGTAGAGACGGTCTCTCGTCACCCCCGGCACGTCGTGAACGAGGGAGCGACGGCGCCCCACGAGACGGTTGAAGAGGGTGGACTTGCCCACGTTGGGGCGGCCCACGATCGCGAGGATGGGACGGATCACGGTCGCGCCCCGGTCAGCGGGCGGCGAGGGCCGCGATGAGGGCGGAGCCGGTCGACTCCACGACCTGCACGGGGACGCCGAGGGCGGCGGCGACTTCGGGGGGCGCGACGTCGTCGAGAAAGACGCCGTCGCCCTCCCTGACCGCCACCGCGGGAACGAGGACCTTCTCGCCCAGCGCGCGGCCCGCGAGCTGCTCGCGGATGTCTCGTCCGGTCAGGAGCCCCGCGACGCCGATGCCGCGACCGAACCACTCGTTCGCGATGGGAACGAGCTCGACCTCGAGACCCGGGACGGCAAGATCGGCGAGCAGTCCGCGAAGGAGCGGCGCGAACATCTCGCCGGTGACGACGGTGACGCGGCGGGGGCGATCCTGCCGGCGCGGAAGCCGCCCCGCCGCGCGGGCGAACGTGTCGGTGAAGCGCCGCACGAGCCCCACGCCATCCTCGAGGATGGGGAAGCCCTCGTAGGCCGCGGCCGGGGGCAGCGGCCGCCCGGCCTGGAGATACACCTCGTCCGAGGCCCAGACGAAGCGGCTGCCCAGCCTACCCAGGAAATCTTCCTGCCACCCCTCGACGGTCTCGGCGAGCGCCTCCGCCTCCTCGTTGGTCAACGTGCGCAGCCGCGGCAGGCGCTCGCGGTGGCGGGTGAGCCCGACCGGCACCACGGCCGTGGTCGCCACCCGAGGGTGCAGGCGCGCGAGGTCGCGGACCGACCGCTCGAGGTGCGCGCCGTCATTCCATTCGGGCACGAGCACGATCTGGGCGTGCATGACGATGCCGGCCTTGGCGAGACGCTCCATGCGCGGCATGAGCTCGCCGCGGACGGCGGGCTGGCCCAGGAGGCGGTGGCGGAGGTCGGGATCCGTGGCGTGGACGGAGACGTAGAGCGGCGACAGGCGCTGCTCCTCGATGCGCCGCAGCTCGGCCTCCTCGAGATCCGTCAGCGTGATGTAGTTGCCGTGCAGGAAGGAGAGGCGGAAATCGTCGTCCTTGACGTAGAGGCTCTTGCGCATGCCCTTGGGAAGCTGATGGATGAAGCAGAAGACGCACTTGTTCGCGCACGTGGCGATCTCGCCGGGGCGCGGCGCCTCCAGCTCCAGTCCCAGGTGTCCGCGCGCCCGCTCGATCCGCGGATGGCGCGTGCGGCCGTCACGCTCGACCTGGAGACGCAGCCGGGCCTCGCCCGCGTGAAAATGGAAGTCGATGGCGTCGCGAAGCGGCGCGCCGTTGATGGCGACGATGCGATCACCCGCGCGCAGACCCGCGCGCGCCGCCGCGCTTCGGGGGCGCACGGAGGCGACGAGGACGCCCTCGGCCTGGCTAGGAGCGCAGCTGGTCATGCTCGGCGGGCAGCTCGTCCTGGAGCGGGTCGGCGGGCGGGTTGAGCTGCTTGAGGCCCTGGACGAGGTACTGCAGCCCCGAGCCGATAGTGAAGAAGGCCATGACCCAGGCCGCGCCCCGCGGGAGGCTGGGCAGAATCTTGAAGTAGTAGGCGAGCATGGCCGAGACCACGGTGGCGACCTGGCAGAGCGTGGAGGCCTTGCCGAGCCAGCTCGGCGACGGATGCACGGTCCCCCCCGCCACGTGGATGACGATCACGCCCACGCTCAAGATCAGATCGCGGCTGACCACGACGGCGGCGATCCAGAAAGGGATGACCTTGAGATAGGTCAGGGTCACGAAGGCCGAAGTCATGAGGAGCTTGTCCGCCACGGGGTCGAGGAAAGCGCCGAGCCGAGTCTGCGTGCCCCGTCGCCGCGCGATATAGCCGTCCAGCATGTCGGTGAGGCTCGCCGCGCAGAAGACGAGGAAGGCCCAGCCCGGTCGCCGGTACACCAGCAGCGTCACGAAGACCGGGATGAGCAGGATGCGAAGGGTTGTCAGCCAGTTGGCAAGTCCCATACGATCATCCGCTGCGGACGAGACTCGATTCTATCACTCACCCGCGGCCCGGAGGCCCCGGAAACCTGGAGCGGGTCAGGCGGGCTGGCGATAGGCTTCCACGGGTCCAAGGAGGCGCGGGGCCAGCTCGACCTCGAGGCGAATGCCGTCGGCGTCGTCGCTGCGCGCCAGGACCCGGCCGCGCCCATAGCAGTGGGCGAGCGCGGTGCCGTCCTGGTACGGGATGCGAAGGGTCACGCGCTCCACCCGCGGCCCCAGGGTCTGGGCGACGCGGTCGAGGAGCCGGTCGACGCCCTCTCCCGTGCGGGCCGAGATCGCGACCCCGTCGAATCGGTCCACGAGGGCCTCGAGGGCCACGTCGGCGTCGAGCCGGTCGACCTTGTTGAGGGCGACGATGCTGGGCCGGCCCGTCAGCTCGAGCTGGGTGAGCAGCGAGTCGACGGCCGCCATCTGCTCTTCCAGCCCCGGATGGCTCGCGTCCACCACGTGCACGAGGACGTCGGCCTCCTCGAGCTCCTCGAGGGTGGCCTTGAAGGCGGCGACCAGCTGATGCGGTAGCTTGCGGATGAAGCCGACGGTGTCGGTGAGGATGAAGGGCGCATGGCCCGCGCGCGAGACGAGCCGCGCCGTCGGATCCAGGGTCACGAAGAGCTGGTCGGCGGCCACGTGGCCCGCGCCCGTGAGCTGGTTGAGCAGGGTGGTCTTGCCCGCGTTGGTATAGCCGACGAGGGCGGCCACGGGCAGCCCGGAGGCCTTGCGCCGTTCGCGCAAGAGTCGCCGATGGGTGCGGACGCGGTTGAGATCGCCGCGGATCTTCTGGATCCGGTGGCGGATCATGCGGCGATCGGATTCGAGCTGGGTCTCGCCCGGGCCCCGCGTGCCGATGCCGCCGCCCAGGCGCTCCAGGTGCTTCCACTGGCCCACGAGGCGCGGGAGCAGATAGGAGAGCTGGGCCAGCTCGACCTGGAGCTTGCCCTCCATGGTCCGCGCCCGCTGGGCGAAGATGTCCAGGATGAGGGCGGTGCGATCGATGACCTTGAGGCCGAGCGAGCCCCCGAGGTTTCGCTCCTGGATGGGGGAGAGCGAATCGTCGGAGATCACGAGGTTGGCGGCCTGTCGCTCTGACGAGGCCTTGAGCTCGTCGACCTTGCCCTTCCCGAAATAGAGCTTGGGCGTTGGCGCCCTGCGCTCCTGGGTGACGCGGCCCACCACATCCGCCCCTGCCGACTCGGCGAGGCGGCCGAGCTCGTCGAGCGACTCCTCGACCTCGAAGCGCCGCTGCTTGGGCAGTCTCAGCGCCGCGAGCAGCGCTCTCTCCCTTTGCCTCACTCCTCGTCGCGTCACTTCCATTCGTTCACTCGATCCATCCCTCCCGTGTGATGAGCTTGCCGATGGCCTCGGCCGTCCCCTCGATGCCGCCCGCCCGGTCCACGTCCAGCCAGTGGATCTCGGCGTCCCGCTGGAACCACGTCATCTGGCGCTTGGCATAGCGCTGGGTGTCTCGGACCATGAGCCGCGTCGCCTCGGCCTCGTCCAGCCGTCCCTCCGCCACCGCGACGAATTGCCGGTAACCGATCCCGTTCATGCCCGGTGACCCGTCATCATAACCCGCGGCGAGGAGCCGGCGCACCTCACCCATCATCCCACGGGCGACCATTCCTTCAACTCGATCCTTGAGAGATTGGTTGAGGATGTGGCGCTCCCGTGACAGGCCGATGGCGAGGACGCGCCAGGGCGGCCTGCTCCGCCCCCAGCTGCCTCCGTCCTGGGCCCCGGCGGGGTCGCGCGCCGCATGCTTCTCGAGGGCACGGATGATGCGGATCCGGTCGTTGGGATGAAGACGCGCGGCGGCGGACGGATCGGCCGCGGCGAGCCTTCTGTGGAGGGCGAGGCTTCCGCCTTGCCGGGCCAGGGCCTCGAGCGAGCTTCTGAGCGCGGGATCGGCGGGAGGCGCCGCGTCGAGCCCCTTCAGCAAGGCGCGGACGTAGAGGCCGGTGCCGCCCACGACCGCGGGAAGCTTCTCGCGCGCGCGGATGCCCCCGATCGCCTCGAGGGCTTGGAGGCGGAAGCGCGCGGCGTGATAGCGCTCGTCGGGGCGGATCAGGTCCAGGAGATGATGTCTCACCGCGGCCCGCTCGGTGGGCGTGGGCTTCCCCGTGCCGATATCCATCCCCTGATAGACCTGACGGGAATCCGCGCTCACGATCTCCATGGCCAGACGCTGGCCCAGCCGGACCGCCACCGCGGTCTTGCCGACGCCCGTGGGCCCCACGATCACGAGGAGCGGCGGCCTCATCACCATGTGCGGCGGAGCTCCCGCTTGATCTCCTTGAGGGAGAGCCGGGAGACGATGGGCCTCCCGTGCGGGCAGAAGTACGGTGTCTCGGTTCCGGAGAGATCGGCGATGAGGCGGGCCATTTCTTCGCGCTGCAGGGGGGCATGCGCCTTGATCGCCGCGTGGCAGGCCACGAAGCTGAGGGCGCGGTCGATGAGCGGCGCGCTCTCGCTCGTCGAGGCCGCGCCCACCTCGCCCAGCAGCTCTTCGATCAGACGTCGCGGCTCCTCCCCCTTGAGCAGCGAGGGCACCGCGCGCAGGAGCACGCTCCGCCCGCCGAACTCTTCGAGCGCGAAGCCCAGGCGGCCGAGGTCGGACGCCCATTGCTGGAGGAGCGCGCTGTGCCCCGGCCCGAGATCGAGCGATTGCGGGAAGAGGAGGGCCTGCGAGGGTAGCGGTCCCGCGAGGAGGTCACGGCGCAGATGCTCGAAGAGCACGCGCTCGTGGGCCACGTGCTGATCGATGAAGAAGACCTCCTCCTCGCTGGCCGAGACGATGAAGGTGTCCTGGAGCTGCCCCACGACGAGGCCGAATCGTCCCGGGCCGCCCGAGCCGAAAGCCGCCTGAGTCTCCTGGAAGAGCCCGGCCTGGGGAAAGGTCGTGGACTCGGAGGAGGACATGAGCGCCTGGTCGAGGTCCATGTCGGGGGTGGTGAGCCCTTGCTGCGGTTGCACGACGCGCCGGGAGCGCAGGGCGTCCTGGACCGCGAGGAAGACCGCCTCCTGGATGAGCCGCGGAGATCGGAAACGGACCCAGGCCTTGGTCGGATGGACGTTGACGTCGAGCTCCTGGAGAGGCAGGGAGATGATCAGCACGGCGGAGGGGAACTCGTGGCGGGCGAGCATGGGCCGGTACGCTTCGATCAAGGTCTGCAGGAGCGCGGTGTCTCGCACCGAGCGGCCGTTGACGATGATGGTCATCTCGTCTCGGTTTCCGCGCGCGAGCTGCGGGGGGACGGCGAGCCCCTCGACCCTGACGGTGCCCTGCGTCCTGTCCACCTCGAGCATGGCCTGGGCCAGCTCGAATCCGCGGAGCGCCCCCACGCGGTCCCGCAGCGAGCGGGCCGCGGGAGCCATGAGGGTGACGCGCCCATTGTGGATGACGCGCAGGTGCAGGTCTGGTCTCGCCAGGGCGAGGCCTTCCAGCAGACGCAGCGCCGCCGCCAGCTCGGCGGGCGCGCTCCGGAGAAACTTGAGCCGGGCCGGCGTGTTGAAAAAGAGGTCCTGGGTCTCCACGGTGGTGCCGGGCTGCGCCTCGATGGCGAGCCGATCGACGACTTCCCCGCCCGCTCCTCGCACGAGAGCGCCCGTGGTCGCTCCCCGCGGACACGAGGTGATCTGGAACCGGCTCACCGCGCAGATGGCGGGCAGCGCCTCGCCCCGGAAGCCGAGGGAGGCGATGGCGGCGAGGTCGGCTTCGTCCGCGATCTTGGAGGTGGCATGCCGCAGCAGGGCCAGCTCGATGTCGCCCGCGTCCATGCCGAGGCCGTCGTCGCTGACGCGGATGAGCTGGCGTCCGGCGTCCTTCAGCTCGACGGTGATGGCGGTGCTGCCGGCGTCGATGGCGTTCTCGACCAGTTCCTTGACCACCGAGGCGGGACGTTCCACCACCTCGCCCGCGGCGATCTTGTTCACGAGGTGCTCGGGCAGGAGGCGGATGCGGCTCATGGCTGGGAGCGCAGCCGCTGCTGCCACTCGTGGAGGAGATTGAGGGCCTGGAGCGGGGTGAGCGTCGAGAGCTCGAGGGCGAGCAGCTCCTTCAGCACGGGATCGGGCGCCGAGGGGAAGAGTCCGAGCTGGGGGTTCTCGATACGCCCCGGGGCCTCGGCGGAGACGGGAGCGCGGCCGTTCTGGCTGAGCTCGGCGAGGATCTCGCGCGCCCGCGCGATGACGCCCGCGGGCAGACCGGCGAGCCGCGCGACCTGGATGCCGTAGGAGCGGTCCGTGCCCCCCGGGCGGACCTTGTGGAGGAAGATGATCTCGTCGTTCCATTCCTTGACGGCCACGTGGAAGTTCCTCACCCGCGGGAGGAGCGACGCCAGGGCCGTCAGCTCGTGATAGTGGGTGGCGAAGAGCACCTTGGCCCCCCGCCCCCGCTCGTGGAGCTCTTCCGTCACCGCCCACGCGATGGCCAGCCCGTCGAAGGTCGACGTGCCGCGTCCCACCTCATCGAGTAATACCAGGGCTCGCTCGGTGGCGTTGTGGAGAATGCTCGCCGTCTCGACCATCTCCACGAGAAAGGTGCTCTGGCCGCGGGCGACGTTGTCCTGGGCGCCCACGCGCGTGAGGACGCGATCCACCACGCCGATCCGCGCCGAGCGCGCGGGCACGAAGCTGCCCACCTGGGCCAGGATCACCAGGAGGGCCGACTGGCGCATGAAGACGCTCTTGCCGCTCATGTTCGGCCCCGTGAGGATGAGGACCTGCTCGTGGGCGGGATCGAGAAGCAGATCGTTGGGCGTGAAGGGTCGGTCGACCGCCGCGTCGAGGAC
>DASQAK010000185.1:0-7745 GCA_035635755.1 Candidatus Methylomirabilota bacterium | reverse complement strand
ACTGGGCTATCCTGCTGGCTTCCGTTTTCTCGCGAGCAGGAATGTTCCGCTTCGAGCGCCGGCTTCGCCGGCGCAATCCGTTCGGGGGGAGGCTTCGGAAGGGGGGCGGAGCCCCCCTCCGAGCTGTCTAGCGGGCGGGATATCGCCGTGCCCGCCGCCTTCCACGATGAGCTTCGCCGTATCGTCGGCCCCGCGCATGTCCTGACGGGCATCGAGTGCGGACCCTATGTCATCGAGGGCCGCACGCCAGAGGCGGTTGTCGCGCCCGGAAGCAAGGAAGACGTCGCCGCCGTCCTCGTGGCGGCCGGCGAAGCGGGCGTGCCGGTGACACCCTGGGGCGGCGGCACCACCATGGCCGTCGGCTCGCCGCCCTCGCGCCTGGGGCTCGTCCTCTTGCTCGGCCGGCTCAACCGGCTCGTCGAGCACGAGCCGGGCGATCTCACGGCGACCGTCGAGGCGGGCATGACCGTGCAGGCGCTCCAGGAGGCGCTCGGGCAGCGCGGGCAGTGGCTTTCCCTCGATCCGCCTCACGCGGCCAAGGCCACCATCGGCGGCACTCTCTCGGCCAACGTCGCCGGCCCGAGGCGGCATCTCTATGGCGGCTGCCGCGACCTGCTCATCGGTCTCACCGTGGTCACGGCCGATGGAGCGACCGTCAAGGGCGGGGGCAAGGTCGTGAAGAACGTCGCGGGCTATGACCTGCCCAAGCTCTTCATCGGCGCCTTCGGAACTCTTGGCGTCATCGTCGAGGCGACGCTGAAGCTCCGTCCGCGGCCCGACGTCGATCGTGTCGTGGTGGCGCGCTTCGAGCGGCTCAAGGACGCGGGCGTGGCGGCGCGGACGGTCATGGCCTCGGATCTGCTGCCGTCGGCGCTCGAGCTGCTCGACGGCGAGGCGATCCGGGCATTGGGATTGGGCGGGGCCGACGGGGCGGCGCTCCTCGTGGGCGTCGACGGCATGGCCGATCAGGTCGACTGGCAGTGCCGCGAGATCGAGCGATTGCTCGAGCCCGTAGGTCTCCGCGAGTCGCGAGTGCTCGACGGTGCCGAGCGCGATCGCCTCTGGCACGCCCGCGGCACCGTGGGACGCGAGGCCTTCGCGGAGACCGCGGCCACGATGCGCTGGGTCCTGCTGCCGAGCCAGGTCGCCGACTGCATGGAGCAGGGCGCCGCAGTTGCGCAGCGGGCGGGTCTGCGCGCGGCGACGGCCGCCCATGCCGGCGTCGGCATCGTCGAGGCAGCCCTCGGCGGCGGCGAACACGCCGATCTCGATCGCGTGGCCGCCGTGCTCGGCGAGTGGCGGGCGCTCGTGCGCGGCGCTGGAGGGCACGCGGTGATCCAGTGGGCCCCGCTGGCCGTCAAGGAGCGCGTGCCCGTGTGGGACGAGGCGGGGCCGGCCCTCCGCATCATGGAGCGCATCAAGGCGCAGCTCGATCCGCGCGGCGTGCTCAACCCCGGCCGCGTCGCGGGAGGCATCTGATGGCCCAGACGATCGAGACTCCGCGCGGGATGCAGCCGCTCAAGCTCCATGGGCTCGACGTGGAAGGCGTCAATCGCTGCGTGCATTGCGGGCTCTGCCTGCCCTATTGCCCGACCTTCTCGATCCTCGGCACCGAGATGGACTCGCCCCGCGGCCGCATCATGCTGATCAAGTCGCTGGCCGAGGGGCGCATCACCCTGACGGAGTCGACCAAGGCGCATCTCGATCTCTGCCTCGGCTGTCGCGCGTGCGAGACGGTCTGTCCATCGGGGGTGCCGTACGGCCAGCTCATCGAAGCCGGGCGCGCGGAGATCGAGCGCGAGCGCCCGGGCGGCATCGCTCGGCGACTCTTCCGCTGGCTCAATTTCGGTGTGCTCCTCTCCAGTCCCCGGCTGCTCGGCCTCGCCGCCGCGGGCCTGCGCTTCTACCAGGCGAGCGGCCTGCAGCGGTTCGCGCGGGCGACGGGCCTCATCCGCCTCCTGCCCAGGCCCTTGCCGGACTGGGAGCCGCTTCTTCCCGTGCTGCCGCCCGGCGCCTCGCGGGCCCCGCTGCCCGAGCTGACGCCGGCCACCGGCACCAAACGCGCGCGGGTCGGCCTGCTCACCGGCTGCATCCAGCAGGTCGCCTTCGGCTCCCAGAATCGCGCGACGGCCCGTGTCCTCGCCAGGAATGGCTGCGAGGTCGTCGCGCCGCGGGCCCAGGCGTGCTGCGGAGCGCTTCACGCGCACGGCGGCGAGCACGCCCTGGCGGTCTTGCTCGCCAAGCGGCTCATCGAGGTCTTCGAGGAGGCCAGGGTCGACGTCGTGATCGTGAACACTTCGGGCTGTGGCGCCCACATGAAGGCCTACGGGCTGCTCCTGGCCGACGATCCCGCCTGGCGTGAGCGGGCGCAGCGCTTCTCGGAGCGCGTGCGTGACCTCGCCGAGTTCCTGGCTGCCGAGCCCTTGCGTGGACCTCTCGGCCGCGTCGAGAAGACGGTGACCTATCACGATCCGTGTCACATCGTGCACGGCCAGAAGATCAGCCGCGAGCCGCGGGCCCTCCTTGCCCAGGTTCCCGGGCTCACCGTGGTGCCGCTGGCCGAGGCTGATTGGTGCTGTGGCTCGGCCGGGACGTACAACCTGACCCAGCCCGAGATGGCGCAGCGCCTGCAGGCGCGCAAGGTCGCCAACGTCCGCGCCACGGGCGCCCAGGCCGTCGTCACTGCCAATCCCGGCTGCATCATCCAGATCGCCCAGGGCCTGGCCGCCGAGGGCACGCCCATCCAGGTCCTCCACCTGGCCGAAGTTCTCGACGAGGCCTATCAGGCGGCCCCTCACCCCAGCCCTCTCCCCAGAGGGGAGAGGGAGTCAGAAAAGAGTCCATGATCTAGATGGCAACCCTCTGCTCGTCGATGGTAAATCTGGAACCCTCATTGGGGGAGAGGGCCGTAGTTCGAGACGAGACACTCGCCTCGAGCGACGAGGCGAGGGCTGAATGAGTGAGGGGGCGATGTCCCGCACGCGCGTCCTCGATCTGGCCGCGCTTCCCCCAGGGGGCGTCGAGCTCGTGGTCGTCAAAGGGATAGATGTGGCGCTCTTCAGACGCGGAGAGGAGATCTTCGCCATCGGCAACGAGTGCGCCCACAAGGGCGGCAACCTGTGCGATGGCCGCATCGAGGGTGACATCGTCACCTGCCCGCTGCACGGCTGGGAGTTCGATCTCCGCTCGGGCGTGTGCATGACCATTCCCGGCGAGACGGTGCCGCGCTTTGCCGTCACCGTGGACGATGGCGGTATCTACCTCGAGGAATCCGCGTGAAGGACGCCACGCCCCAGGAGCACAAGGCCCACGCCCCCGTGTCCGTGGGGTGCTTCGTCCTCACCATCTCGGACTCGAAGACCCCGGACACCGACACGAGCGGGGCTCTGATCCGCGAGCTCCTCACCGCGGCGGGGCATCGGGTCGCCGGGCATGCCATCGTGCGTGACGAGCCCGTGCAGGTGACGGCGGTGATCCGCTCCGGATGCGCGGCGCCCTCCGTCGAGGTGTTCATCCTCACGGGCGGCACCGGCATCACCAAGCGCGACTCGACCTTCGAGGCCGTGGAGGCGATGCTGGACAAGCGCCTGACCGGCTTCGGGGAGCTGTTCCGGATGCTCTCCTACCAGGAAATCGGCCCCGCGGCCATGCTGTCACGCGCCCAGGGCGGGGTCGTCCAGGGGCGCGTACTCTTTTCCCTGCCGGGCTCGCCCAATGCCTGCCGGCTTGCCCTCGAATCGCTCATCATTCCCGAGCTGGGCCACCTCATCCGTGAGGTCAATCGATAGGGGTGTGCGGGGTAGGCTGTTATACTTCGAGTAATCGCTCGGGACTCTCCCGGGCCGACCGACCCCTGACCCACGGAGGAGTCGCAATGCCGAGTTCCACCGTCCGCATTCTTTTCGCCCTCTCGCTCTGTCTCATCGTCGCCGTCCCCGCGGCGGCACAATCGACGGCACCCACGGGCCCCATGTGGACGGAGAGCCCGAAAGCCCAGATTCCCGCCGATATCGCCCGACTCAACAACCACATGAACAGCGTGATCGAGCAGCTCAAGCCCGCCCTCGTCCAGATTCGCGTGCGTCGCGCGGCGGAGCCGCCCACCGAGGGCGAGACGCCCTCGACGCCCGAGGAGCGCCGCATCTCCGGATCAGGATTCATCATCCGCAAGGACGGCTACATCGTCACCAATGCCCATGTCGTCACCGATGCCGAGAGGATCCAGGTCAAGCTGCCCGACGGTCGGAGGCTCGACGCCAAGGTCATCGGGCAGGACGATCGCGTCGACCTCGCCCTCGTCAAGATCGAAGCCACCGGTCTGCCCGTGGCCATGCTGGGCGACTCCAATCGTCTCCGCGTCGGTGAGTTCGTCCTGGCCGTCGGCAATCCCTTTGGTCTCGAGCAAACGGCATCTTTCGGTATCGTGAGCCGGAAGGGCGCGCCGCTGCAGGTGGCCGCGCCGGGCTTCGACTTCATCCAGACGGATGCCGCGGTCAATCCCGGCAATTCCGGCGGCCCTCTCGTCAACATGGCGGGCGAGGTCGTGGGCGTCAACAGCATGGCCGCCCGCAACGGCACCATCGGCTTCGCCATTCCCATCAATCTCGTCAAGAGCCTTCTCCCGCAGCTCGCCTCTACCGGCAAGATCCAATGGGGTTGGCTCGGCGTGGGCATCGCCGAGATCGGCGACGAGGACATGCCGAAGTACGGGTTGAAGGAGCCTCGCGGCGTCCTCATCCGGAGCGTCGTGGCCGGGCAGCCCGCCGATCAAGGCGGCGTCAAGCCGGACGATGTCGTGCTGGCCGTGGACGGCGCGTCCATCGAGGGCCCGCGCGATCTCCAGCGCATCATCGCGAGCACGCCGGTGGGCCGCGCGGTCAAGCTCTTCGTCATGCGCGGCGGGAAGGAAACCGAGCTCTTCGTCACCGTGGGCGCCTACAAGGCCGAGCTGGTGCAGCCGCCGCGGCCTCGCCCCGCGCCTGCGCCCAAGGCCCCGTCGCCCCGGACCCCGGCCCCCGAGCCCGCTCCCGCTCCCAAGTAAAAGCCGTCCCTCACCCTGCCCTCTCCCCCGATGGGCCCGATGGGGGAGAGGGATCCGAAGGGCTCCTCTCTCAGCGCTGGGCGAACTGTCTTCATCGATCCCTCTCCCCCATCGGGGGAGAGGGCAGGGTGAGGGGGCGGTGCTAGCTCTCTAAGCTCGGAGCGCGGCCAGGATCGCCCGCGCTTCCGGCGAGCCCAGATCAGGCGCGGGCGCATAGGTGAGGCCGCTCGTGATACCTGCTCCTGCCTCCCACTCGGCGGCTGCGTCCTCGCTTACATCCTCGACGCTGAGCTCAAAGCGAGCCAGCGCGCCCATGAGGAGCGGCGCTCCAGAAGCCCGGCACTTGACGTAGATCGTCTGCTCGGGCTCGATCACGAGCAGGGTCGCGACGCCGCGGTCCTGGAGATTCCGCGCCGAGCCGCTCCGGGCCGCGATGGCGAGCCGGAGCAGGGTCGGCGAGATCGCCCGCAGCTCGAGATAGCTGCAGAGCATCGGGTGCGGGCGTCCTTCGGCGTCGAGGGTGACGAGGGGAAGCGCGCGCCCGAGAAGGGGTGCGAGGTCGGACTGGGAGAATCGCGTGACCAGGACGGCGGGAAGGGCGGCGCCGAGGCTCCGCGCCACTACTTGGCGAGATGCGCCCTGAGGAAGCGGAGGATTTGCTTCTCCGAATCCTCGTGCGCGGCCGGGTTGTACTGGATCGTGGCGCCCATGTTGCGGCGCGCGTCGGGTACGAAGACGATGCCGCGCACCTCCGCGCCGTCGAAATGGTGCCTGGCCTCTGGGTAAATCACGGCGGTGACGTCGCGCCCGGCTGCTCTCGAGCTCTCCGCCGTCGGCTGACATGGCCCCGCGGGCGTCCAGTCATCCTTGCCGCCGGTCAGGATCAAGACGGGCGCCGTGCCCGGTAGCGCGAGTCCCTTGCCGCAGCCCGGGTAGAAGGCGATGAAGCCTCGGAGCGGGATGTCCGGATAGCGATCTTCGGTGGTCGCGGCGGCAAGGACGGCCCAGCCGCCATGCGAGAATCCCATGGCGACCATGCGCTCACCGTCGATCGTGCCCAGGGCCTTCAGGTACTTCGCTGCGGCGTAGACATCAGGGGCCCGCATGGATCCGGTGAGCGGATCGGGATGCCCGCAGAGCCGACGGATCCGACGTCCCGAGAAGCTGTCGAGGACGAAGGCCGCATAGCCTTCGTGAACGAGCCAGTGCGACCACTGCTTGATATTGGGGCCGATGCCCGCGCAGCCATGGAGGAGGATGACGGCTGGAAAGGGGCCCGTGCCGGTCGGCAGGGTCAAGTCACCCGAGAGGGTGGCGGTCGTCGGCGAAGTCACCTCGAGCGTGTGCACCTCCGCCCGGACCGGCAAGAACGAGAGCGTGACGAGCATCGCCACACCGATCCCCGCGCGCGCCGGCCTCACGAGAGGCGAGTATAGACCTGGGTTGCTCTGCCCGCCAAGGTTCGGTATGGTCCGTGAGTCATGCGCGCTCTCGTCATCGGCGCCTCGGGACAGGTGGGCGCCTCGCTGCTGTCCGTCCTGCGCGCGCGCGGCCACGAAGGACACGGCACGCACGGCACGCATCCCGCGTCGGGGCTCTCGCCTCTCGATCTCACCGATCACGCCGCGGTCGCGCGCCTCATCTCGCAGACGCGCCCCGAGTGGGTCTTTTGCCCCGCCGGTCTTTCCCATGTGGACTATTGCGAGGACCACGCGGACGAGGCCTTTGCCGTCAACCGTGACGGCGTCCAGGCCGCGGCGCGCGCCGCGGAGGCGGCGGGCGCGGGGTTTGTCTTCTACTCGAGCGACTACGTCTTCGACGGCGTGGGCGGCCCCTTCGCCGAGTCCGACACGGCGCGGCCGCTCTCCGTGTACGGCCGCAGCAAGCGGGAAGGGGAGCAGGCGGTGATGGCGGCCTGCCGCCGCGCCATCGTCATCCGCACGAGCGTGGTCTACGGCCCCGAGCGCCAGGAGAAGAACTTCGTGTACCAGCTGATCCGCGCCTGCCGCGCCGGCCAGGGGTTCCGGCCCGCCGTGGATCAGCGCGCGAGCCCTTCCTACAATCCCGACGTGGCCGCGGCCAGCGTGGAGCTGGCCGAGCGCGAGCTCCTGGGCCTCTGGCACGTGGCCGGCTCCGAGACGCTCGACCGCTACGCGTTCGCCCTGCTCGTCTGCCGGGAGTTCGCCCTCGACGGCTCCAAGCTCACGCCCGTCAAGACGGCCGAGCTCAAGCAGAAGGCCGCCCGTCCGCTCGACGGGGGGCTCGACGTGCGCAAGGCGCAAGCCGCCCTGCGCACCCCGCTACGCGGTTCCGCCGAGGGCCTGGCCGCCATGCATCGCGAGCTGGGCGGCGCCTGAGCGCACGTTGACCGTGGTGAATACATGAAGTACAGTAAGCCCTTGGCTGTCGTCCGGAGACGGTGACCGTAGCTCAATTGGTTAGAGCACTGGCCTGTGGCGCCAGGGGTTGAGGGTTCGATTCCCTTCGGTCACCCCAATCTTTGGAACTGGCCGGGCAGATTGCGCGCCCATAGCTCAGCTGGATAGAGCGTTAGCCTCCGGAGCTAAAGGTCAGAGGTTCGAATCCTCTTGGGCGCACCATTTCCGCTGTGGTGGCACCCGCGCATGCGGGCCGTTAGCTCAGTTGGTAGAGCAGCTGACTCTTAATCAGCGGGTCCAAGGTTCGAGTCCTTGACGGCCCACCA
>DASQAK010000184.1:0-30886 GCA_035635755.1 Candidatus Methylomirabilota bacterium | reverse complement strand
CGCCGCGCGGGATCGCGGCTCTGGCGGCCGTGCAGGGTGGTGCCGTGACGCAGCTCCGTGTAGCTCTCGTCGCGGGAGACCTGGAGCACGCCGAAGAAGCTCCGCGCCTGGCGGATCTGATCGTCTCGCCGCGCGTCGATGTAGCCGGACACGAGGAGCAGGCAGCCCAGGGTCAGCCCCATGACCCAGGGGCGCCGCCGCAGGAAGAAGACCCCGGCGAGCGGCACTCCGAACATCAGGATCTTGTTGACGGCTCGCCGGATCGGGGTCAGCCACTCCACGGCCGTCTCCGACGGGATCTTGAGAAGACCGGAGAGAAACTCGAAATCGATCCGCACGGACAGCGAGTCGGAGTACAGCAGGAGGCCCAGCGCGACCACGGCGAGGGCCTGATCCAGATCCACGCGAAGCTTCCGGGAAGGGTCGCGGTCTCGAGCGCTCAGGAGCATGCCGGCCAGCACCATGACGAGGGGATACTCCACGAGCGAGCGGAAGACGACGGGGGCAATGAGGGCATTGAAGAGCCCACCCAGCACCCCACCCACGGAGAGCAGCAGATAGAACTCGGTCAGGTATCGGGAGGTGGGCCGGCTCCGCGCCAGCTCGCCATGGCAGGCGAGCGCCACGAGCAGGAGCAGCAGGAAGTGCCAGAGCATGGTGATCCAGATGCGCTGCTTGAACGCCGAGACCATGAGGAAGAGGACGGTGAGGATGACGGGCAGCGCCGCCCTCGTGACCAGCCGGTGGAACCGGTCGGGCCAATGGCCGAAAGTCAGGATGAAGCTCAGCAGGTAGATGGCGAGCGGCAACACCCACAGCAGAGGCACGGCGGCCACATCTGTCGTTATGTAGGTGGTGGCGCCGATGAACAGGCTCGAGGGCACGAAGGCGAGGACGATCCAGCGCAGCCGGCGTCTCATGCTCGGCGGCTCGTCGTCAAGGATTGACGCGGGCAGGATCGACGCGGAGGAGGCCGGCGGTACCGATGACTCGACCGGCGCGGGCCCGCCCAGCTCGGGGCCGACCGGCGCATCCGATGAGGCCACGGGCGAGGGCGCCGCCGCGCGCCGCCACAGCACGAAGGCGCAGAGCGCGATCAGGGCGACGAGAGCGACATACCCGACGCTCCAGAGTCGAGTCTGCGTCATCCAGTTCTCGCCGCGCAGGTGCAGCCGCGGCTCGATCAGGGTGGGGTAGCCCAGCAGGGCGAGCATGCTGCCGAGATTGCTCGCGGCATAGAGGAAGTACGGATCGCGGGCCGCCGGATGCCCCGTGTGGCTGAACCACTTCTGGAGCAGGGGGGCAGTGGCGCTGACCACGAAGAAGGGCAGCCCCACGGAGACGGAGAGCACGAGCAGCACGTCCAGCACCGGGTTTGCCTCGCCCCCCCGCAGGAAGTGCGGGTTCACGGCCAGGGGCAGCACGGACAGCGGAATGGCGAGGATCCCCAGATGCAGGAGCGCCTGACGTGGCGAGGCGCCAAGCCACGCCGTGCTGGCGTGCGCATAGGCATAGCCGGCCAGGAGGGCGGCCTGGAAGAAGACCATGCACGTGCTCCACACCGCCGGCGTGCCGCCAAGGAGGGGGAGGATCATCTTGCCCACCATGGGCTGGACGACGAAGAGAAGCGTCGCCCCCACGAACATGGTGGCGGAGTAGAGGAGGAGGATGGCGGTCAGCGCGGGCCTCTACTGGATCACGTCGTCGGCGACGGACAGGACGGGAGCGGGAGGAGCCATGCGCCCGATTCTACGCCGCGAACTCCCTCAGCACGCGCCCAGGACGGCCGCAGTCGGCGATCACGCCGCGCTCGTCGGCGGTGCGCACGCCGTTGACCCAGACGCCGTGGAGGCCGACGGCGGGCGTATCGAGGCGCGAGGCCCCCGTGGGCAGATCGTTCACCCGGCGTTTCTCGCCTCGCCCGACCCGGGAGGGATCGAAGAGCAGCAGGTCCGCCCACGCGCCCGGCACGAGACGCCCGCGGTCCTTGATGCGGTAGGCGTCGGCCACCGTGCTCGTCACCGCGCGCACCGCCTGCTCGAGCGTGAGGTCGCCCCGCTCGCGCACCCAGTGTCCGAAGAGGTGAAGACCGAAGCCCGCGTCGCAGAGGAAGGAGAGATGCGCGCCCGCGTCCGAGAGCGCCACCGCCGCGCAGGGATGACGCAGGAGCTCGGAGACCTTCTTCTCGTCGGTGTTGAAGAGCCGGCAGTCGAACATGGTCTCGAGGTCGTCGGCCAACCCCAGGTCGAGGAAGACGTCGAAAGGCTCGCGCTTCTGCTCGCGGGCCAGCTCGCCGATGGTCTTGCCCTCGAGCGGTCTCAGCTCGGACTTCTTCGCTTCCGCGATGGTCAGGTAGTCCCAGTTCGCGTTGCTGATGCGATTCGGCACGCCGGGCTCGCCCATCTCCCTGGTCAGGGCGCGGCGGAAGCTCGGATCGGCCAGCACCTGCCGGTAGCGCGCCTCGTCGGGAGCGGTCAGCGCGGGGCGCCATGCCATGAGCGCCTCCAGGGGATAGGGATGGCGCAGGGTGAACTCCATGCCCAGCGGGAAGCAGCCCACCTGCGCCCAGAGCTCGCGGCCCCGCGCGCGCGCCTGCTCGATCTCGCCCAGCTCCCTGAAGACGCGGGTGGGATCTCCCGGGTCCACGAACATGGCCGCGATCATGACGGGCCGGCCGTTGGCACGGGCGATCTTTTCCAGCCACGGGATGGTGGACGTCATGCCTTTGGTCAGCATGAAGATGCCGCGGCCGGCCTCGCCCAAAGCGCCCGTGAGGGCCAGCATCTCCTTCTCGTCCGCGAGCCGGGACGGCATGGGAATGCCATTTTCCCCATTGTGCTGCTCGAGGGTGGAGGTGGCGAAGCCGATGGCGCCCGCCCTCACCGCCTCGAGCACGATGCGCTTCATCTCGGCGATCTCGGTGTCGGTGGCCGGGCGGCTGGCCGCCTCCTCTCCCAGCACGTAGGTGCGCACCGAGGAATGCCCCACGAGGGAGGCCACGTTCGGCACCACGCCCCGGCGCTCCATCGCGCCCAGATACTCCGGATAGCTCTCGAAGTCCCACTGGATGCCCGCCCGCATGGCGTCGAGCGACATGCCTTCGACATGGGTGAGATTGCGCATGATCAGGTCGCGGTTCTGAGGCCGGCAGGGCGCGATGGTGAAGCCGCAGTTGCCGATGACCACCGTGGTCACGCCCAGCGACGTCGACGGCGTGGCGAAGGGATCCCAGGTCAGCTGGGCGTCATAGTGCGTGTGGATGTCCACGATGCCGGGGGCGAGGCAGAGTCCCTTGGCGTCCACCGTCTGCCGGGCCGGGCCCAGACCCTGCCCGGTGGCGGCGATGCGGCCGCCGCTGATGGCGATGCCACCGTCGCGCGTCGGAGTCCCCAGGCCATCAATGATGCGCGCGTTATCGATCACGAGATCATGCACGTTGCGAAGCCTCCTGTGGGCTCAGCGGTTGCCGCGAAATGGACGGGCTGAGCGTAGTCTCCGCGCGTCGCGTCGTCAACTCGTCACAGCGCATCGAGGTCTCGGATCGATGTGGCGCCGCGCAAGGGAAGAGATGTCTGCCTCGGTAATCTCTCCGACCGACCGAGTAATCCTGGCGCGAAGTCGTGACAGGGCCACGCGACACGGGCGCCTCCCATCGGCACCTGGAAGCGGGGTTTCGAGGTCAAGCAGCGGTCCGGATGGGAAAGAAGGGACGGGAACGGGTGCGCTGGCACAGCCGATGCTGCTATGACAGTGGGGGCGAGGATCGAAGGGCGTGAAGACGGCGCTCTCGATCAGCCAGCCTCCACTCGAGACAATCCCGACAACCAAGGCTGAAGATCCCCGATCAGGAGGTCGACATGACGAAAGGGAAGACTCTACTCGGCGCTGCGCTCCTCGGAGTTTCCGCGCTCACTGCTTCCGCGGGATGGGCGTGGGAGCCTCTGGCGAGAATGGAGTTCGGCAGTGACACCACGCTGCCGTCGGTGACGCCGCCCCCCGTGGTGGTGGCGTCCCCGACGTTGCAGGCTGACCAGATCAGCGCGCGGATCGTGCGCGCCCGCACGATCTACGCGAACCGGATCGACGCCGATCAGGTGCACGGTGTGATCTACCAGACGGGTGGCGTCACCATGAGTGGCTCCAGCTCGCTGGGCAACATCCGGGCGCCGGAAGTGACCGCATCGGTCATCTACGCCGACGAGATTCGCGCCAACGATGTGGTGGCTGACGCGATTTACGTGCGCAGCCTGCGTCAGCGATGACGCATGACCGAAACCGCGTAGTTTCGCACGGGTGATCTCGAGGCGACCCGCCGCGCCGAAAGGCGCGGCGGGCTTGCGCTATCCAAGGGCTCGATCTCTCCGGAGTATTTTCCTCGCGCCGCGCAGGCACGGAGGTAGACTACGCGAGTGCCTCTGTTGTAAGACCCCGGAGAGAGGAGATCTCCATGAGCAACAACGACGACCTGCTCTACGACCCGACGGCCGAGCCGAGGATCCTGGCCACCAGCCTCGCCCCGCGCCTGGCCAGTCTCCAAGGCAAGCGCGCGGGCATCCTCGACAACAGCAAGGCCAATGCCGGCACTCTCATGCTGGCCGTGGTGGAGCGCCTGAAGGAGCGCTACGGCGTCCGCGACGTCATCAAGCGCGAGAAGGGGATCGCGGGCCCGCCGTCGCCGTCGATCCTCGCCGACCTGACGACGTGCGACTTCGTCCTCGTCGGCAGCGCCGACTGAGGGTCGTGCACGTCGTGGAGTATCCACGGCGCCATCGTGCTGGAGCAGCACGGCATTCCCACCGTCGTCATGGGCACCAGGGAGTTCGAGTCGCTGGCCCTGCTCGAGGCGAGGAACCGCGGACTGGCTGAGCTGCCCCTGGCGCTCATTCCCCATCCGCTCGGCGGCATCCACGAGGAAGAGGTGGTGAAGAAGGCCGATCTGGCCATCGAGACGGTGGTACGAGCCGTCACCAGGTCATGAGCACGGCGGGCCCCGCGGCCAAGACGTTCCGGCGGGACGGCTCCTACGCGGCCGTCAACCGCCTCTACCAGGAGCGCGGCTGGACGGACGGGCTGCCCATCGTCCCGCCCACGGGCGAGGCCGTGCGCGAGTGCCTCCGCTGGACCGATCGCGATCCTCACGAGGTGGTGGCCGTCCTGCCCCCGCGCCAGGGCGAGGCGACCGTGGAGCGCATCGCCATCAATGCCGTCATGGCCGGGGCCAGACCCGAGTACCTGCCCGTGATCATCACCGCCGTCGAGGCCCTCGCCGATCCGGACTTCAACCTCGACTCCATCCAGGCGACCACGCATCCGGTGGCGCCGCTCATGATCGTCAACGGCCCCATCGCGCGCGAGCTCGAGATCAACGCGGGCTACAACGCCTTCGGCCAGGGCTTCCGCGCCAACATGACCATCGGCCGCGCCGTGCGCCTGCTCCTGATGAACGTGGGCGGCGGGCTCCCCGGCACGGGAGACCGGGCTACCCAGGGCAGCCCGGCCAAGATGGCGTACTGCATCGCGGAGAACGAGGCGGAGAATCCCTGGGAGCCGCTCCACGTCGAGCATGGCGTTCCCCCTGACGTGAGCACGGTGACCACCATCGGCTGCGAGGGCCCGCACAATATCCAGGACCACTACAGCTACACGGGTATCGGCATCCTCAAGATCATCGCGGGCGCCATGGGGCAGGCCGGGAGTAACAACCTCCTCGCCGCCGGGCATCCCCTTCTCTCGCTCGGGCCCGAGCACGCCGCCACCATCGCGCGTGACGGCTACAGCAAGCGGCAGGTGAAGGAGTTCGTGTTCGAGCACGCGCGCTTTCCCCTGGCGAAGCTCGGCGAGGAGTACCAGCGCCACCACGTGGAGAGCCGGAAGATGCCGGCCGCGCCGGATACCATGCTCCCCATCGTGAAGTCGCCCGAGGATCTGTCGGTGATCGTAGTCGGCGGCGCCGGCAAGCATTCCTGCTGGCAGCCCACCTTCGGCAATCAGACCAAGCCCACCCGCCGCGCCATCACGCGCAAGGACGGCACGCCCGTGCGCGCCATCGCCGCCCTTCGCCGCTAGGCCCCTCCGAGCTTTCTAGAGGGTGGGCTCGCGGCGGTAGACTGCGTAGAGATTTCCGGTGAGGCGAAGGGCGACGTTGCCGAGCAACTCGGGCCGCTCCCCGGAGCGCTGGCCGCGCGAGACATTGAACCGCCAGTAGTTGACGCCCCCGTCGGGACGGAGGACTTTTTCCTCCGATTGCACGTTGAAGTTCTGCACCTGGAGCTCGGCGGGCGGCTTGTCGCCGGCGCAGACCCCCGCGACGTCGGGGGTGGTCAGGCACCACGCCTTCCAGGCCGCCGTCGCGCAGCTCTGCTGGAGGTCGTTGAGCTTCGCATCCAGGTCGCGAATGATGAAGCGCACCACCGGCTCGCGCCGGGAGCCCCCCGTGTTCAGGACGTCATCGCCGAAGCGGTCGAGCCCCAGCTCGATCAGCCGCTGGAGGATCTGATCGATGGGCGCGTTGGCGGGAAGCTCCGCGCGCAGCCTCTGCACCACCTGGAAGGGCGGCTCTGTATCCTGGGGGCGCGCGGGTGAATTTCTCAGGGTCCGCACGCGCTCGAGGAGGTGGAGCTGGCCGCGATTGCTGTCCAGATACCCGCGCACGAGCGCGAGCTGCTTCTCGAGCTTGTCGACGGCCTCGATGGGCTGGAGCCCGCCCGCCGCGACGCCCCCGACGATCACCGCGGCGTCCGGTCTCACCTCGACCGAGCACGTTCCGGCCATCTGATAGACCTGGGCGGAACGGCCCGTCTGCCCCTGCGCCGCCGAGTGGAGCATGAGCAGCGCGAGGACAGCGACGACCAGCCGGACGGCGACGCGAGATGTGCGCATGCCATTCCGGGAAGCAAGCTGGGTGCCACGGCGTAGGCTCGGTAAGTGGCCGCGATTACGGACCCCGCTCGAGGGGCAATCGGGCGGCTCCCGCTGACCTGTGACAAGTGTCGTCAGAAGATTGCCCGACGTTGACCGGCCATGCAGGGGAGACTAGCCTGGACCGTCGTCACATTTCACGGGAGGCCGTCATGAGAAAAAGATCCTGGATCGCCGCCGCCCTGATGATCGTCGCCATCAGTATGACGGCATGCGCGACCATGTCGGATGAAGAGCGTTGCCAGAGAGACGGTGGCGTCTGGAAGTCCAAAGCCTGCGAGATGCCTGGCAAGTAATCTGAAGCAGGGGTGAAGCGGACCCGGATCAGCTGTAGACGTCGTGCTTGATGCGATCGAGGATCGTCACGACCTCCTCGGCGCCGAGGTCAGTGTCCAGCAGGTCGAGGGGTATCGCGCCGCCGAGCGCCCGATTGGGATTCTGCAGCCACCGCCCGGCCTTGGCCTGGGCTCCCAGCACGTCCTCGGCCGATGTGGCCACGCGAGCCACGCGCAGCAGCCGGTCCGACTCGTCCGCCCTGAGGTGGCGCTCCTTCTTCCGGCGCGCCCGGGTACGTTCCGTGAGACCGATCACGCGGGCCAGGGTGGCCAAGGGGATCCGGTAGCGTTTCGCGACAGCCGCCAGTGCGGCATAGGGCAGCTCCTCTCGTGTCCAACGAGCGACGGCGGAATAGTCGGCCGGCCGCTCCCTGAGCATGTCTCGGCGCCCGATAGCTTCCGCGATCATCATGGCTGTGACCATGGCGCCTCCTTCGAATGGCGGGAAGCGTACTGCCCCATGGCAAGAGGGTCAACGTCTACCGTCGGAGACGGGGGTTCAGCGCGTCGTTCATGCCCTCGCCGACGAGATTGATGGCAAGCACGGTGAGAAGGATGGCCACGCCCGGAATGGCGCAGAGCCACCAGGCCACCCGGAGCACGCCGCGCCCGGCCCCCACCTGAAAACCCCAGCTCATCACGTTGGGATCGGAGAGCCCGAGGAAGGAGAGGCCCGACTCGATCAGGATGGCGGTGGCGACCATGAGCGACGCGAGCACGATGATGGGAGCGAGGCAGTTCGGCAGGATGTGGCGGAAGATGATGCGCGCATCCGGCATCCCGAGCCCGATGCAGGCCTGGACGAAGTCGCGCCGTCGCATGCCGAGGAACTCCCCGCGCACGAGCCGCGCCACGGCCGGCCAGGACACGACCGTGATGGCGATCACCGTGCTCGAGAGTGACGAGCCCAGCACCGCGACCAGGACGATGGCAAAGAGAAAGGCCGGAATGGTCTGGAAGAACTCCGTCACCCGCATCAAGAGATCGTCCACGAGGCCGCCATAGAAGCCGGCGAGCCCACCGAGCACGGTGCCCACGGCCACCGCCATCGCCGTCGCGATGAGCCCGATCAGGAGCGACGTGCGCGCGCCGTGCGTGATGCCCGCCGCCACGTCGCGGCCGAGCGTGTCCGTGCCGAAGAGGTACTCGCCGAAGGGCGGGGAGAGCGGCTTGCCCGCGAGCCGGAAGGGGCTGCCCGGGCTGATCCACGGCGCCGCCAGCGCGAGCAGGACGACGCCGCCCAGGATGCAGAGACCGAGCACCGCCGCGCGATTCCGGCCATAGCGGCGCGAGAAGGCGGCCATCAGGCGACCTCGATGCGGGGGTCGAGCAGCGTGTAGAGAATGTCCACGACCAGATTCACCACCACCACCGTGCAGGCCGAGAGGAGGAAGATGCCGAGGAGCAGGTTCAGATCGCGCGCGAAGAGCGACTGAAAGGCCAGGAGCCCGAGCCCCGGCCAGCCGAAGACCGTCTCCACGATGACGGAGCCGCCCAGCAGGCCCCCGGTCTGCAGCCCCGCCATGGTCACCACGGGCAGGAGCGCGTTCCGCAGCGTGTGGGCCCAGACGATGCGCCGCTCCGAGAGCCCCTTGGCCCGCGCCGTCGTCACGTAGTCCATTCCCGCCTGCTCCAGCAACGCGGCCCGCATCAGGCGTGTATAGAGCGCCATGTAGAAGAGCGAGAGGGCGCCCGCGGGCAGGATCAGATGCCGACCGATGTCGAGGGCGCGCGCCCAGCCGGTCTTGAAGGCGCCGATGCTCTCCATTCCGCTCGTGGGCAGCCAGCCCAGCCGGATCGAGAACAGCACGATGAGCATGAGGCCGAGCCAGAAGAGCGGGGTGGCATAGGAGACGAGCGCGAAGATCGAGATGACGGTGTCGCGCCAGCGATGAAGCCCCGTGGCCGCGAGCAGACCGAGGAGCGAGCCGACCGTGACCGAGAGGACGAGGGTGGTCATCATCAAGAGGAGGGTCGGCCAGAGGCGGGCCACGATCAGCGTGAAGACGGGCTGGTCGTGGCGGAAGGAGTGCCCGAGATTCAGCGTGAGGATGTTCCGCGCGTAGGCCCAGAGCTGAAATGCCAACGGCTGGTCGAGCCCGAAGCGCGCGCGGAGCTGGGCCATGTATTCCGGCGTGGCCGAGCCTGCCTCCCCCGCGAGCACCGTGGCCGCGTCGCCGGGGGCGAGATGCAGGAGGAAGAAGTTCAGCACCACGATGGCCAGGACGACGGGGACGGCCTGGAGGAGCCGGCGGGCGATGAACCGGAGGCGGGGGCTCAAGGGAAGCGCCGCCGGCCCCGCCCGCGGAGCCGGCGGCGGGGCACGGACGCTACGGCTTCTGCCAGGCCCGGTCGAAGCTGCCGTAGACGCCGAGCGGGCTCGTGATGATGTCCTGGAAGCGGTTGTTGGACATGTTGACGAACTGCATGTCGAAGAGCCAGACGATGGGGCTGTCCTCGACCACGGTCTTCTGGAACTCCTTGTAGAGCGCGGTGCGCTTGGCGGGGTTGGACTCGATCGTCCCCGATTTCAGCAGATCGTCCACCTTCGGGTTCGAGTAGCGCGTGCTGTTCACGAAGACCGTGCCCTGGCGGATCTGATCCGTCAGGTATTGCCGGTGCACGCCGAGGACGGGATCGGCCAGGTTGTAGTAGAAGTCCGAGGTCAGGTCGAAGTCGTAGTTGGTAAAGATGCGCTTGAGCCAGGTGGGCACGTCCTCGTGGCGCAGGGTGACGTCGATGCCGACCTGGCCGAGGGCCTGCTTGATGTACTCGCCGAGACGCTGCCACTGCTCGCCGTAGGGCAGGATGTCGTGGGTGATCTTGAAGCGCATGCCGTCGGCCCCGCGCTTGAGCCCGGCCGCGTCGAGAAGCTTGTTGGCGCGCTCGATCCGGTCGGCGGTGTCGTAGCGCCGCACCTCGCTCGTGTACAGTCCCGTCTTGGCGAAGTTGGCGTTGAGCGGGCCCGTGGCGGGGCGGCCGAAGCCGAACCAGATATTCTCGATGATGAACTTCCGGTCCACCGCGTAGGCGATGGCCTGGCGGACTTCCTTCTTGTCGAGAGGCGGGTGCTTGCTGTTCATCTCGAGGAGCGTGATGGGGTTGACCATCGAATAACCCTCGAGCGTGATGGCGATGTGGGGCAGGGCCTTCAGGCGGTTCACGTCCACGAAGGGGATGGCGTCGAAGGCGGCGAAGTGCACCTCGCCCTTCTCCATGGCCGCCGAGCGCGTCGAGGGATCGGGGATGAAGCGCGCCACGATGCGATCCAGATACGGCTGCCCCGGCTTCCAGTACTGGTCGTTGCGATCGAGGCGGATGAACTGTCCCTTGTCCCACTCCACGAACTTGAAGGGCCCCGTACCCACGGGCTTGTTCGCGTTCGAGGCACTCTTCGGATCTTGCCCCTCGAAGAGATGCTTGGGGAGCATGGGCGACTCGTACCCCGAGAGCGCGCGCAGGATATAGGGCGCCGGCTGGTCCAGCTTGAACACGGCCGTCGTCTCGTCCGGCGTCTCGATGTCGGTCAAGGCGCGGAAGGTATTGGCCCCGCGCGGATGCACCTTCTTCAGCACCTCCATCACCGAGAACTTCACGTCGGCGCTCGAGAAGGGCTTGCCGTCGTGAAAGCGCACCCCGCGGCGCAGCTTGAAGGTGATGCTCTTGCCGTCCGCAGCCACCTGCCACGACTCCGCCAGGCTCGCCGCGGGGTTCAGGTTGAAGTCGTACTCGAGCAGCCCGTCGTAGACCTTGGCCGTCACCTGCCCGATCGGCCCCGACGTGGACAGGTACGAGGCCAGCGTCGGCGGCTCGGGCTGCACGAGCATGACCAGGGTGCCGCCGCGCTTGGGCTGCGCCTCGGCTTCCCGAGACGGCGCGGCGAGCAGGCCGGTGAAGAGCGCGATGCCCATGATGACGACCGTGCGGAGATGCCTGCGCATTGAGCGCCTCCTCCTCTGAAATGTGGGCGCCGATGTTAGCAGTGGGTGTGGCAGGGCGCAAGGCTTGGGCGCTGCACCGCAATCGACCGAGCGCGGATCGAGGTGGCGCTGCCGACTACGCGTCGGGCTCGCTGGCCGGACGAACGGGCGGCTCGCGCCGCAGGTCTTCCAGCGGGATGTGGCACGCGAGCCAATGCGTGCCGTCCGCGTTCTGAAGCGGAGGCTCGACCTCCTCGCAGATGCGCCCCAGCTTGCTCGGGCAGCGGGTGTGGAAGCGGCAGCCCGACGGTGGGCGACGGGCGCTCGGCACGGTGCCCTCGAGCCTGACCGTGGGCGCCCGCACCGAGGGATCGGGCACGGGAATCGAGGACAGCAGCGCCCGCGTGTACGGGTGATACGGCGGACGGAAGACCTCGTCCACGGTGCCCAGCTCCACCACCCGACCCAGGTACATGACGCCGATGCGGTCGGCGAGGTGGCGCACCAGGCTCAGGTCGTGCGAGATGAACACGTACGTCGCGTCGAGCCGGCTGCGTAGCTCGGTGAGGAGATCGACCACCGAGGCCTGGCTGGAGACGTCCAGCGCGGAGAGCGGCTCGTCGAGAACGACCAGCTCGGGCCCCGTGGCGAAGGCGCGCGCGATGGCCACTCGCTGCTTCTCTCCTCCGCTCAGGGCGCGAGGCAAGCGATGAAGGTAGCCGGCATCGAGGCGCACGGCCTCGAGCAGCTCCCGAACGCGCAACCGGCGCGCCCGGCGTGGCACGCCCTGGATGGCAAGCGGACGGTCGAGGATGGCCGCGACGCGCTTCATGGGGTTCAGCGATGAGTCGGGGTTCTGAAACACGATGCGGACCACGCGGCGGAACTCCGCGTCACTCGTGACCTCCGCACCGGACTGCCGACGGCGGACGGTCACGGCGCCGGAGGTCGGAGCGAGTAGTCTCAACACGAGGCGGCCGAGCGTGGTCTTGCCGCAGCCACTCTCGCCCACGAGCGCCAGGACCTCGCCGCCGCGGACCTCGAGCGTCACGTCGTCGAGCGCGTGCACGGGCGGCCGCGCGAGCCCCAGCCATCGCGTGAGGGCGCCCGGCTCATCGTAGTGCTTGGTGAGATTCCGGACGCTTGCGACGGCCGCCGCGATCTCGCCTGAAGCGGCGCCGAGGCGACGTTCCTGGCGCATGGGCGGCGCTGCCATCGCCGTTTCCCACCGCAGGCAGCGTGCTACATGCGATTCGCCGACGGTCGCCATCGGCGGTTGGGCGCGCGTGCACGCGTCCTCCAGGAAGTCGCAGCGGGGCGCGAAGACGCAGCCTTCGGGCCGGCGCGTGAGATCCGGGAGCCGGCCGCGAATTGGCCGGAAGGCGCGCGCCAGGTCGATGTCGGGCAGGGCGTCGAGCAGACCGCGCGTGTAGGGATGCGCGGGGCGATGGAAGAGCTGCGCGGCCGGCGCCGACTCCACCAGCTCACCCGCATACAGGATACCCACCCGGTCGCTGACCTGGGCGATGACCGCGAGGTCATGGCTGATATAGAGGATGGCGGCGCCGATATCGTGTCTGAGGTCGGCCACGAGCTCGAGGATGCGCGCCTGGGTGGTGACGTCGAGCCCCGTGGTCGGCTCGTCCATGATGAGAAGGGCTGGGTCACCCGCCAGCGCCATGGCGATGACCACCCGCTGCTGCATGCCGCCGCTGAGCTGGTGCGGATAGGCGCGGGCAACCGCCGGCGGGTCAGGGATATTGACGAGCGCCAGCAGCTCGAGGGCTCGGGCCGCCGCGCCCGGCCGGGAAGCGAGGGCGTGGATCTCGAGCACCTCGGCGATCTGCGGGCCGATGCGCATCGACGGGTTGAGGGCGGACTTCGGGTCCTGGTAGACCATGGCAATGCGCCGGCCCCGAATGCGCCGGAGTGCGTCCGGGGCCAGGCCGAGGAGGTCCTCGCCGGCGAAGCGGATCGCGCCACCGGCCACGCGCGCGTTGGGCGCGAGGTCGCGCATGATCGCGTAGGCGAGGGTGCTCTTGCCCGAGCCCGACTCGCCCGCGATGCCGAAGACCTCCCCGCCCTCGATCTCGAGGCTGACCTCGCGGAGCGCCCGGACCTCGCCGCGCGGCGTGGCGAAGCTCACGGACAGCCGCTCGATCTGAAGAGCGGGCTCGGCCGCTTGCCCCGACATCACGCGCGCCCGGCCAGGCGATCGCGGACGCCGTCGCCGAAGAGGTTGAAGCCGACGATGGTCAGGGCAAGCGCGAGGCCGGGACAGAGGAGCGGCCAGGGCGAGAGAAAGATGTGCTGGCGCGCCTCGCGGATCATCAACCCCCAATCCGCCGTGGGCGGCTGGACGCCGAGGCCGAGGAAGGACAGGCTGGCCGAGGCGAGGATGGCAAAGCCCACGCGGATGCTCGCCTCGATCACGATGGGGGGCAGGAGGTTGGGCAGGATCTCGCCGAACATGATGTAGGCGTGCGAATCGCCCTGCGCGCGCGCCGCCAGCACGAACTCCTCGTGCTTCACGGCCAGGGTCTGGCTGCGCACGATGCGGGCGATGCCGGGGGCGCTGGCGACGCCGATGGCGAGCAGGGCATGCGCGGTGCTGGCTCCGAGCGCGGTGACGATCATGAGGGCCATGAGGAGCGCGGGGAAGGAGAGGAACGCGTCGACCACGCGCATGACCGCCTCGTCGGTCCGCCCGCCCGCGTAGCCGCTGGCGAGGCCGATGGGCACGCCGAGGAGGAGGCCGAGGGCGACCGCGCCCAGTCCCAGGAGCAGCGCGGTGCGGCCGCCGAAGAGCGTGCGGGTGAGGAGATCGCGGCCGTACTGATCGGTGCCGAGCAGGTGCTTCACGCCCGGTCGCTGAAAGCGATCGAGAATGCTCTGCTCCGCCACACCGTACGGCGCGAGAAAGGGCGCGAGCACGGTGAGGGCGAGCACGCAGGCGAGGATGAGGGTGCCGATGGCCAGCGGGGGGTTCGCGCGGACCGCCCGGGTGATGGTGGTCATTGATACCGGATCCGCGGATCGAGCCACGCGTACGCCAGGTCCGCCGCGAAGTTGGCGACGGCGTACGTGGCGGCGACGAGGAGGATCGACACCTGCAGGAGCGGCACGTCGCGGTTCTGGATCGCGTAGAGAATGAGCCGCCCCATCCCCGGATACGCGAACACCTCCTCCACCACGACGATGCCGCCCATGAGGTAGCCGAGGTCGAGGGCGATCACCGTCACCGCCGGCAGGAGCCCGTTCCGCAAGGCGTGGCGCACGACGATGCGGCGCTCCGTCGCCCCCTTGAGCCGCGCCGTCCTCACGTACGCCGACTGGAGGACCTCCACGAGCCCGGAGCGCGTCTGGCGGACCACGTGGGCGAGCAGGACCAGGGTCAGGGTGAGGGCCGGCAGCACGAGGTGCGAGAGCCACGGGCGCAGGCCGGCGGCCAGCGGCGCGTAATCGCCGGTGGGGAAGAGATGAAGCGACGGCCCGGCGAGCACGAGGATGAGCACCATGCCCGTGACGAACTCGGGCACCGAGATCCCGATGTACGAGCCCGTGAGAATCGCCAGGTCGAGCCACCGGCCGCGCCGGAGGGCGGCGAGGGTGCCGAGGGGGACGGCGATGAGGGCCACGGCGACGAGCGCGAAGACCGCGAGCAGGGCGGAATTGCGCAGCCGCAGCCCCACGATGGCGGTCACCGGCTGCTTCATGGCGAGCGAATAGCCCCAATCACCCGTGACCACGCCGCCCATCCATGCCGCGTACTGGAGGGCGAACGGGCGGTCGAGGCCCATGTCGCGCTCGAGCGCGCGCAGGCTCTCCGGGGTGGCGTACTCGCCGAGGATGAGGGTGGCCGCGCTCCCCGGCAGCACGTGGATGGCCACGAAGACGATCAGCGAGATGAGGACGAGGACGAGCGCGATCGACAGCGTCCGTCGCGCGACGTAGAAGGCCACGAGCTACCGGAACTAGCTCGAATTGTTCACGAGCGCAAGCACCAATCCTGGCCTCCCCCTCACCCTACCAGGGTGGCGTTGTCTCGCGAATCCAGGCTAGGCCCTCTTCCGCGGCGCGTCGGCGGTGAGCCAGACCTCCTCGAGATCCATCTCGAAGTTGCTCGCGTTCAGCCGGAAATCCCGCACGTAGGCCCATTTGCCACTCAGCTCGCTGCGGAAGAAGGGGATGATGAACGGCCCGTCGTCGCGCGCGACCTTCTGGAACTGCGCGTAGAGGCGGCGCCGCTGCGCCACATCCAGCGTCTCGCGCGCCTGCTCGAGCATCTTCACGGCCTCCGCGTGCGATGGCGCCCAGCGCCCCTCGTCGAGCCCGTCCTTGGGATGGTAGAGCTTCATGAGGATGGTGTCCGCCGTGGGCCGCGTGGCGTAGAAGCCGACGTAGGGCACGCCCTTGTTCCACACCTGGGCGAGATAGCGATCGTAGGGCAGCACCTCGACGTCGATGTTGAAGCCCGCCGGCTTCGCCATCTCCTTGAGGATGACGGCCATCTGCTCGCGGATGGGCGGCGAGGCCGCCACGGAGATCTTGAACGAGATCCCGCTCCCCTGGCCGGCCTCGCGCAGGAGCGATTTCGCCTTGTTGATGTCGGGGGTGCGCAGGGGCAGCTGCGAGTAGAACGTGTACGCGGAGGAGACGGGATGGTCGTTGGCGAGCTCGCCGTGCGAGCCATGGATGGCCGCCAGCATCTTCGCGCGATCGACGGTGTACTTGAGGGCCTCCCGCACGCGGCTGTCGTTGAAGGGCGGCTTGTCCGAGGGCAGGATCACGTTGGCGAAGGTGCCGCCGGAAACCGCCATGGCGTCCGCCCCCGGCGTGCCCGCGACCTGCGAGAACAGGTCCGGGCTCACGTCCCAGATCAAGTCCGTCTCCTTCCCCTTGAACGCCGTCAGCTCGGTCGTCGGCTCGGGGAAGATCTTGAGGGTCACCGCGTCGAGGTAGGGTAGCCCGCTGCGATAGTAGCCGGGGAAGCGCTCCACGGTGACGCGGTCGCCCGGCACGAACTCGCGCAGCCGGAATGGCCCCGAGCCGAACTCCTTGGCCGCGAGCGCCTTGAGGTCGCCCAGCCCCTCGCGGGCCACGATGCGCGCCACGGGCAGCGTCATCATGGCGGGGAAGTCGGCGAAGGGCACCCGCAGGGTGAAGCGCACCGTGTACTTGTCGATGGCGTCGACGCGCTCGACAGGACCGATCTCGCCACGGTACGGCGAGGCCGTCTTGGGATCCAGGATGGTCTGCATGGTCGCCACCGCGTCGTCAGCGACGACCTCACGGCCGATGTGAAATTGGACTCCCCGCCGGAGCTTGAACGTCCACACGCGCCCGCCGTCGGAGGCTGCCCACGACTCGGCGAGGTCGGGCACCACCTCGCGCTTGACGTTGAGCCGCGTGAGGTTGTTGTAGAGCCAGCGCGTGGCCATCCACTCCGCCCCGCTGATGTGGGCCACCGGGTTGATGGTGCTGAGCCCGAAGGTGGCGCTGATGCGCAGGGTGCCCCCGTGCTTGTCGCCCTGGGCCCGCGCCACGGAGGGACGGGCCAGCGTCTGCGCGAGGGGGGCCGCGAGGCCGGCGCCGAGGGCGGTGCTGCGAAGGAAGTCACGCCGCGAATAGGTCATGATCGCTCCTTCCGCTCTCGCCCTCACGCGCACGTCTCGACGATCACGCGCGCGTACACGCGCGCCGCGTTGAAGAGGTCGCGCAGCTCCACCCGCTCGTCGGGCATGGTGTTGTATTTGCCTCCGGGCCCGTACACGAGCCCGATCATTCCCGCCCGCGACAGGTGCGCGGCGTCGGTGCCGTAGAACTTGTACGGGGCCACGTCCCCGATCTTCGGCTCCTCCCCGACCACCTCGCGATGTGCCCGGACGACCCTCTGCACGATGTCCGCGTCCCGCGCGACCTCGAAGGCTCCCATGAGCATCCGCTGCCCGCCCTGGTTCAGCCGCACGTCCGCCACCAGATCGGGATCGTCCTTCTGCATGCGCGCGATCAGCGCCCGGATGTCCTCGGCGACCATCTCCGGCGTCTGTCCCGGGCTGTAGCGGGCAGAGAACTTGATCGAGCAGCGATCGGCGAGGAGCGAGGGCCGCCAGTCCTGGTACTCGGGCCCGAGCCCGCCGCGGATGACTCCGATGCCCACGCGCCGGAGCCCCCGGTAGTCGGCCCGATCCGGTCCCGAGAAGGACATGGCGTTGAGGGCGGGGATGACCTTGAACATCTTGGCGATCGCGTCGACGCCTTCCTCCATCTTGGAAAGGTGCCGCGTTCGCCCGTGCACGGTCAGCTCCGCCTCGAGCGATCCCGCGTGCAGCGTGAGCGCCGAGTTGTCGGTCGGCTCCCCGACGACGAACCGGTCGGCGCGGACGCCCTGCTCGAGCATGTGCACCGTGCCCACGCCGCCCTGCAGCTCGCCGACGACGTGGGCCAGGATCACGTCCCCCCGGAGGCGGATTCCCGCCCGCTGCACCGCCTGCAGCCCCGCCACGTAGGCCGCGTCCGCGGCCTTCATGTTGGACACGCCGATCCCGTAGATGCACTCGTCGTCGACGTCGCCGCCGAAGGGATCCTTGGTCCACCCCTCGCCCGCGGGATTGGTGTCGAGATGGCCGTTGAGCATGAGGCTGGTGCCGCCGCCCGCCCCCGGCATCCGGCTGATGCAGTTGAAACGGTCGGGCTGGACTTCCTGGAGCTCGACCTCGAGGCCGAGCCTGGCGAGATAGCCGCGCATGAAGCGGGCGATGGTGCCCTCTTCGCCGCCCGCGGAGTAGCTGCGGATGCGCACCATCTGCTGGAGCAGCGATACGAGCTCGCGAGTGTCGACGGCGGCGGCCGCGGCCTGAGCCTGCTTCTCTGTGTCCATCTCAGGCCGGAGCATCGGCAAAAAGAGCCGCCGGGTCAAGTGGGGTTCGGCCGACCCCGTTCCGACTACGCCTTGGCCTTCTTGGGAAGCACGTTCAGCGCGTCCTCGCAGGCCTGGAGGGTGGTCGCCACATCCTGCGGGGAGTGCACGAGCGACATGTACATCTTCTGGTTGTTCTTCACCACGCCGCGCTTGATCAGCTCGGTGGTGAAGGTCTTGGACAGCGCGCCGTCCGCCCGCTGGACGGCGCGGTAGTCGACCACGGGCTCGTCGGTGAAGAGGAGGTCGAAGCAGACGGGCTCCCCTACCACTTGAGCGGCCAAGCCCGCCTTGCCCACCAGCTCGGTCAATCCCGCCATGAGCCGCCGGCCGGTGCCGTGAAGGGCGTCGTAGGCGCCGGGCTTGCGTAGCTCGGCGAGGGTGGCGAGACCGGCCGCGGCGGCGATGGGGTTGCCGTTCAGCGTGCCGGACTGGGAGATGAAGGTGCCCGTGCCGTCGAACCCGGGATCGAAGGGGCGCATCAGCTCCTCGGGGCCGCACACCGCGGCCAAAGGAAAGCCGCCGCCCACGATCTTGCCGATGGCTGCCAGGTCGGGGATGACGCCGTAATACTGCTGGGCGCCGCCATACGCGAGCCGGAACCCCGTCACCACCTCGTCGAATATGAGGAGCACGCCGTGGCGGCGGGTGATGTCTCGCAGTCCCTGCAGGAAGCCGGGCTGGGGCGGCACCAGCCGCTGCAGCGGCTCCACGAGCACGGCGGCCAGCTCGTCGGCGTGGGTGGCGATGATGCCCTCGACCGTGCCGAGATCGTTGAAGGGGGCGATCAGCACCTCGCTCTCGATCGAGTGCGGGATGCCCGAGGAGTCGGGCACGGGCGCGGGGAAGGCCTTGGGCGCGCGGGGCGTCGAGCTCATCATGGAGTAGTCGTGGGCGCCGTGGTAGCCGCCTTCGAATTTCAGGATCTTGTCGCGCTGGCGATACGTGCGGGCCACGCGCAGGGCAAAGAAGGTCGCCTCCGAGCCCGTGGAGGTGAAGCGCACCTGCTCGGCGCACGGCATCGCCTCGCAGATCTCCTCGGCGAGCCGGATGATGGGCTCGTTGACCATGAAGTACGTGCTGCCGCCCTCGATCTGCTCCTGGACGGCGGCGACCACGGCCGGATGCGCGTGGCCGAGGACAAGGGGCCCCGAGGCGAGCACGTAGTCGATGTACTCACGCCCGCTCACGTCGTAGATCTTCGAGCCCTTGCCGTTCTTCACGACGAAGGCGGCGTCGGCCGCGTACTTGTACGTGCCCAGCACGCCTCCGGGCAGGCGCTTCCTGGCGCGCTCCAGCAGCTCGGTTTCTCGGGCGGACCGCGCTCTCGTCGGCTCAGACATGGCCTACCTCGCGTGCATCGGGTGTAAGGGTGTGCCGCACTCCGGGCCCGCTACGGAAACTGAATCTTGCCGCCTCCAGGGCCCGGGCCCGACCTGCCGAATCCGAGCTGATCGCGGCCCGGAATGACGATGGAGGAAGCAGCCTCCCGCCGCATCTCCTGAAGCTCGTGCATGGCGCGCTCGACGGCGGCCTTGGCGCCGGTGCCGAAGCGCTCGGCCGCTTCACCAAGTGAGGCTGCCTCGATCTCGAAGCTCAGCGGCAACGGCCCGGCGGCCGTGAGGAGCTGGGCCTCCCCGATGTAGAGAATCTTGCGGCTCGGATCGGTCAACCCGTCCGAGGTGACGGGCGTGAGCACGCGGATCAAGCCCATCCGCCGGTCCGTGAAGCTGTCCTCACGATAGAGGGTTGCGGGGTCCATCTTGAGGTCGAGAGCGCTGGGCTCGCTTGCCATGGTTCGAGGCCTTTCCTCCCGGGAGTGTTGAGCTGCTGACCCCGATTATGACATGCCCGTCATCCCTGGGGTTTGGCCGGAACTTTTCCCTCGCCGCCCCTCCTTTAAGTAGGGGGGCTTTTTCTAAGTAGGGGGGCTTTTTCGACCCTCATCACCCATCAGCCACTGGAGGTCCCGCCCATGCCCAAAGTCGCCAACGTCGAGATCCTCGCCAGAGCCCTGGGCCGGATCAGCCCGGGCGAGCCCAAGACCTATGAGGCGCTCGCCGTGATTCCTCTCCTCGCGCCCATGCAGGCCGAGCCCGAGTGGGTGACCACGGCCGAGGCAGGGGACCGCGCGCGCATCACGGCAGTGGGCGAGGCCACCTATGAGCCCGATCTCCGGGCGGCAAATCTAGGCGATCTACCGCTGGCGCTCCTGGATGGCGAGCTCGTGGATGCCAAGCAGAGCCGTATCCTCAACACGACCGTGCTCGTGCCGCCCCGGAGCGAGCTCATCATCCCGACGTGCCACATGGAGCAGGGACGGTGGCGCTACTATGACCGGCAGTTCGCGCCCGGCCGCGACGGGTTCGACTTCGCGTGCATCAATCGGATCCCGAGAGTGATCCGCGTCACCCCGCCCTTTCACATCCGCTACGAGTCGGAGCTTGCCCCGGCGCGTGAGGCGCTGGCGCCCTTCCCCGGACAGGTGGGCGCCGTTGCCTATGTTGCCGGCCTCTGGGCTGGCCTCGAGCTCCTCGCGGCTCCCGGTCTCTTCGCCCGCGCGTGGTGGCACCTTTGCGTCGGGTATGCGGGCGAAGCGTACTGGCGCACGCCGGCCATGCCTGGGGCTCCCTCCCCCTCGCGCATTCTCGGGATGCTGAGCAAATGCCCCGTCGAGTCGGCGCCTGCCGTGGGCCTGGGCGTAGAGCATCGGTGGAGTGGCACGAGGCTGGCAGGCGCCGCGCTGGTGGCGGAGGGGCGGGTGGCGCACTTGATGGCCTTCCCAATCTAGATCGGCCGGTGCCATACTTCGGGAGCGCGGCAAGGACACTTCCAGGGAGACGGGGCCATGGCCAAGCGGTTGTCACCGGCAGCAATCGAGCAATACCGACGCGACGGGTACTACTTTCCCATTCCTGTTCTCTCTGCCGGCGAAGCCCGGCAGTACCGCGAGCGGCTCGAGCTGATCGAGCGGGATCTGGGCGGGCCGCTGCGGGGCGTCTATCGCATCAAGCCCCATCTCCTGCTCACGTGGCTGGCCGAGCTGGTGCGGCATCCCGCCATCCTCGACGCCGTCGAGGACATGATCGGGCCGGATGTCTTGTGCTGGAACACGTCCTTCTTCACGAAAGAGGCGCGGAGCCCCGGCTTCGTCTCCTGGCACCAGGACGCGACGTACTGGGGGCTGAGCGAGCCGGACGTGGTCACCGCGTGGGTGGCTTTCACGGAGAGCACGCCGGCCAACGGCAACATGCGCGTGATCCCCCGGAGCCATCGGACCCAGGTGCCCCACGTCGACACGTTTCATCCCGACAACCTCCTCTCGCGGGGCCAGGAGATCAGTGTGGAAGTCGACGAGTCGCAGGCCGCCGACATCGTCCTCCAGCCTGGCGAGATGTCGCTGCACCACGTGCTGATGGTGCACGGCTCGGGGGCCAATCCATCCGCGGCCCGCCGCATCGGCTTCGCCATCCGCTACATTCCCACGCGCCTCCGCCAGACGGGTGGCCCGCGCGACAGCGCGACTCTCGTGCGGGGCGCGGACGACTTCGGTCATTTCGAGCTGGAGCCGCAGCCTGAGACCGACCTCGATCCCGCCATGCTCAGACTGCACGCCGAGATCAGCGATCGGCAGGCGAGGATCCTGTACCGGGGGACGGCGAAGACGAGCTTCTGAGGCTGGCCGGTCGGCGTGGGTTTGCCGTATCCGCGCAGCGACGTTGACAAGGTGACAGGAGCCCGGCGAGACTCGCGCCCGTGGACCCCGAGCTCCGTGAGGCCCTCGACCGGCTGGCGGCGGACCTTCGCGTCGAAATCCGATCGAGCAACGGCGAGACGCGCGTCTACGTCGACGGGGCCATCCAGGCCTCGGCTGCCGAGACCCGCGCCTACATCGAGGAACGGGTTCAAACATCGGCAGCCGAGACTCGCGCTTATATCGACGAGCGGCTTGAGACATCGACCGCTGAGACTCGCCGGCACTTCGATGTGGTTGCCGAGTCACTTCGTGGAGATATTCGCGGTGTCGCGGAGGGAATGGTTCTTTCCAGTGAGAGATCGGACAGGCGATTTGCCGAGCAAACGAAGCGGAGCAGTGGACTCGAGGACCGGGTTCTGAGGCTCGAGGTACGCATGACAACCCTGGAACGCGATCGCAAACCTCGCCGGCGCCGCCGGCGCCCATAGTCCGAGCGGTGACGCGCGGGGGCTCGACGCCTAGCACTGTCTTCGACGCGTTCCTGGCCACGGCGGAGGCCGCGCCCGACCACGCCTTCCTCTGCGCGCCGCCGTCGCCCGGGCGCGCCTATCATCCCGCGGGCGTCGAGTACACCTACGCGCGGGTGCGCGCGGAGGCGCTGGCCCTGCGCGAGCGCTACGCGGCGGCCGGCTACGGCCACGGCCATCGCGTGGGCCTCCTCTTCGAGAACCGGCCGGAGTTCTTCTTCCACTATCTCGCCCTGAATGCGCTCGGCGTGGGCATCGTCCCGATCAATCCCGACTATCGTCACGACGAGCTCCTCTACCAGATGGACCACTCCGAGGCGGAGCTGGCCGTGACGATCCCGTCCCGCGTGGCCGCTCTCGAGGCGGTGGCGCGCGAGCGCACGAAGCCGCTGCCCGTGATCGATGCCGAGGCCCTGCCCGCCTCGCTGCCCAGGGCGAGCCCGACGCCACGCGCGGGCGCTCCTGGGCTCGACAGCGAGTGCAGCCTCCTCTACACGTCGGGGACCACCGGGCGGCCCAAGGGTTGCGTCCTCACCAACTTCTACTATCTGAACGCCGGCGCCTGGTATCGCGATATGGGCGGGCGACTCGCCATCGAGCACGGGCGCGAGCGCTTCATGAACCCGTTGCCGCTCTTCCACATGAACAGCCAGGCGGTGACGGCGACCTGCGCCATCCTCACGTCCAACTGCCTCGTTCTCCCGGAGCGCTTCAGCCCACGCCACTGGTGGCCCGAAGTGGCCGCCGCCCGCGCGACCATCATCCACTACCTGGGTGTGATGCCTCCGCTCCTCCTCAACCAGGAGCCCGTGCCGGAGGAGCGCCGTCATGCAGTCAAGTTCGGGCTCGGCGCCGGCGTCGAGCCTCAGCTCCACGAGGCCTTCGAGAAGCGCTTCGGATTCCCCCTCGTGGAAGTGTGGGGCATGACCGAGACGGGGCGCATCCTGGCCGATCGCTTCGAGCCTCGGGAGATCCACACGCGCGCCTTCGGCCGTCCGCACGGCGGCCTCGAGGCCCGCGTGGTCGACGAGCGCGACGGGGAGCTGCCCGCGGACCGCGAGGGCGAGCTCCTCGTCCGCTGGGGCGGATCGGAAGGCGCACGGCACGGCTTCTTCGCGGGCTACCTGAAGAACGCGGAAGCCACCGAAGAGGCGTGGCGCGACGGCTGGTTCCACACGGGCGACGTCGTCCGTCGGGACGCGAGCGGCATGCTCTATTTCGTCGATCGCAAGAAGAACATCATCCGCCGCTCCGGCGAGAACATCGCGGCCGCGGAGGTGGAGGCGTGTCTGCAGGCCCACGAGGCCGTGGCCCAGGTGGCGGTGCTCGCCGCGCCCGACGAGATCCGCGAGGAAGAAGTCATGGCCTGCGTGGTGCCCATGGCCGGCGCAACGGCGGATGCGCGCCTGGCCGCCGAGCTCGCCGACTGGTGTCTCGGCCGGCTCGCCTACTTCAAGGCCCCGGGCTGGATCCTCTTCGTCGAGCGCCTGCCCACCACGGGCACCCAGAAAGTGCAGAAGGCCCAGATCTTCCCGCGGGGCGAAGACCCTCGCCGGCGCCCCGGCGCCATCGATCTCCGCGCGCGCAAGAAGCGCGCGTGACCTGAACGTCGCCTGGCTAAGGTGTCAGACGCTGCGCATCCCAGCACGCCCGCTCTCCCCGGCACTCCTTGTTCGCGCGGAGGATGTCGTGCCATCGCTCGCGTGCGGCCGCGGGCAGGCGGGAAGCGACGTTCGTGAGGGCCTCGGGATCGCTGAGCAAGTCGTAGTACCCGATCTCGCCATCCTCGTACTCGACGTACAGGGCACGTTCCGTGCGCACCGCCGCATACGAGGTCGGGTTGGAGGCATGAAGCATGGGCGCGTCCGAATCGGTCGGATCGGGGAATGGGCGATGGTGCTCGATGAGCGCCATGTTTCGCCATTCCCCCGCCGCGCCCCCTTGGAGGAGCGAGACGACGCTATGCCCGTCGGGTGAGGTCGGCGAGGACACCCCGCCCAGCTCGATGAAGGTGGGGCACAGGTCGACGTTCTCGACGATGGCACTCACCACTTGGCCCTTGGCGACGCCCGGCCCCGCCACGATGAGCGGCACGCGGACGTCGATGTCGAAGGGTGTCATCTTTCCCGGCCGCAGGGAGTACTCGCCCATGTGGAGGCCATTGTCTGAGCTGAAGACGATGTACGTGTTCTCGAGGTGGAGCGCGGCCAGAGTGGCCCGGATTTGCCCGATCATCTTGTCGATGGCCTGCACGGACTGGGCGCGCATCCGGAAGTGCCGATCGATCATCTCGATGTCCTTCGGTGACAGAGGCGGGATGGCCTTGAGCCACTTCGGGGCGTCTGGCCCCGGGCGGGCACCGAAGGCGGCCGATCGCGGCGCGGTGAGCCCGGGAAACAGCTCGGCGTCGCGAGGCGCGGGGATGTATGGACCATGCGGGGCGAATGTCGCGATCTCGATGAAGAACGGACCCGAGGCGGACTTGCGAATGAAGGCGTCGGCGAGCCGGGCCAGGACGTCGGTCAAATAGTCCGCGGGCTGGCTCCCATAGTGCACGGCGCGCCCGTTCTGATTGAGATTGTAGTTGAACTCGGGATAGCCGTGTCCGGCCACTTCCCATTCGCTCCATCCGCGGGGGACGCCATGTCTCAAGGGGAAGTAGCCGTTGAGGTACTTGCCGAGCATGGCCGTCTTGTAGCCGCCCCCTTGGAGGGCGACGGCAAACGTTTGCGATTCATTGCCCTGGGCGTTGAATCCCTCGTAGCCTCCGTCGGGCTTGCTGTTCGTCAGGACCCGGGTGTTGTGTGGAAACTTCCCCGTGAAGATCGAGGATCGAGACGGGCAGCACAGCGAATTCGTGACGAAGTAGTTGGAGAAGGTCGTTCCGTCTTTCTGCATGGCCCGGAGGTTCGGCATGTACTGGACGAGATTCCAGCTCAAGTCGTCCGTCAGGATGAAGACGATGTTCGGCCTGGTCACCGAGGGGGCTCCGCGGCTTTCGGCGGTGCTCGCCTCGCGCACCCCGCCCCCCGCCAAGGTCAAGGCCACCACGGCAACGATGACGCGGAGACCGTTCTTCACGAAAGCTCTCGACATCGTGTTCTCCTCCGAGGGCGGGTTGGATTCTACACCAGCCTCCACGCTCAAGGGGAGCCGGCCGCCACGCAGTTCCCGGGCATCACCCGTGTCTTCACCTCGAGGAGGTGACGGCGTGCGGCCGGGTATACCATTAGGTCACACGATTTTTCGGTCTGATTGGGGAGGACTCATGTTTCAGGCGAACCAGAGGGTGACGGTGGACCTGTCTGGCCTTGTCATCCAGGGCGTCTCGTTCAGCCAGAACGTGCAGAAGGCTCTCGGGACCATCCTGGAGCAAGTATCCGCCGACCCCGCCGTCTACAAGGTCGAGCTCCTGTTCAGCTTCAAGGGGATCAAGCGGGTGGATGTGCCCGAAGAGCGGATCCATGGGAGCTAGCGGAGCAGGGCATGGTCAGCAGCCCGCTGGATCATAGAGGAACGTAGGTACTGACATGCCGTGGGACAAGCGCATCGAGCCATTGCTGGACCGATACCCGGCGCTCCGCGCGATCGGCAACACGCCGCTCGTGCCCGTGAATATACTCGCCGACGAGCTGCCCGGCGTCGATGTCATGGCGAAGATGGAGTGCCTCAATCCCGGAGGCTCTCTCAAGGATCGCCCGGTCTTGCGCATGCTCCTCGCGGCCCTGATAGACGGGCGTCTCCAGCCCGGCAAGACCATCCTGGACAGCTCGTCGGGCAACGCGGGGATCGCGTACGCGATGCTGGGGCGAATCATCGGCTATCCGGTCGAGATCGTCATCCCCGAGAACGCCAGTGCCGAGCGCAAGAAGCGGATGCTCGCCCACGGCGCCCGGCTCGTCTACACGGATGCCCTGAAGGGCTACGACGAAGCGTTGCGTGAGGTACATCGTCGCCAGCGTGCCGATCCCCAGCGTTATTTCTTCTGCGATCAGTACAGCAACCAGGACAACTGGCGCGCCCACTACGAGACGACCGCGGTGGAGATCCTCGAGCAGAGCGGCGGCCGGCTCACCCACGTCATCGCAGGAGTGGGGACGGGAGGCACGATCACGGGCCTGGGTCGGCGCTTGAAGGAGCACGACCCAAGCATCCACGTGATCAGCGTGGTCCCCGAGGTGTTCCCCGGGATCGAAGGCCTCAAGCCGCTCGGAGGTCCCGAGGACATCGTTCCCGCCATCCTCGACGAGGGGGTTATCGACGAGCGGATCCCCGTCACGAGCGATGACGCCTACCACATGTGTGTGAGGCTCGCCCGCGCGGGTTTCTTTGTCGGCCAGTCTTCGGGGGCCTACATGGCGGCCGTCGAGCGTGTCGCCCGGCGTGAGCGCGCGGGATGCTTCGTGACCTTGTTCAACGACCTTGGGGAGCGCTACTTCTCGACCCGTCTCTGGGACTAGCGCGGACTCGGAGCGGTGATCATGGCCAGGCCCAAGCCACCTCCGCCGCCTCCTCCACAGCCGAGAGCCGGTGATGTGGTCGTGCTGCGTCAGAGTCAGGAGCACGTCGAGGGCGAGATCATCGCGGTCCTTGGCGGCGGCCGGTACAAGGTGAAATGGGCCACGGGCGCCGAGTACCGTGACCGGATCACGACCGTCACGGTCGAGGAGATTCGCAAGAAGACGTCGTGACTGCTTGCTATGATGCCGCCGTGCGTCGCTGGCTCGTCGGCCACCTCCCGTCCATCATCGTCTTCCTGGGCGTGCTGGCTCTCTGGCAGTTCGCCTCCACGAGCCTGGGGATCCGCGAGTACATCCTGCCGAGTCCGGCCGTGGTCGCCCGCGCGCTCACCTCGGGAGAGATTCCGTGGGCCGCCCACGCCTGGACGACCGCGCTCGAGATCGTGGGCGCTTTCTTGCTCGCGGGCGCGGCAGGCGTCGCCCTCGGCGTGGCCATCGCGTGGTCACCGCTCCTCGCCGACGCCCTCGTGCCCTTTCTCGTCTTCGTCAACACCCTGCCCAAGGTCGCCGTCGCTCCGCTTTTCCTCCTGTGGCTGGGCTACGGCATCTTTCCCAACATGCTGATCGGGGCGCTCATCGGGTTCTTTCCGGTAGTGATCAACACCGCGGTGGGACTGACGCAGGTGGATCCCGAGATGCTCGACCTCGGCCGCGTATTCAACGCGCCCAAGTGGAAAGTCTTCGCCAAGATCCGCATCCCGAACGCGTATCCCTACATTCTCAGCGCCCTCAAGATCACCGCCACCGCCGCCGTGGTGGGTGCCATCGTCGGCGAGTTCGTGGCTTCCCAGAGGGGACTCGGTTACGTCATCATCACCACCCAAGGCAGCATGAACACGCCGGTGGCCTTCGCGGCCCTGGTCTGGATCTCGGTGGTCGGCCTCGCGGTGTATGGCGCCGTCGTCCTCGCCGCGCGCTGGATCGCTCCCTGGGCCGAGATCTCGGACTGACAAGGAGAACATCATGGTGCGCCTTCTCTCCGCCGTCCTCCTCCTCTCGATGTCTCTGCTCGCCTTGGTTCTGCCGGGAGGGGCGCAGGCGCCCCAGAAGGTCGTCTTCGCGCTCAACTGGTTCGCCGTCGGCGATCACGCCGCCTACTGGGTCGCCCTGGAAAAGGGCTACTACAAGGCCAAAGGCCTCGAGGTCGAGCTCCAGAACTCCAAGGGCTCGGGTGACTCCATCGCCAAGGTGGACACGGGTCGCGCGGACATCGGCTTGGCCGACAGCGCCGTGGTCATCGCGGCGGTGAGCCGCGGCGGCAAGATCAAGGTCGTCGGCATGGTCTTCGACAAGACCCCGCTCAATATCTGGAGCCGCAAGGAAGCGCCCATCACCAAGCCCAAGGACCTCGAGGGCAAGACCGTGGGCGCCCCGCCCGGCGACGGGCAGCGCCAGGTCTTTCCCGCCTTCGCCAAGCTCCACGGGATCGACCAGAGCAAGGTGACCTGGGTGAACATCGAGCCCGCCGCCAAGATTCCCGCCCTCGCCGAGAAGCGTGTGGATTCGGTCGCCGACTACACGACGGGCCTGCCCTTCTACGAGAAGGCCATGGGGAAGGGCAACGCGGTCATGATGCCCTGGGCCGAGCACGGCTTCGACATGTACAGCATGTCCATCATTGCCAGCGAGAAGACCATGAAGGACCGGCCGATGATGCTGCGCGCCTTCCTGGAAGCCTCCTACATGGGCTGGCGCGATGTCATGGAGGACCAGAAGTCCGCGCTCGAGATCTTCAAGAAGCGGGTGCCCGAGATCGATCTCTCGGTGATCGAGCCCAACATGAAGCTGGGACTCGACTTGATGAAGACGGACCGCTACGCCAAGAACGGCATCGGCTGGATGGAGGAGAAGAAGATGTGTCAGTCGGTGGACCTGGTCAACACCTACATGGGGGTGCCGACCAAGGTTGAGTGCAAGGCGGTCTACACCAACGAGTTCCTGACAAAGATCGAGCTGCCCAAGACGATGCGTTAGCTAGGACTATGCGCGAATACGCGCTCTCCCTCACCCTGCCCTCTCCCCCACTGGGGGAGAGGGATCTGAAAGGCTGCACGGTCACGCTCTCCTCATCCCTCTCCCCCGCCGCGGGGGAGAGGGTAGGGTGAGGGGGCCGTACGCCGCAAGACTTCATCGCGCTTGATCGGGTGGGGATGACCTATGAGGCCCCGAGCGGTCCCGTCGAGGCGCTCCGGGACATCACCTTCGGCGTGGGCCGCGGGGAGTTCGTGGCCCTGGTGGGGCCGAGCGGCTGCGGCAAGTCCACCCTGCTGCGGATCGTGGCGGGGCTGAGGCCTCCCACCGCGGGCGACGTGACGGTGAACGGGAGGCCGGTGACGCATCCCATTGCCCAGGTCGGCATGGTTTTCCAGGCGCCAGTGCTGCTCAAGTGGCGGACCGTCCTCGACAATGTCCTCCTCCCGGCCGAGCTGGCCGGCCTCGAGGCGAAGCGCTACCGCGACCGCGCGCACGAGCTGCTCCTGCTCGTCGGGCTCGGCGGCTTCGAGGCCAAGCTGCCGCGCGAGCTGTCCGGCGGCATGCAGCAGCGGGCCTCCCTCTGCCGGGCCCTGCTCCTCGATCCGCCGCTGCTCCTGATGGACGAGCCCTTCGGCGCCCTCGACGCCATGACCCGCGACGAGATGAATCTCGAGCTCCTGCGAGTCTGGGGCGAGGGCTCCGGGGGGGCGGCGGGCAGCGACCGCAAGACCATCCTCTTCGTGACCCACTCGATTCCCGAGGCGGTGTTCCTCGCCGACCGCGTCGTGGTCATGTCCCCGCGCCCCGGACGGATCGCGCGCATCTGCCCCGCGGGTCTCCCGCGCCCCCGTACCGTCGAGGCGCGCGCCTCGGCGGACTTCGGTCGGCTTGCCCTCGAGATCTACGACCTCCTGACGGCCCGTCCCGCCTGATGGGCGCCTCATGAGGGCACGGCGTCCGGCCGTGACTTGTGATAGCTTGGCGGCCACAGCGTCGAAGGCAGTGCCTCACGTCCGGCCATGAGGAGGGTGACATGAAAGACGGCTTGCGCTTCGTCGACTCCGACATGCACATCATGGAGCCGCCCGATCTCTTCGACCGCTATCTGGACCCGAAGTTCAAACACCGCGTCAGCGTGCCGGTGGGAACGGACGGCCGTCCGTATCGCGGCCCGGCCGGCCTCACCCTCATCGACGGGCTGCCCACGTCGGACTCCGACCTGCAGCAATACCGGAAGCGCATCCGTCGCGGCCCGACGCAGAGCACCCAGCCCCTCTCGGGGTCACGGCTAGCCGACACGGGCCGCCTGGACTTCGCCGTCGAGCGCGATTACAACGCCGAAGCCCAGGTCATGGGCATGGAGCAGGAGGGGGTCGATATCGCGGTCCTCTATCCTACAGGCGGCCTGAGCCTCATCGCCCGCGACAACCTGGATCCCCAGCTCTCCCTGGCCCTCTGCCAGGCGTACAACAACTGGATCCACGAGTTCTGCCAGTACAGCCCCGATCGCCTGAAGTTCGTGGCCATGCTGCCCGTGCATGACGTGCACCTGGCCTGCCGGGAGCTCGTGCGGTGCGTGAAGCTCGGAGCCGTCGGGTCGTTCATCCGGCCGAATCTGGTGAATGATCACTACTGGCACTCGAACTACTGGGATCCGCTCTACAGCCTGCACGAAGGCTTGAACGTGACCTGGGGCTTTCACGAGGGTGTGAGCGCCGTGTACTCACGGATGATTCCGCTCTACGGCGAGAATCGATTCTACCGGCACGTGGCGAGCCACTGGATCGAGATGCAGCAGGCGATGATCGCGATGATCATCGGCGGCGTGTTCGAGTTCCACCCCGAGCTGAGGGTGGGATTCCTGGAAGCCCAGAACTCCTGGGTGCCTGGACTCCTGTCGCGCATCGAGTGGGACTACCCCCAGTACCGTGACTCGCACGCCCCCTACCTGGCCCTGACCCCGCGGGAGTACTTCCGACGCAATTGCTGGGCGGCCGTTGAGGGCAGCGAGCCGGAGATCGAGGCCACGGCCGGGCTCATCGGCGCCGACCGGATGTGCATCTCCACGGACTATCC
>DASQAK010000183.1:0-15959 GCA_035635755.1 Candidatus Methylomirabilota bacterium | reverse complement strand
CACCCTCAAGCCGTACTGCGTCCTGTCCGAGGCCATCGTCGAGGCGGAGGCGCAGCTCGGCCCCTTCTGCCACCTCCGGCCCCTCTCGCACGTCGGGGTCGGGGCGAGGATCGGCAACTTCGTCGAGCTGAAGAAGTCGCGGATCGGCCGCGGCGCCAAGGTTCCCCATCTCTCCTATGTCGGCGACGCGACGGTCGGCGCCGGGGCCAATGTCGGGGCGGGGGCGATCACCTGCAACTATGACGGCGTGCACAAGCACGAGACCGTCATCGGGGCGGGCGCCTTCGTGGGCACCAACTCGAGCCTCGTGGCCCCCGTCACGATCGGCGAGGGCGCCTACGTCGGGGCGGGCTCGGTGATCACGAAGGACGTGCCGCCGGGGGCGCTCGCCGTGGCAAGGGGCAAGCAAGCGATTCGCGAGGGCTGGGCCGCGCGCAAGCAGAAGGGCCCCAAGGGCAAGACGAGAGGGAAGGCCTGAGCCATGTGCGGCATCGTCGGCTACATCGGCGACAAGGACGCGGTGGGGCTCATCGTGGACGGCCTCAAGCGCCTCGAATACCGCGGCTATGACTCGGCGGGCATCGCCGTGCTGGGCGCCTCGGGGCTCGAGGTGCGGCGGGCGGCCGGCCGCATCAAGGTGTTGGAGGGCCTCCTGCGCGAGCGGCCTCTCAAGGGCAGCATCGGCATCGGGCACACGCGCTGGGCGACGCATGGCCGGCCCACCGACGACAACGCCCATCCGCACACCGACGGCTCGGGCACGCTCGTGGTGGTGCACAACGGCATCATCGAGAACTACCTGCCCATCAAGGAGCGGCTGGCCGCGGAAGGGCACGTCTTCACCTCGGAGACCGATACCGAGGTGATCGCGCACCTCGTGGAGCGGCACCTTCAAGATACGCCGCGGCTCGACGAGGCCGTGCGTCGCGCCCTCCGCGAGCTCTCGGGCTCCTATGCGATCGGGGTGCTGTCGAAGCAGATGCCTGACCGGCTCGTGGCGGCCAAGCACGGCGCGGGCAGCGTGGTGGTCGGGCTCGGGCAGGGGGAGACGCTCCTCGCCTCCGACATTCCCGCGCTCCTCGCCCATACGCGCGACGTGGTCATCCTCGAAGACGGCGACGTGGCGGTGGTGACGCGTCACGGTGTCGAGATCACGGACCTGGCGGGGGCGCCCGTGTCGCGCACGCCCACCCGCATTCTCTGGGATCCCATCCTCGCCGAGAAGGGCGGCTACCGGCACTTCATGCTCAAGGAGATCTACGAGCAGCCGCGGGCGGCCGCCGACACGCTGCGGGGCCGCGTCTCGCCCGAGGGCGGCACCGTGGTCCTGCCGGACATCGGGCTCGATCCCGAGATCGTGGCGGGCCTGCGGCGCGTGGTCCTCGTCGCCTGCGGCACCTCGTACCATGCCGCCCTCGTGGGGCGCTTCCTGATCGAGCGGCTGGCCGGGATCTCGGCCGAGGTCGACCTCGGATCGGAGTACCGCTACCGTGACTCCGTGCTCGGCCCCGAGACCCTCGTGGTCGCGCTTTCCCAGTCGGGGGAGACGGCGGACACCCTCGGCGCCGTCAAGGCGGCCCGCGACAAGGGCGCGCCCATCGTCGGCATCACCAACGTGGTCGGCTCGGCCCTCGCCCGCGAGTCCACGGGCCTGCTCTACACGCACGCGGGGCCGGAGATCGGCGTCGCCTCGTCCAAGACCTTCACGGCCACGCTCACCGCCTGCTACCTCCTCGCCCTCTGGCTCGGCCGGCGCCGCGTGGCCATCCCCGCCGAGGACGGGCGCAAGCACATCCAGGGCCTCCTCGAGCTGCCGCGCCTCCTCGAGCGTGTTCTCGAGAGCGAGCCGGCCATCGCGGAGCTGGCGCGCGACCTCGCCGGCTACAAGAACTTTCTCTTCCTCGGGCGGGGCATTCACTACCCCATCGCGCTCGAGGGCGCCCTCAAGCTCAAGGAGCTCTCGTATCTGCACGCCGAGGGCTACCCCGCGGGGGAGATGAAGCACGGGCCCATTGCCCTCATCGACGACGGCATGCCCGTCGTCGCGCTGACGCCGAGAGACGGCTCTTACGACCGGATGATGGGCACCATCGAGGAAGTGCGCGCGCGCGAGGGGCGCGTCATCGCCCTTGCCCACGAGGGCGATCGGGAGATCGGGGCGCGCGTCTCGCGGGTGCTCACCGTGCCCGTCTCCGCCGAGCTCCTCTCGCCCATCATCATGGCCGTGCCGCTCCAACTCCTCGCCTACCACCTCGCGGTTCGTCTCGGCCGCGACGTCGATCAGCCGCGCAACCTAGCCAAGTCCGTCACCGTCGAGTAGCGTACTGGGCCAATTTACTTCGCCATATCAACTCAGCTCTCGCCTCACGGCAGGGCCGTTCGGCTCGAACCGCCACGTTCTCGGTCGCCTGCAACGCTCAACGTACATACAGGTACGCCTCGCGTTGCAGGCTCCCTCGGGCGTGGCCGTTCGAGGCGAGGGCTGAGTGGGTCTGGCTCGCAACTTGACCCAGTACGAACGTCCAGTCTGAGTGCGAGGGCGGGGCGGCGCGGCCGCCCCTGTGATATCGTGAGCTTCCATGCGCGGCACCGTCGCTCCCGAGACCATTCTCGCCTCGCTCAATCCCGTCCAGCGTCAAGCCGTTCAGGCGACCAAGGGGCCGGTGCTGGTCCTGGCCGGCGCGGGCAGTGGCAAGACGCGGGTGATCGCCCACCGCATCGCCTGGCTCCTCGGCGTCGAAGGTATCGACCCGCGCCACGTGCTCGCCGTCACCTTCACGAACAAGGCGGCGGGCGAGATGCGCCGGCGCGTCGAGGATCTGGTCGTGCCCGCGGGGATCCGGACCCCGCTGATCGCGACCTTCCATTCTGCCTGCGTGCGCATCCTCCGCGAGCGCGCCGCCCTCGTCGGCTTGAGACCTTCCTTCGTGATCTACGACGAGGACGACCGGTTGAGCATCGTCAAGGAGGCCATGCGCGAGCTCGACATGGACGAGCGGCAGACCACGCCCGCCTCGGTGGTCCACCGTATCAGCCATTGCAAGAACCATATGCTCGCCGTCGAGGAGGTCGAGCGGCTGGCCCGGACTCCTCGCGAGGAGCGCCTCGCCCAGCTCTACCGCGTCTATGAGGAGCGGCTCAAGGCGGCGGGCGGTGTGGATTTCGACGACCTGCTCCTGTACGTCGTCCGGCTCCTCGAGACCTCACGGGAGGCGCGCGAGTGGTACCGCACGCTGTGGACGCACGTCCTCGTGGACGAGTACCAGGACACGAATCGCGCGCAGTACCGCATCGTCCAGCTCCTCACCGAGGTGCACCGCAACCTCTGCGTGGTGGGCGATCCCGACCAGTCCGTGTATCGGTGGCGGGGCGCCGATCTCCGCAACATCCTCGACTTCGAGAAGGACTTCCCGGACTGCCTCGTCATCCCCCTCGAGCAGAACTACCGCTCGACCAAGCGCATCCTGGACATGGCGTCCGGAGTCATCGCCCACAACACCGCGCGCCGGGACAAGCGCCTGTGGACGGAGAACGCGGAGGGCGACCGGGCCCAGGTCTATCGCGCCTGGGACGAGAACGAGGAGGCGGGCTGGGTCGCCCAGACCATCCGCACTCAGCACGCGTCCGGGATCGACTATCGAGACGTGGCGGTGTTCTACCGAACCAACGCCCAATCCCGCGTCCTGGAAGACGCCCTCCGCCGGGCGAGCATTCCATACCTCATCGTGGGAGGCGTGCGCTTCTACGAGCGACGCGAGATCAAGGACCTCCTGGCCTATCTGCGTCTCGTGGTCAACCCCCTGGACGATGTCGCCTTCCGACGCGCGGTGGCGGCGCCGAGCCGGGGGATCGGCAAAGCCACCCTCGACCGGCTGGCGGAGAGCGCCCGGGCGCGCGGCCTCTCGCTGCTGGAGGCCAGCGCGGCGCCCTCGCCTGACCTGACGCCCAAGGCGCGACGGGCCCTCGAGGACTTCGGCAAGCTCATCGCCAGGCTGGGCGAGCGGCGAGCGGCCCTGGCCGTGCCCGCCCTGATCGACGAGGTCGCGGCCTCCTCCGGCTGTCGCGACATGCTCAAGGCGGAGAGGACGGCCGAGGCCGAGGCGCGGCTCGAGAACATCGAGGAGCTCGTGGCCGCCTCGGAGGAGTTCATCGCCACCCGAGAGGCCGTCCAGGCTCTGGCTTCCCCCCCGGAGGCAGGCCCGGTCACCCTCGAAGCCTTCCTGGACTCCGTGGCGCTCGTGGCCGACGTGGACGCCCTCGACGAGGACGCGGCGGGCGTGACCCTGATGACGCTGCACTCGGCCAAGGGCCTCGAGTTTCCCCTCGTCTTCCTCACGGGCATGGAAGAGGGCGTCTTCCCCCACTCCCGCTCCATGGACGACTCGGAGGAGCTGGAGGAGGAGCGGCGCCTCTGCTACGTCGGCATCACCCGGGCCGAGCAGCGGCTCTGGCTATCGTATGCTCTCCACCGTCGCATCCAGGGCTATGGCGTGGGCGAGCCCTCCCGCTTTCTCCTCGAGATTCCCCCAGACCAGATCGTGCTGCTCAACGCGGGACGCGCGGAGCCCGTGGCGCCGCGCTTTCCCTCGGGCTCAGGCGTCCCCGCCGAGCCCGAGGACGACGACCTGCCCTTCCGCGTGGGCGCCAAGCTGCGCCACGCGCGCTGGGGCGAGGGACTCCTCGTCGGCATCCAGCGCGAGGGCGCCGACGTCATCGCCACCGTCCATTTCGCCAGCGTCGGCCGCAAGCGCCTGTCCCTCCAATACGCGCACCTCGAAGAGCTCTAGCGTGTCACAAACGAAGCTTAAAGGCAGCCGTACGCGCACGCCGAGAACCTCTACGGTCGCACGTGCGAAGCTGTCGCCGGCAGGTGTTGCCGGCGACAATGGGGGAGTGCGGGGGCCATTTCTGGGCCCCCGCTGACAAAAAAGATGGGTGACCCAAAGATTACCCTCGCAGAGGTCGAACAAGTAGCCCGCCTCGCGCGTCTTGCCTTAACCGACGCGGAGAAAGAGAAGATGCGCCGCGAGCTCGACGGCATCTTGACCTACATCGACAAGCTCCGCGCCGTCGACACCGAGGGCGTGCCGCCGACCTCGCGCGCCGTGCCCATGACCAACGTGATGCGCGAGGACGAGCCGAAGCCCTCCTGCCCTCGCGAAGACATGCTCGCCAACGCGCCCGACCGCGCCGGCGAGCTCTTTCGCGTGCCCAGGATCATCGAAGAGTAGGCGATGCTGACCGGGCTCTCCGTTCACGAATTGGCCGGGAGGTTTCGTCGAAGGGAAGCCACGCCGACCCAGGCCGCGCGCGCCTACCTCGATCGCGTCGCCGCCCTCGATCCGAAGGTCAAGGCCTACATGACGGTGACCGCCGATCGGGCCCTCGCTCAGGCCGCCGCTGCCGACGCGCGCTTCCAGTCGGGGCGGCCGCTCGGTCTGCTCGACGGCATCCCGCTCGCCATCAAGGACGTCCTGTGCACGCGCGGGATCCGGACGACCTGCAGCTCCCGGATCCTCGAGAACTTCGTGCCTCCATACGACGCCACGGTGGTGGCCAAGCTCCTGGACGCGGGCGCGGTGATCCTGGGCAAGCTCAACATGGACGAGTTCGCCATGGGCTCCTCCACCGAGAACTCCGCCTTCTTCACCACCCGGAATCCCTGGGACCTCGCGCGAGTGCCCGGCGGCTCCTCGGGCGGCGCCGCCGCGGCCGTCGCCGCGGATCTCGCCGCCGCCACGCTCGGCACCGATACCGGCGGCTCCATTCGCCAGCCCGCCGCCTTCTGCGGCAGGGTCGGCCTCAAGCCGACCTACGGTCGCGTGTCCCGCTACGGTCTCGTCGCCTTCGCGTCCTCGCTCGACCAGGTCGGGCCCTTCGGCAAGGACGTCCGGGACGCCGCCCTCGTGCTCCAGGCCATCGCGGGGCATGATCCGATGGACTCGACCTCGGTGGACGTGGGCGTGCCGGACTACTCGGCGGAGCTGGAGGGGGGCGTGAAGGGGCTGCGCATCGGGATCCCCGCCGAGTATTTCATCGAGGGCCTCGACCCCGAGGTGGAGGCCGCCGTGCGCGCGGCCATCGATTCGCTGAGAGGCCTCGGGGCCAAGACGGAGAGCGTCTCGCTGCCTCACACGGAGTACGGCCTGGCCGCGTACTATGTCATCGCCCCCGCCGAGGCCTCCTCCAACCTCGCGCGTTACGACGGCGTCAAGTACGGGCTGCGCGTGCCGGGGGCGCGCGACCTCATCGACATGTACAGCCGGACGCGCGGCGCGGGCTTCGGCGCCGAAGTCAAGCGGCGCGTCATGCTCGGCACCTACGCGCTGTCCGCCGGCTACTACGATGCCTACTATGGCAAGGCACTCCGGGTGCGGACCCTCGTGCAGCGCGATTTCCAGCGAGCCTTCGAGCGGGTGGACGTGATCGTGGCCCCGACCACGCCGGGGGTGGCCTTCAAGATGGGCGAGCGGGAAGACCCGCTGCAGATGTACCTGAACGACGTCTTCACCATTCCCGTCAACCTGGCCGGGCTGCCGGGCGTGTCGATTCCCGCGGGCTTCACGCAGACGGGACTCCCCGTCGGGCTCCAGGTCATCGGGAAGGCCTTCGACGAGGCGACCGTGCTTCGCGTCGCGCGCGCCTACGAGGCCGCGACGTCCTGGCACGAGAGAAAGCCGGAGCTCACTCCGTGACCCAGGACTACGAGACCGTCATCGGCCTCGAGGTCCACGCCCAGCTCCGGACGCGGACCAAGATGTTCTGCGGCTGCTCGACGGCCTTCGGGGCGCCCCCCAACACCCAGACCTGTCCCGTCTGCCAGGGCATGCCGGGGACGCTGCCCGTCATCAACCGGCGGGCCATCGAGTACGGCATCAAGACGGCGCTCGCCCTCCAGTGCACCGTCAACGCGGACAATCGCTTCGCCCGCAAGCACTACTACTACCCCGACATGCCGAAGAACTATCAGATCAGCCAGTACGAGGAGCCGCTGGCCGAGCACGGCCGCCTGGAGGTCGAGGTGGGCGGCGTTTCGCGCGCCATCGGCATCCAGCGGCTCCACCTCGAGGAGGACGTGGGCAAGCTCGTTCACGAAGGGAGCCTGGAGACGGCGCCGTCGAGCCAGGTGGACTTCAATCGCGCGGGCGTGCCCCTCATGGAGATCGTCTCGCTGCCCGACATGCGCAGCCCCGAGGAGGCGGCGGCCTACCTGAGATCGCTGCGCGCCATCGTCGTCTACCTCGGCGTCTGCGACGGCAACATGGAGGAGGGCTCGCTCCGCTGCGACGCGAACATCTCGCTGCGGCTTCGCGGGGCCACGGAGTACGGCACCAAGGTCGAGATCAAGAACATGAACTCCTTCAAGAACGTCCAGCACGCCCTCGAGTACGAGATCACGAGGCAGGCGCGCGCGCTCGAGACAGGGGAGCGGATCGTGCAGGAGACGCGGCTCTGGGATCCCGACAAGGGCCGGACCGTCTCCATGCGCTCGAAGGAGTTCGCGCACGACTATCGCTACTTCCCGGAGCCGGACCTGCCGCCCCTCGACGTCGAGCCGGCATGGATCGAGCGCGTCCGCGCGACGGTGCCCGAGCTGCCCGCGGCCCGGCGCGTGCGCTTCATGGAGGTGTACGGGCTCGGCGCCTATGACGCCGATCTCCTGACGGGCAGTCGTGCCCTCGGAGACTATTTCGAGGCGACCGTACAGGTCTGCGGCAAGCCCAAGGTCGCCGCGAACTGGGTGCTCAACGAGCTCCTCCGCGAGCTGGCGGGTGACGACGAGCGCGCCCTCGCGGGATGCCCGATCCCTCCCGCGAACCTGGCGGGTCTCATCACCCTCATCGAGAACGGCACCATCAGCGGCAGGATCGCCAAGGACGTCTTCGACAAGATGTACCAGTCCGGTGAAGATGCGCAGACCATCGTCGATCGCGAGGGGCTGACCCAGGTCGCCGACGCGGGCGAGCTCTCGGCCGTGGTCGACCAGGTCCTCGCGCAGCACGCCAAGGTCGTCCTAGACTGGAAGAGCGGCAAGAAGGCCGCGCGCGGCTTCCTGGTCGGGCAGGTGATGAAGGCCACGGCGGGCAAGGCCAGCCCGGCCGTCGTGAACTCCCTCCTGGACGAGAAACTACCGAAAGTCTGAAGGGTTAGATAGAATGGGCGGAGCCCATGATCCGGCTCCACCACGTCTGTAAAGTCTTCGAAAGCGGGCCGATGAGGCTGCCCGCCCTGAGCGACATCTCGTTCAGCGTCGAGAAGGGCGAGTTCGTCGTCCTGAGCGGGACGAGCGGGGCGGGCAAGACGACCCTCCTCCGGCTCCTCTATGCCGACGAGCGGGCCAGCGAGGGCGAGATCGAGGTCGCCGGATTCGACGTCAGGGCCCTGCGCCGCTCGGACGTTCCCCTTCTCAGGCGCTCGCTCGGCATCGTCTTCCAGGACGCCAAGCTCCTCTCCGGCCGGACCGTCTTCGAGAACATCGCCTTCGTGCTCCGCGTGCTCGGGACGCCTCGACGCGAGATCACCCCGAAGGCCTTCCAGGCCCTCAAGGCGGTGGGGTTGTCTTCAAGAGCGCAGGCGTATCCGGCGCAGCTTTCTCAGGGCGAGGCCCAGCGGGCGGCCCTGGCCCGCGCCATCGTCAAGTCGCCCGCGCTTCTCCTCGCGGACGAGCCCACCGGCAATCTCGACGAGGCCATGGCAGGAGAGATCCTCGACCTCATCAAGGACATCGGCAGCCGCGGCACCACCGTGCTCCTGGCCACCCATCAAGCCCGCCTCGCTATCCAGCTCAAGCGCCGCACGATCAAGCTGGGTGGTGGAGTCTTGCTGAAGGACGAAGGGTAGCCCTGTGCTCAGCTTCATCGTGAGCGAGGCGCTGGTGGATTTGCGGCGGGCGGGGCGGGTCGGGGTGAGCGCCATCCTGCTCATCACGCTCTCCCTCACGGCCCTCGGAGGCTTCTGGCTCCTCTCGCTCAACCTGGGCCGGGCGGTGAGTCAGTGGCGCGACCGCGTGCGCGTGGTCGTGTTCCTCCGTGAAGAGCCCACGGGCGGGGCACTCGCCGATCTCACGCGCCGAGTGGAAGGTCTCCCCGGCGTCCAGCGGATACGCTACGTCTCCAAGAGCCAGGCCCTCCAGTCCCTGCGGCAATCCCTCGGGGCTCAAGCGGGTGTGCTCGAGCAGCTGCCGCGCAATCCGCTGCCCGCCTCCATCGAGGTGACGCCGGAAGAGGACGCGACCACGCCGGAGGCGACGCGGGAGCTGACGGCGCGTCTCAGCGCCTTGCCCGAGGTCGAGGACGTCCAGGGCGGCGCGGAGTGGGTCGAGGGCCTTGCCCGGTGGCAGCGGCTCTTCGAGATCGTGGGGCTCGGCGTGGGGGCCGTGCTCGCCCTCGCCGCCATCCTGACCGTGACCACGGCGACCACTCTCGTCTTGCACGTGCGGCGCGCGGAGACGGAGATCATGCGCCTGGTCGGAGCGAGCGAGGCGGTCGTCCGCCTGCCCCAGCTGCTCCAGGGCATGGTCCAGGGGCTCCTGGGCGCGGTGGTGGCCCTGGCCCTGCTCGAGACCGTCTATGCCGTCGCCGCCCCGCGCCTCGAGCCGCTCCTGAACCTGACCCTCGGTCTCGCTCGCGCGGTCTTCCTCTCGCTGCCGCAGATCCTGCTCCTCATCGCGGGCGGGGCGGTGCTGGGCGCCCTGGGCGGGCTCCTCGCGCGGGGCCGGGCCACCGCATGAGCCGTCTCACGCGCGCGGGCATCATCGGGACGGCGCTGCTGCTCGCCGCCGCGTCCGCGGCGGGGGCGCAGACGAAGAAAGACGCCACCGACCTCGGTGAGAAGGAGCGCACGCTCCAGCAGACCCAGAAGCGGCTCAAGGAGGAGCGCGTCAAGGCCGCCGACGCGCGCAAGCGCGAGACCTCGCTCCTGACCGAGCTGGAGGTCATCGACAAGCGCCTCACGGACAAGCGCCGTCAGGTGGCGGTCCTCGACGTGCGGGTCAAGCGGGCGCAGACCGAGATCGGCGACCTCCAGCGCGACATCGCGCGACTCGAGATCCAGCGGGCGGGGCAGGAAGACGGCCTCGGCCAGCGACTCCGGGCCATGTACCGCCTGCAGGCGCAAGGCGGCGCGCTCCCGCTCCTGCTCTCGGGCGCCGATCCCGTGGCCCAGTCTGTCCGGCTGCGCCATCTGACCACGCTCGCCACGGTGGACGCGCGGATGATTCGAGAGTATCGTGTCACCTCTGAGGGTCTGGCCGACCGGAAAGCACGCCTCGAGCAGAGTCGTCGGGAGCTCTCCACGGTCAGGGCCCAGGCGGAAGAGGAGCGCGCCGAGGCCGACCGCGAGGCGGGCAAGCGGCGGGTCATCCTGGCCCGGGTCAAAGACGAACGGGTCTATCACGATCGCATGGTGGGGGAGCTGAGCGAGGCGACGCGTCGCCTCGAGGCCTTCATCCGGGACCTGCAGGAGAAGCGGCGGGTGGCCAAGATTCCGCCACCCTCGGTAAAACCGCCGAAGGCCGTACCCGGCGAGAGCACGCCGGGAGTCGGGTTGGGGGCGATGCGCGGACGCCTCGCCTGGCCGGCCGAGGGCCGGGTGGTCGAGGAGTACGGCGCGCGAGTCAATCCGCGGTTCGGGACGAAGACGTTCCGTAACGGGATCGACATCGACGCGGCCGAGGGCTCGAGCGTGCACGCGGTGTACCCGGGCCACGTGCTCTACACGGGATGGTTCCGAGGGTACGGCAACCTCGTGATCGTCGATCACGGCAACGAGTACTACACGCTGTACGCGCACATGGCCGACATGAAAGTGGCCGAGGGCGACGATATCAAGCAGGGACAGGTGATCGGGACGGTGGGGGATACGGGCTCGCTCCAGGGGCCGCGCCTCTATTTCGAGGTGCGCTACCAGGGGCGTCCCCAGGACCCCGCTCAATGGCTCAAACCGCGCGGCTGAGGCGCCGCGCGAATCGAACTCGGGCTGGACCAAGGAGACCACGATGAGCACCCTGCGTCACGTGAAGAAGGCGTTGATGATCTCGGCCCTCTTGCTCTTCCTCACCCTGTCCCTCGGCGGCGGGGTGGCGAGCAAGAGCAACGATCAGGCCGCCACGTACGAGAATCTTCGCCTCTTCACCGAGGTGCTCTCGATCATCCAGAGTCAGTACGTCGACGAAGTGCCGCCCAAGGACCTCGTGTACAGCGCCATCAAGGGCACCCTGCGCGGCCTCGACGCGCATTCCTCCTTCCTCGATCCCGACATGTACCGGGAGATGGGCGTGGAGACGACGGGCCAGTTCGGTGGCCTGGGCATCGAGATCACCCTCAAGGACGACATCCTCACCGTGGTGACGCCCATTGAAGGGACGCCGGCCTTCCGCGCAGGGATCCTGCCCGGCGACCGGATCGTCAAGATCGAGGGCATGTCGACCAAGGACATGCAGCTCTCCGACGCCGTCAAGCGAATGCGCGGCAAGCCCGGGAGCAAGATCGTCATCAGCATCATCCGCGAGGGCCTGAACGAGCCCAAGGACTACTCGATCACGCGCGAGCTGATCCAGGTGCAGTCCGTCAAGACCGGCGAGCTCGAGCCCGGCATCGAGTACATCCGCCTCCGTCAGTTCCAGGAGAAGACGGGCCAGGATGTCGAGACCGCCCTCGAGAAGTACAACAAGGGCAAGAAGATCCAGGGGCTCGTCCTCGATCTCCGCAACAATCCGGGCGGGCTGCTCACCTCCTCCGTCGAGGTGTCGGAGAAGTTCCTCGAGTCGGGCAAGCTCGTGGTGTACACGGAAGGGCGCGTCCGCAACCAGAACATGCGCTTCCAGGCCAGCGGCAAGCGCACCTGGAGCGACTTCCCCATCATCGTCCTCGTCAACCAGGGTAGCGCCTCCGCCTCCGAGATCGTGGCGGGCGCGCTCCAGGACTGGGGACGCGCCGTCGTCCTGGGGACGCAGAGCTTCGGCAAGGGCTCCGTGCAGACCATCATCCCGCTCTCCGACGGCTCGGGCCTGCGGCTGACCACGGCCAAGTACTTCACGCCCAAGGGACGCTCCATCCACGGCAAGGGGATCACGCCCGACATCGTCGTCGAGATGCCCAAGCCCGCCGCGGGCGAGCAGGCGCCGCCGCCGCAGATCGACGAGCAGGCGCGGCTCCAGGATCAGCTCAAGCGCGATCCCCAGCTGCAGCGCGCCGTCGATCTGCTCAAGGCCATGAAGATCATGGACAAGACCACGCGCCCGGCGGGCCCGACGCCGACGCCGCAGGCTTCGGCCCGCTGACGGGGCGGCATGCCGGCGCGAGTCTGGACGGCTCTCGCCGGGCTCATCGTCGTTCTGCTCGTGGCCGTGGTCGGCCTCGACCAGTGGCAGGCGCGGCGGGGAGAAGCCAGCCTCTTCGGTCTGCCGTGGAGCTCTTCCCCGACGCCCTCAGTGGCCCCAGGGCCTCAGCCGCGCCGCGCCACGGCGAGCACCGCCGCGCCACAGCCGGCGCCGCCCGTGGCGACGGGGTCACCGCGCGTTGCCGTCATCGTGGACGATCTGGGCGCGCGTCGAGACGTCTTCGATCCGCTCCGTGACATCAGGCGGCCCCTGACCGTGGCCGTGCTGCCGGGCCTGCCGCTCTCGGAATGGACAGCCCGAGAAGCGGCCCAGGCGGGGATGGAAGTCCTCCTCGACCTGCCCATGGAGCCCTATCGCTATCCCGAGGTCGATCCCGGTCCTGGCTCGCTCCTGATGGTCATGAGCCCGCAGGAGCTCCAGCGTCAGGTGGGGGCGCACCTGGCCAGCGTGCCCGGCGCCGTGGGGGTCACCAACCACATGGGATCGCGGATGACCGAGGACCGGGCGCGCATGCGCACGGTGGTGGAGGTGCTGGCGGGGCGACGGCTCTTCATGGTTGACGGGCTGACGAGCAATCTGTCCGTCGCCTACGACGAGGCCAAGGCCGCGGGGCTGCGCGCGGGCCGGCGGCAGATCATGATCGACCACAGCGCGGGGGAGGCGGGCGATCGGGTGCGCTGGGACGAGGTCGCCTGGTGGGCGGAGCGCCGGGGTGAGGTCATCGTGATCGCCCACGGGCATCCGCTGACGGCGCGTCTCCTGCGCGAGTACGTCCCGCGCTGGGAGGCGCGAGGCATCCGCCTCGTCCCCGTATCCCAGCTGGCCAAGTAGATGACTTTCGAGCTGTGCTGAATTGACTCCGAAGGCGTGGCCGTTCGAGCCGAGCGGCGAAGCCGAGAGGCGAGGGCTGAGTGAATGAGCGGCGAGGCGAGGGCTGAATAAATCCATGATCGTGCTCGGTATCGAGACTTCCTGCGACGAGACGGCGGCCGCCGTCCTCGACGGCGGGCGCAAGGTGCTGGGGAGCGTCGTCGCCTCTCAGGACGACGTCCACGCGCCCTACGGCGGCGTGGTGCCGGAGCTCGCCTCGCGCCGACACCTCGAGGTGATCGTGCCTGTGATCCGCCGGGCCCTCGCCGAGGCGGGCATGACCCTCCGTGACCTCGACGGCATCGCGGTGACCCAGGGGCCGGGGCTCGTGGGCTCGCTCCTCGTCGGCGTGCAGGCCGCCAAGGCGCTCGCCTGGGTGCACGGCGCCCCCCTCTGCGGCGTCAATCACCTCGAAGGTCACATCTACGCCGCCTTCCTGGAGGGAAACCCGCCCGACTACCCCTTTCTCGCCCTCGTGGTCTCGGGCGGCCACACTGCCCTTTACCTGGCGAGAGAGCCGCGGCGCTACGCGCGCATCGGCCGCACGCGCGACGACGCCGCGGGCGAGGCCTTCGACAAGGTCGCCAAGCTCCTGGGCCTGGGCTATCCGGGCGGGCCCGCCATCGAGCACATCGCGCGCGAAGGAAACCCCACTGCTCTCCGACTCCCCACCGCGCAGATGACCGACGGCGCGCCGGACTTCTCCTTCAGTGGGATCAAGACGGCGGTGTCGCTCCACGTCCGGCGCGCCGGCGCCCTCTCCCCGGCGCACGTGGCGGACGTCGCGGCCTCGTTCCAGGCCACCGTCGTCAAGATGCTGGTACGCAAGACCGTGCGCGCGGGGCTCTCGCTCGGCGTCCGTCGCGTCGTCTTGACGGGCGGGGTCGCCGCCAACACGGCCCTGCGCGAGGCGCTCGCGGGCGAGTGCGGCGAGCGCGGCTGGGAGCTCTTCGTCCCCTCCCGACGGCTCTGCACGGACAATGCGGCCATGATCGCCGCCGCCGGTCACGATCGGCTCGAGGCGGGCGAGCGCGCGCCCCTGACCCTGAACGCCGTGCCCGACCTGGCGCTCGCCTGATGATGGCCCACCCACTCGACTACGAGGGGCTGGTGAGCGGGCTGCCGGACGCCCTCGTGGGCGTGGACACGGAGCTGCGCGTCATCCTGTGGAATCCCGCGGCCGAGGACTTGCTGGGCCGCTCCGCCCGGCGCGTGCTCGGCCGCACCCTCAAGGAAGTCTTCGCCCCCGAGACGTCCCTCGTGCGCCACCTGACCGATACGCTGGCCACCGGCGAGAGTCGCTCCGAGTCCTCCGCCGTCGTCGAGGGGCTCGACGGCCGTCCCGTGCACGTGAGCGTGGTCACGGCGCCGCTCGCCGGACGCAGCGGCGCCGTCACCTCGGCGGTGGCGGTGGTGCGCGACATCTCGCGCCTGCGCCAGCTCGAGGCCGAGGTCCGCCGCGGGGAGACCCTGGCCGCGGCGGGGCAGATGGCCATAGGGCTCGCCCACGAGATCCGCAATCCGCTCTCGGCCATCCGCGGCGCCGCGCAGCTCATGCAGCGCGAGCTGGGCGACGAGGCGCGGTGGGGCGAGTACACGTCCGTGCTCTTGAAAGAGGTGACCCGCGTCAACAGCATCATCGAGATGCTGCTGGACGTCGGGCGCCCCGTCACCCTTCGCCCGGTGCCCCTCAACGTCCACCAGCTCCTCGAGCGCGTGGCCCTGCTCCTGGAAGTGGAAGCCGCCTCTCGCCGCATCACCTTCGTGCGGCGCTATGACCCGAGCCTGCCTCCCATCCTGGCCGACGAGGACCGCATCATGCAGGTCTTCCACAACCTGGTGCGCAACGCCATCGAGGCCATGCCGGGCGGCGGCCGGTTGACTCTCGTCACGCGGCTGAGCATGAACCCCCTCTTCGCCAAGGTGGATCTCGGCCAGGGGCAGCGAAGCATGGCGGAGATCCAGATCGCCGACGAGGGCGCCGGCATCTCCGAGGAGACGCGGGCCAAGCTCTTCACGCCCTTCTTCACGACCAAGGAGCGGGGCCTGGGGCTCGGGCTCGCCCTCTGCCATCGCATCGTCGACGAGCACGGGGGCGCCATCCAGGTCACGAGCGAGCCGGGACGCGGGACCGCGATGTCCTGCTTCCTGCCCATCGCGAGATAAGATGGCCAACATGGCAGACGGACGCATCCTCATCGCCGACGACGAAGACGGCCTCCGCTGGGTCCTCGAGAAGGGCTTCCGCGGCGCCGGCTACCAGGTCACGGCGGTCAAGGACGGCACCACCGCGCTTCGGGAGGCCGAGGCGCAGCCTTTCGATCTGATCCTCCTCGACATCCGCATGCCCGGCATCGACGGGCTGACTCTCCTCGGCCGCATCCGCGGGAAGCGTCCCGATGCGCAGGTGGTGATCATGACCGCCCACGGCACCGTGGAGACGGCCATCCAGGCCATGCAGCAGGGCGCCTACGACTACCTCGCCAAGCCCTTCGATCTCGACGAGGCGCTCCTCCTCGCCGAGCGCGCGCTGACCGCGCGGCGGCTCTCGCAGGAAGTCACCTCGCTCAAGACGGGGCTCAAGGAGGTCTGGGAGTTCGGCGCCCTCGTGGGGCGGCACCCGACCATGCAGGAGGTCTACAAGACCATCGGGCGCGTGGCCGCGAGCGACGTCAGCGTGCTCCTCCGCGGCGAGTCGGGGACGGGCAAGGAAGTGGTGGCGCGGGCCCTGCACCACTACAGCCGCCGC
>DASQAK010000182.1:0-55576 GCA_035635755.1 Candidatus Methylomirabilota bacterium | reverse complement strand
GCGCTCATGTGATAGAGCGGACGGAGGGGCACCCCGGTGACGCCGAAGGGGATGACGGAGGGCGAATGGTTGTGGACGATGGCGCGCACGTCGGGCCGCACCCGGTAGATCTCGCCATGGATGAAGCGCTCGAGATAGCTCGTCCGGCCGCGCGCGTCGACGGCCGTGCTGTCGAGGTCGTACTCCATGATGTCGGCCGCCGTCACCAGCTCGGGAGCGATCGAGCGTGACATCAGGTAGCGATCGGGGGATTTCTCGTGACGCACGCTCACGTGGCCGTAGCCGTCGACGACACCCTGATCGGCCAGGATGCGGTTGGCGGCAACCAGGTCCTCGATCAGCTTCGGATCGACCGGGCCCGCCGTGGCGGGGGGCGTCTGGGCAAGCACGTCTCTCACTCCCGCGAGCGCGCCGCCCGCGCCCGCGAGCACCCCAAGGACCCAGGAGACGCCGAGCAGGACATGACGTCGGGTGAAGAGCTCCACGTGTGCCTCCCTGTCGGAAAGCGCTGCGCCACGCCCAGACTATAAACCATCCCTCTCCCCCAGTGGGGGAGAGGGCCGCAGTTCGAGCCGAGACGCCCGCCTCGGGCGACGAGGCGAGGGCTGAGTAAGACGAGGGTACGGGCCCGCGGGCTCCCTCTACTCCCTCAGGGCGCCGGAGAGGAGGCCGCGGACCAGGTAGCGCTGCAGGCCGACAACGAGGGCGACGGGCGGGATGCTGGCAAGGATGGAGGCCGCCGCGATGTCGCCCCAGGGCACCTCGAAGACGCCGGGAAAGAGCGCGAGCGCCACGGGCACGGTGCGGCTGGCTTCGGTAGCCGTGAACGTGTAGGCGAAGAGGAACTCGTTCCACGAGAAGAGAAAGGTCAGGAGGGATGCTGAGGCGAGGCCGGGGGCCAGAAGCGGTAGCACGATCCAGCGGAAAGCGCGCGGTCGGCTCGCACCGTCCACGGAGGCGGCCTCCTCGAGCCCGACGGGGATCTCCTGGAGAAAGCCCGTGAGGAGCCAGATGACCAGCGGCAGGGCAAAGGAGGTATTGGCCAGGATGAGGGCCAGCCACGTATCGCGCAGCGAGAGCGCGCGCATCAGGAGATAGAGCGGGCTCACCGTGGCGATCTGGGGAAACGCGGTGCCTCCGACGATCAGGAGAAGGAGCAGCGCCTTGCCCGGGATCGGGTAGCGCGCGATGCCGTAGGCGCCGAAGATGCCCAGGCCGAGGGCGAGCACGGTGGTGATGACGCCGACGCCGAGGCTGTTGACGAGGGCGCGGAGCATCACGCTTTGTCCCAGGACGACCCGGTAGTGCTCCCACGTGAGCCGGCTCGGAAAGAGCGGGGGCAGGACCATGAGCTCCGCCTCGGGCTTGAGCGAGGTGAGGAGCTGCCAGAAGAACGGCGTCGCGTAGGCGAGGAGGGCCAGGAGCACGGCCCAGTCCCGCAGGGATCGCGGCAGGCCGGCCCGCCCCATCACGCGGCGAGGCCCTCGTGCCGGAGCGCGCGGAGGTACCCCCAGGCCACCAGCATCACGAGCGCGAAGACGACCACGCCGACGGCGGAGCCGAGACCGAGCTGCACGGCCTGGAAGAGGCTACGGTACGCGTAGACGGTGAGGGTCTCGGTGGTGCCCGCGGGGCCGCCGCCCGTGAGTACGAACATCAGGTCGAAGGACCGGAGCGCGTCCAGCGTCCGGAAGAGGACGGCGATGAGCAGGATGCGGCGCAGGAGCGGCAAGGTGATGCGCGTGAAGGTCGCCACGGCGCCCGCCCCGTCCATCTGGGCCGCCTCGTAGAGCTCGACGGGGATGGCGAGGAGACGCGCGTAGCAGAGCACGGTGACGAAGGGCAGCGTCCGCCACACATCGGCCAGGATGAGCCCGGGGAGGGCGAGCCTGGGATCGCCCAGCCAGTTCAGCGCGATGCCGCCGAGCAGGAAGTTCACGAGCCCCGCGGCGGGGTTGTAGAGCCACTCGAAGAGCTTGGCCGTCACCACAGAAGGGAGCGCCCACGCCAGGAGCAGGAACGAGAGGCCCACCCGGGCGCCCGCGCGCTGGCCGCGGAGCGCGAGGGCGACGAGGACGCCCCCGACCAGCTCGAGGGCCACCGAGGCCGCCGTGAACACCAAGGTGACCTGGGCCGCCTTCCAGAAGCGCGGGTCCGTCGCGAGAAAGAAGAAATTGCCGAGGCCCTCGAAGCGCTCGACGCCGAAGATGGGGATCCGGCGCTGGAGCGAGAGCCAGCCGACCCAGAGCGTCGGATAGAGGGTGAGCGCGCCGAGGGCAAAGAGGGCGGGCGTGACGAGAAGCAGGCCCTGCACCGACGCGCGCCGCTGGCTTCGTATGACGGTGGCGGCCGGCCCGCCCCGGCTCATTCCTGGAGATCCCGAAGGAAGAAGTCGAGCCGCCGGCGCGCGTCGGCCACGCTTCGCGCGGGCGTCTTGACCTTGACGAGCGCGGCCGACAGCTCTGGCTGGAGCGTGGTCGAGATCATCACGTAGTACGGCGTGACCGGCCGGGAACGGCCGGCCAGCGTCAGGTCGTGGATGCGCGGGAGGTTGGGCGAGGCCCGCACGAGCTCCGCATCGTGGTAGAGCGCCATTCGGGTGGGCTTGGTGGCGCCGCTCGCCGTCATCGCACGCTGCGCGGGCGCGCTGGTGAGAAAGCGCGCCAGCTCCAGCGCCTCGGCGGGGTGCCGGGTGTGCCGCGTGATCGCGAGGTGCGCCCCGCCCGTCGAGCCCGGCGCCCGCCGCCCGGCTTCATGACTCGGCAGCGGGGCGAGGCCCACCTTGCCCCGCACCGGCGAGCCGGGCTTCTCGAACATGTCGACGGCATAGGGCCAGCTCCTGAGGAAGATCGCCTCGCCGTTGCCGAAGGCCCGCCGCGTGACCTCCTCGTCCCCCGCCGTCACCCAGCCGGGGCTCGCCCCCGTGTCGATGAGCATGCGCATGAAGCGCAAGACCTGCTCCGCCCGCTCGGGATCGGGGAAGATGCGGCCGTCTTCCCCCACGAGCGTGGTGCCGTCGGCCCAGAGGCCTTCGAGCACATTGACCACCAGCCCCTCGTACTGCTTGCCCTGCCAGAGATAGCCCTCGAGCTTGCGACTCTTCTCGCCGGCGCGGATCACACGGATCTGCTCGAGCATCGCGACATAGGTCTCGGGCGGCTTGAAGCCGTAGCGGCCGAGCAGATCGCTGCGGTAGTAGAGCAGCCCCACGTTCATGAACCACGGCAGCGCCCAGGTCCGGCCGCGATACGTGCCGGCCTGGGCGGCCGAGGGGAAATGGGCCGCCAGCTCGTCCTGTGTGACGCCGGCCGTGAGGTCGAGAATCCAGCCGGCCCGCGCGAACTCGGGCACCCAGATGCAGTCGAGCATCATGAGGTCGAAGCCCGGCTGGCCGCCCTCGAGATTGATGACCAGGAACTGGCGCTGCTCGTCCGAGGTCCAGGGCAGCACCTCGGCCTTGACCCGGATACCGGGATGCGCTGACTCGAACTCGGCGAGGAGGGCGGGAATGGGATCGACGGGCCCGAGAATCTTGGCGTGCTTGAGGACGATGGTGAGCGGGCCCTTGGTGTCGGAGCCCTTGCTACAGCCGATCAACGCGGCAAGGCAGGCAGCGAGAAGGAGGACGACCCGGACAGCCGCCTCACCCTTCCCTCTCCCCCGAGGCGGGGGAGAGGGAGTCACGAAAGCTCTCCCCCGAGGGGGAGGGATGATGAGGTCATTTCGACAGGGTGGCGAGGAGGCGGTCGACGCTCTTGGTGAGACAGCGCTTGATCTCGTCTCGACAGGCGCGGTAGCGATCCTCGCCCTGCTGGAACGGGTCGTGGATGTCGCCTTCCTCGCCCGCCAGCTCCTTCAGCGTGAAGATCGGCCGCCCGTGCGCCTCCTCGTAGACGGCGAGCATCTCCTTCTGCTGCTCCGTCATGGTGACGATCAGGTGCGCCTCCGCGATCAGCTCGCGGTGGCGCCGCAGATCCGTCGACGTGATCTCGTCCTCGCGCAGATGGATCCCCTCCTCGCGCAGCACGATGCGCGCGTCGAGCGAGGGAATCATCCCGTCGCGCGCGTGGTTGGCGATCCCGCCCGAACGCACGAGCACGCCCGAGCGCGCATGGCGCTCATCCAGCATCTTCTCGAGCAGGACGTGCGCCATCACGCTGCGGCAGGTGTTGGCGTGACAGACCAGGAGGACTGTCCTCACCGCCCCTCCCAGGGCGCCTGCCAGTAGCGCACACCTCCCGCGAGCGTCTTCCACTCGGCCTTGGGTCGCTCCTCCAGGCCCTTCCCGAAATTGGTGCCGATCGGCTCCTGCAGGCCGCGTCCGAGCGTCTCGGGGAAAAGCTTCACCAGCTCTTCGGGATCGATGCGGCGTTCGGCCTCCAGCCGGCGAATGGGCTGGGGCGGGGCCATGAGGGCGTAGCCATAGCCGAAGGAGTGGAAGACCTGCCCGTTGACGTGCGCGGCGGCGTCGCTGGCCAGGAACACCACGAGAGGAGCGACGTTGTCCGGGTCGCGCTCGGTGCCCACCGCTTGCTCGCTCGGCCACTTGCCCGTTTCCTCGAAGACCTTGCGGCCCCTCGGCGTCGAGTCGATCATGCGCGTGGCCCCGCTCGGCATGATGGCATTGGCGGTGACGTTGTACTTTGCCAGGCCATTCGCCGTCGACCACGTCAGCCCGATGATGCCCGCCTTGGCCGCCGCGTAGTTGGGCTGGCCCGGCGCCCCGAGCGCCGACACCGACGACATGCTGATGATGCGGCCAAACTTCTGCTCGCGCATGGGGATGGAGGCGGCCCGCGTGCAATAGAAGGTGCCGTCGAGGTGCACGGCGAGCACGGCGGCCCACTCTTCCTTGCTCATGTTGAAGATCATGCGATCGCGCAGGATGCCCGCGACGTTCACCAGGATGTCGATGCGCCCCCACGTCTTCATCACCTGCTCCACCATCGCGGTCGCCTGCGTATAGTCGGCCACGGAGCCGAAGTTGGCGGCCGCGGTGCCGCCGAGCTTCTTGATCTCCTCGACGACCTGGGCGGCCGGGCCTGTGCCCACACCCTCTCCATCCAGCCCCGTGCCGAGGTCGTTGACGACGACCTTGGCCCCGGCCGCGGCCAGCGCCATCGCGATCCCCCGGCCGATGCCCCGGCCGGCTCCCGTTACCAGTGCGGTCTTCCCGTCGAGCAGTGCCATGAGCGCTCCTGTTCAGAGACGTGATTGATGGGGGCGAGGCTGAATGCCCCTGCCGCCGACACGGCGAGAACTATAAGCGACCTGAGGGCTCAGATCAAAGCGGGCCGCGCTACCTCACGTCAGGTCGCGGACCATCCGCAGCTCCGCGAGGGTGGGCGAGGGGGCGAGCGGCTTCGTCTCGCCCGTCGGCCGGAACCCGCATTTCCGGTAGAGCGCGATCGCCGGCTCGTGCTGGAGAAGACCCAGAGCGAGAGGCGAGCGGCGCCACGCGCCCGCGCCCAGGCTGCCACGCCCTCGACCAGCATGGCACCCACCCCATGGCGACGCTCCGTGCCGTCGACGAACATGCCCACGAGTACGGGCCCTGACTGCTTCGGATCTTCCGGGTCCTCGGCCAGCCCGGTCACCAGGCCAACCCACCGACCATCCTGCTCGGCGATGAACGTGATCCGGTCACCACCCTCCGCCCCGCCGGCGGCTCTCTCGTGCCAGACGCTCTCGGGGAACGCCTCCTCCCGAGCCAACGTCGAGCCAAAGGCCGTGGGCGCGTCAGCGAGAGCGTGAAGCCGGAGGGTGCGCAGCCGCAGCCCTTCCCCGGCGCGGATCTGCCGGATTTCCAGGTTCATGGCTTTTGCTCCGACGCCGGCCGTGCTCACTCTGCGCGACGGCGGCGCGCCTCGACCGAGGCGCGCGCGAGCAGCGCGTACTTGGCGAGCGTGTCCGCCGCGAGGCCCGGCGGCCGGCTCCCGCGCTCGACGAGCGCGAGGAAATCGGCGAGCACGAGCGGAAAGTGACTCTCGTGCCCGGAGGCGAGGGCGCGGGGCACATTGATCTCCCAGCCGGAGCCGACTTCGGACAAGGCGAGGCCTGGATACTCAGCGTGCCATTTCGTGATCGCCCGCTCGAGGGCGACCCTGGTCTGGCTCGCCTCTCCCCGTGGCACGACCGAGAGCCGGCGACGGAAGTCGGTCGCCGCGCTCTGGTCCACGCGGATCTCCACCCGTGTGCCGCGAATGACCGCGCGGTGAGTATCTCCGCCGCCCGGCGGCTCGGACAGATCCCATCGCGTGTCCACCGCCGCGGTGACGGCGCCGAGGCGAAATGACAGCTCGGCGTTGCAGCGGTACGACAGCTCCGCGCCGGCCACGGCGTCCTCCAGCTCGGCGGGAAAGTCGGATCGGCCGGTCACGCGCGCGAACAGGGAGCGAGGCACGCGCGTCGCCCAGCGCCGCGCGGCGATCAGCTCCAGCCCGCGCGACGGCGCAGCCGCGTCCGAGGCTGCGGCGACCAGCCGCTGAACCTGATCGACCATGTGGGTGGGGATGTCGGCGATGCCGTCACCCTGCACGCGGACGTCGAAGTACCACGCAGGCCGTCGGAGTGGCGCGCCGTTGACCATCTTCTCCAGGTGATGGACGCCCGAGATCTCGATGGCGGGCTTCCCCATCTCCTCTTCGTCGAACCCTCCGAACACCTCGGTCTCGCCCACGAGCTTTTGCGTGAGCCTTGACGTGATCTCGTGGCGCCCCGTCATGATCTCCACGGCGAGGGGACCGCCAGACAGCGTGTGGCGCAGATCCTCGAGGCCATCCGGCCCCGCCAGCCAGGGCTTGTCGGCCAGGATGTGAAAGCCCGCGTCGTGAAGCCGCCGCATCATCGATATCTTCCGATCGTTCCTGCCCGCGAGGATGACGACGTCACCCGGCCGGTCCGCGACGAGGTGCTCGAGGGAGCGATCGCCGGCCCGGACGACCGGCTTCCAGGCCGTGGGCCTCTGGGCGCGCCGGTTGAATGCCTCGACGAGTGCGAGGAAATCGTCCAGCTCCGCTCCAGGTGGCGCGTAGACGAAGATCTCCTCGCGCACGTTCGGATGCGGCGTGCCCAGAGTCAGCGCGGCGTGGAAGTGGCCGGGCTCGAGGAAGGCGATTGTGTGCATGACCGACAACGAGGGCTTCCGACCCTACGTCGCAGGTGCGCCGGTCTGCTCGAGCCGCCGGCTCACCGGGGCGCGCCGCTGAGGCCGAAGGCCGCCCAGGAATAGGGATGGGGGAAGGTGGCCATGGTCTCGATCTGCGCCTGGCGGAGGGCTTCCACCGGGCCCGCGCCGCCCAGGCGGTTGTAGAAAGCGCGGATCAGCTCGTAGCTCGCCCGATCGTCGACCTTCCACAGCGTGGTCACGACGGCGGGCGTACCCGCGTAGAGGAATGCCCGCTGGAGCCCCACGAGCTCATCGCCCCGGGACAGCTTTCCGAGCCCCGTCTCGCAGGCGGAGAGCACGACGAGCCGAGCATGGAGATCCAGACCGAACACTTCGCGGACCTCGAGCCGCCCATCTTCCCCTCCACCCGGCACCAGGAGGACCGCCGACGACAGCGGGTCGTTCTCGTTCAACTCGCCGTGGGTGGCGAAGTGAACGAGCCCCACGGATTCGAGCAGCCTCTTGACTTCGACTTCAGTGGCGTCAGTGCGCACCAGCACGGTCGCGCCGGGCTCGCGCTGTCCGACCATGCGCGCCTCGCGCTCCGCCCACGGCAGGGCGAGGTCGGCCCCCAGGTCGGGATTGCCGACGACGAGCGCGCGGCTGGAAGCACCCACGCCCTTGTCGGTGAGATAGCGGAGCACGCTCGCGCTGGGCAGCGTGCTGATGGCAAAGTCCTCCACCACCCACTTGCCCGCGGACGAGCGAAGCGCGGTGAAGGGCAGATAGTGCAGGACCCCATGGGGCACGATCACGAGCCGGCTCCCGAGGATCTCGGCCCGCGCGGGCTCGAGGAGCCGGCGATAGAGCGCTTGGGCCTGGGCCTGGACGTCCGTGATGGGCGCCATCTTGGTGATGGCGGCCCGGAATCGCCGAACCTGATTGATGAGCGATTGACGATCGCCGGGAACCCGCACCACCTTGAAGCGCTGACGATCCACGACCCACACGACGACGCCGTTCTCCGCGACGTGATACTCGAGGAGTGTCGTGCCCTCGGGGATCAGCGCTTGGATCTCGGCGAGGGTCACCGGCTCCACCGCCATGAGCGAAGCCTGCTCGAGGTTTTCTTTCCTCACGCGATCGAGGAAGGCGCGGTAGTCGCGGTCGAGCGCCTCGAGCTGGGTGCGGGCACGCGTCGACTCCGGCGAATCGCTCCCGTCCTGGGCCTCTGCCTTGGCCTCGGCCAGCCGGGCCCGGAGCCGCACCTCTTCGTCGACCAGTGCCCGGGTGCGGCCCTTGGAGAGCGTTGTCTGGCTGCCCAGGAGATCGAGGAAGGTCCGGGACCGGCTCCGCTCAGCGAAGGAAAAGGCCTCCTCCGGATGCTGGGCCTGCAGTGCAAGCTGTATCGCGAACTGATAGATGCCCTGCTTGCCTTCGAAGAATCCGCTGCGAAGGGAGGAGTCGCCCAGATCCGCGCGAAGCTCCTCGACGTACCGAACAGACTCCTGCGCCGCGGCGAACGCCTCTTCCGTGCGGCCGAGCCCGGCCAGCGAGTGGGCAAGGCCGTTGTAGAGGTACGGGTGGTCCGTGATGCGCTTCATCTGATCGGAGAGCGCAATGGACTGCCGATAGACCCCGAGCGCCTTCGACCAGTCCTGCCGCGACAGCGCCAGGCTTCCCTGGCCTCCCAGGAGGTCGATCTCCACTTCCCGCAGCGCGCTCAGTCGAGCATACTTCAGGCCCCAGCCGAACGCCGCGTCGGCCTCGTCGGGATGCCCGAGAGCGAGCTGGGCCCGCCCGATGCCGAGATACGAGGCGGCGGCCCATCGACGCATGTTCGTTCGGGCCCGCTCCGGTGCCAGCGGCTGAAGACGGGTCTCCGCGTCCTCGAAGAACTGGGCGGCCTGGGTGTTGCGCGCCAGGGCCGTCTGAAAATCCCGCTGCGCATAGGCGACCTGGGCGAGGTTGTTCAAGAGAAATCCCTCGACTTGCCCGCCATGCCGGCCCCTCATGCGGGTCCTGGCTAGTTCGAGCCCCTCTTCGAGGATCTTGCTCGCCTGCGGGAGGTCACCCACCACGCGATACGCTGCGCCGAGGTGGCTGTACGACGAACCCCATGTCTCGAGATCGCCCTGCGTCAGCTCGCGGGCATTGACCTTCTTGAAGAGCTCGATGGACCGGCTCGCCGACTGGATGCCTTTCTGATAGCGGCCGAGGCGATTCGCGACCACCGCGGCCGCGTGCCAGGCCCGCGCCGCTCGCACCTGATTGCCGTCCTTTTCCGCCTCCGCAGCCGCGCGCTCGTAGTAGGCGAGCGCCTGGCGACCCTCGCCGCGGTTGACGGCCTCGATCGCCTGGGAACCCTCCAGCGCGTACTCGCCCGGCGCAGGCTCCGCCGCGGGGGCCTGCTCGGGTGGACGCTGCCGCCCCTTGCCGAGGCCACGCTGAGCGTCGGCCGGCGGCACCACGATGACGACCAGCAGCGCGCCGGCAAGTAATATGCGGACCATGGAGATTGCGTGGCGGCCGAGCCGATTCGAGAGGCGCATCGCGCCCATGCTAGCCGGAAACGCTGCTGTGGGCCACCCACCCCCGCCCTTGACAACCCGCGGCCCCCTCGCCACAATCACGCCAGTTTCTCAGCCCGGTCGATGTGTCAGTGCGGACGCACGGCAGAACCAGCGACGGCCAACCCAGAGGAGACACGACCCATGACGACCATCAGCCGGCGGACCTTCCTCAAGACCTCGGGAGCGCTCGGAGCGGCGGCCGTGCTCGGCGAGGGCCTGCGCGCCCCCGCCTTTGCCGACAAGCCCGTCAGCTTCTCGGGCTGGGTGTTCAAGCCCGACACCGTCAAGGACTACGTCAACTACTACAACCAAAAATTCACGGGCCAGGTCAAGTACGAGGCGATCCCCTGGGCGCAGTACCACCCGACCATGGAGACCCGCGCCCTGGCTGGAGAGATCGTCGACGTCATGTACTGCAACCATAACAACCGGGAGCGCTGGTTCGAGAACGGCCTGATCCGGGCCGTCGACGATCTTCCCGGGACGGACGAGCTGAAGAAGAAGATGACCCCGGCCAACCTCGACAGCCTCAAGAGCAAGGACGGCACCAAGCTGCTCGGGCTCCCGTACTTCACCAGCCTCTTCATCCTGATCTACAACGAGCCCATGCTCCAGCAGGTGGGCATCAAGGCCCCCGCCAAGAGCTGGGACGAGCTGGTCGAGCACAGCATGAAGCTCAAGAAGGACAAGATCAGCGATACGCCTTATCTGCCGAACTGGAACAACAGCCCTTCGGGGACGATGCCGCAGTTCATGAGCGACTGCTTCTCGGAGGGCGCTCAGGTCTTCGACGCCAAGAACCGCGTCATCGTCGACCAGGAGCCGGGGGCGGCGAAGGCCATGGAGCGCTGGCAGAAGGTGTACAAGGCGGAGCTGGTGAATCCCGAGGTGCTGACCAAGACCTCCTCGACGGATACGCACCGCCTCTTCTGGACGGGCCGCTACGCGTACCACACGAACCACTCCTACTACCTCAAGACCATCGCGGGCGAGCCCGAGAACTCGAAGCTCGCTCCCAAGAAAGCCAAGATGGCCATGTACCCCGGCAACGGCAGCAGCTACATGTGGACCGACACGTACGTGGTCAACGCCAAGACCAAGGTCCTCGAAGACGCGTGGAAGCTCACGCGCTTTCTCGGGGGCAATCTGCACGGCGACTGGTACGTGCAGCGCCAGTGGTGCCTGATCTCCGGGCTCGATAACCCATACCCCGAGATGTACGACCATGCTGAGATCATCCAGTCGTACGACCGGTGGATCGACCTCAAGCTCCTCCGCGAGCAGTACAAGAAGGGCAAGGTCATCGCTGCCTACAAGGAGCCGTGGTACGGGGAGTACGACACGAAGGCCGTGGCCACCGTCCAGAACATCATCCGCGGCGTCACCACGGTGCCCAAGGGCCTCAAGGAGCTCGCCACGCTCCAGAAGTCACTGGCCTAGGCGGCGGCTGAAGAACGGGTGTCTGTCATCACACGCGCCCCCTCACCCTACCCTCTCCCCCGGTGGGGGAGAGGGATTCGGATCGTTATGATCCCTCGCCCCCGGAGGGGGAGAGGGCAGGGTGAGGGGGCGAGCCTAACGCGGGTTCCCCCGTGACCGAGCCGAATCGCTCGACGCTCCCTCAACCCATCTCCGGCCAGGCGGTGGCGCCCCGGCTCCATCTGCCATCGATCCGGCTCTCGGAGCGCTGGTTCGCCATTCTCCTTGTCCTGCCCGCGATCCTCGGCATCTTCCTCGTCGTGCTGTTCCCGCTCCTCTATTCTCTTTGGCTCTCTTTCACCGACGTCAACTTGCTCCGCACCACGGGGCCGGCCATCGAGCTCTTCGGCGTGCGGGTGCCGCTCTTCCGCTGGATCGGGATTCAGAACTACGTCAGGATCCTCGACGATCCGCTCTACTGGAGCTCGCTCTGGCGCACCCTCTACTTCGTCGGGGCCTTCGTGCTCGAGGCCACCGTCATCGGCATGGGCATGGCCCTCGTGCTGCACGAGCGCTTCAACGGCCGGCCGCTCATGCGAAGCCTCCTCCTGATTCCGTGGTCGCTCTCTCGCGTCGTCGTCGGGCTCCTCTGGGTGGGCATCCTCGACTTCGAGTTCGGGGCGCTGAACGCCCTGCTCGCGAAGCTCGGCCTCATCCACGGCTACATCGCCTTCTTCAAGGACGGCTTCAGCGCGCTGAATGTCCTCGTCTCCGTCTACATGTGGAACCAGGCGCCGTTCGCCACCCTGCTCTTCCTGGCGGGCATGCAATCGGTGCAGGAGGATCTGTACAGCGCGGCGGAAGTGGACGGGGCGGGCTACTGGCAGCGCTTCCGCTACGTCACCCTCCCCGCGCTCCGGCCCATCGTGTTCCTCGTCCTCGTGCTCGCCACGGTGAACGGGTTCCTGATGCTCGACCTGATCTACGTGCTGACCATGGGCGGCCCCGGTCACGACACGACGACCGTCTCCTGGCTCGGATTCCAGACGACCTTCACCTTCTTCAAGTTCGGCCCGGGCACGGCGATTCTCTACACGCTGACCGCCCTTTGCCTCCTCCTCACCTTCGTCTACCAGCGGCTGCTCCTGGCCCGCTTCGAGCCCGAGGCCTGAGGGGATGGCCATTATTGGAAAATCCCTCTCCCCTCTGAGGAGAGGGCCGCAGTTCGAGCTGAGGCGCTCGCTTCGAGCGACGAGGTGAGTGCTGAGTGAGTGAGGGGCCCACTGCAACAACTCGCGGTTATCGTGGCGGCAGCTACCGCCGGCGCCCCGCGGGCAGCCGGCTCGTGCTGTATGGGCTGCTCGTGGCGGTGGCCGTCTGGCTGATCGGACCCTTCGTCTGGCTCTTCATCACCAGCATTTCCTACCAGCGCAACCTCATGGCCCGGCCCCTGTCCTTCATTCCGCCCGAGGTCACCCTGGACAACTACAAGATGATCTTCGGGCTCGTCCGCTTCCATGCCGAAGGTCAGGCCGCCAAGATCATCCCCTCCATGCTCAACAGCCTGGTCGTGGCCTCCGTCGTCACCGCGCTCAACCTGGTGATCGGCACCACGGCCGGCTACGCCTATGCTCGCTACAAGTTCCCGTTGAAGACCCTCTCGCTCTTCGCGCTGCTCTTCACGCGGATGCTCCCCACGGTGGTCTTGATTCCGGCTTTCTTCCTGATGCTGCGCGCGCTCGCCCTCCAGAACACGCTGACCGGGCTCGTGGTCGCCTATTGCTCCTTCACGCTGCCCTTCACGGTGTGGATCATGAAGGCGTATTTCGAGACGGTGCCCGCCGAGCTCGACAAGAGCGCTCTCGTGGACGGCTGCAACCGCCTGCAGGCCTACCTGCGCGTGGTGCTGCCCGTGTCGGGCCCCGGCCTGGTGGCGGGAGGCGCCTTCACCTTCATGCTGTGCTGGAACGAGTTCATCGTGGCCCAGGTGCTGAACACCAAGCCGGGAACGACGACGCTGCCCCCGGTGATCGCGGGCATGAACGGGCAGGTCAACATCGACTACTCGGTGATCGCTGCCTCCGGCTTCCTCGGCGCCCTCCCCGCCGTGTTGCTCGTGCTGTTTTTCCAGAAATATCTCGTGGAGGGGCTGACCGCCGGCTCAGTAAAGGGCTAGCAGGCGGTGGAGAAAGGTCCAGATGCGAGGCGGCGAGGGCGGCGGCACCCCGAGGCGTACTTTCTGTACGTTGAGCGGGTGCCGCCGCCTTCGCCAACGAAGCAGATGGGCCTTTATCCGCCGCCTGCGCCGGTGGTGGCCTTGATGCTCCCCAGATGCTCGTTGACGTGGTTGATCAGGATTCCCTCGATGACCTGCGCGGACGTCATGGGCGGCCCGCCCAGAAGCGGCGCGCTCCGCTCGAGCTCTTCGTCGCTCAGCCCGCGGACCATGCCGGCGGCCTTGGCGCTGTTCTCCTTCGAGAGGGCGAGCGTCTCGGCCTTGGTGGTGTTGGCGTGCTCCTTGGCGTGCTTGGCGTTGCCCTCGTGGATCATGTCCATGGTCATGTGCGGCAAGGGCTTCCCGTTGGCGACCATGTCCACGAGGCCTGCGATCCCCGCGTGACTCTGAGCCACGTGATGGGCAACCACGCCCACCGTCCACTTCTCCGCCGACGTGGTCTTCTTCCAGTCGGCATCACTCAGCTTCTCGACGGTCGTGTGCATCTCCCGGCACGTTTCGTCGAACTTCTTGGCCAGCTGCTCGGCACGCGCTCCCATGTTCTCCTCCTCTGATGCGACGTGGTCGGTGTGCTGCACGGAGCCCCTTGCCCCCGGCGACCTCCACGATAAACCCGCCGTCAATTACGTCTCAGGTAGGCTTTCCATGGCTTCCAGTAGTAGTCGCGCCATCCTCGAGTGATGCTCGCGGCGTTCGCGTCCGGCACGTTCACGTGCGTCATCGAGACGCGGCCACCCCCGGGAGCCTTGCTGAAGGCGAGCACGAGGACGGAGTCGAGATCGCTCTTCTTCCAGTTGGCGGCGCGCCAGGCCTGGACGATCAAGCGCTTGGGCACGATGGCCACGTTCCTGCCTTTGAGGTGCTCGCCATGTGCGGTGAACTTGCCGCCGACTTTGCGGCTCATGACGGCCTTGGCGCCCGTGGCCGCCGTATGCTTCCGGGAGCTCAGGTAGATGTCGAACAACTTGTCCGGTGATGCGCGAAAGGTCACCTTCTGCTGGATCGTCCTGGGCATGATCGCTCCTTCAGGTGGCGGAGTGCCGGGGCCCCGTCATCCGGAATCCGCGATGCGTTTGAGAACCAGGCTCGACGGCGAGTCGGGAAAGGGCCAGCCGGGGATCCAGGCCGAGAAGCGCCCCGCCGTGCCGCCCGCCACGACGATCTTCACGTTGCCGGGCTCACGGAACTTGGTGACGCCGTGTCCGCCCGTGTCCGCCTGCGTCTGCTCCCACACGAATTGCCGCGCATCCGCCTTGGACCAGCCGTCGGCCGCGATCGTCCGCGCATGCTCGGGCCCGATGACCAGCACGGTGTCGCCGAGGCCGGCATGCGCGTCGCTGGCGATCACGCTGCCGCTCCGGGCGATGGTGGCCAGGATCTCGCGCGCCGTCCGGCTGCGCGTGTTCGCCACGACCTGGGGCGCCTCCGCGGCGATCGCGGCGACCGTGCTGTCCGCGGCCGCAAAGCCATGCTCGACGTGGAGCGGCTCCCACGGGCTCTCTTCCTCGTTCTCGCCGATGCAGTAGGAATAGCGGCCGGTCTGGGAGAACGTGGACATGCTGATCCCACCCGGCCTGGCCCCGCCGATGTTCTGCCAGATCAGGCGCACGGCACGCCCGATGGTCGCGTTGGCGCGCCAGCCCGGGCCGAAGACACCCGCGCCTGAATTGACATCGAGAAGCTTGCGGACGGGCCCGTTCACGATGAGGAGCGGCGCCACCGCGTCCGTGGTGCCCGACACGCCCACGAGGGCGAAGGCGGGATCGCAGATCGCCTCCACGCCCGCGATCACCACCGCCATGTACTCGGGCCGGCAGCCCGCCATGACGGCATTGATGGCGATCTTCTCGACGGTGGCGCGCCCCAGCCTCGGCGCGACCAGTGCAACCAGCTCGTCACCTCGTCGCCGACTTGCCTCCACCGCCGCCGCCACGCGCGCCGCCGTCGGGGGCACGACGGGCAATCCATCGGTCACGCCACGGGCGTAGAGCACCTCGAACGGGTCCGGATCGGTCGGCACCCCGCCACCTTCGCCGCGCGCGCCAGTACTGTCAAGCAGGCCCGCGTCACACGAGGGCGCCTCCGTACGCAATACGGGCAGCCCTCATGCCTCGGCACGCCGACTTCCCCTTGACACCACGTGGCAGCACGGGCACATTAAGCGTCCAACCATCACGGAGGCGAGCGCGACGAGCGCGCGCTCTGACCTGTACAGCTCGGACACGGAGGTTCGACTATGACAGCCACGCGAGGCACGGCGACCCTGTCCGACGAGATCATTGGCCGTTGCGGGGACCGGGCCGCCGCCTACGACCGAGAGAACCGATTCTTCACCGAGGATTTCGAGGAGCTCCGGGCCGCCGGCTATCTCAAGATGGCCATACCCGAGGATCTCGGCGGGCCCGGCATGACCCTGGCAGACGTATGCCGCGAGCAACGTCGACTCGCCTACCGCGCTCCCGCCACCGCCCTCGCCACGAACATGCACCTCTACTGGACGGGCGTGGCCGCCGACATGCGGAGGACGGGCGACAAGTCCCTCGAGTGGCTCCTGCGGGAAGCGGCAGCGGGCGAGGTCTTCGCGGCGGGCCACGGCGAAGCGGGCAACGATCTGCCGCTCTTCCTGTCGACGGCGAGGGCGGAGCGAGGCGACGGTGGATACCGGTTCTGGGGCCACAAGACGTTCGGCAGCCTTGCCCCGGTCTGGACGCGCCTGGGCCTTCACGCGATGGACTCCTCGGATCCAAAGAGCCCGAAAGTCATCCACGCATTCATGTCGCGCGCTACCAAGGACTACGCCATCAAGGAAACCTGGGACACTCTGGGCATGCGCGCCACCCGTAGCGACGATACCATCCTGGAGGGCGCGTTCATTCCCGACAAGTACGTCGCGCGCGTTCTCCCGGCGGGTACCGCCGATCTCTTCGTCCTCTCGATCTTCGGCTGGGCCGAGCCGACCTTCGGCAGCATCTATCTCGGTCTCGCTGAACGCGCGCGTGACATCGCCATCGCCGGCGTCAAGAAGCGCACGGCTCTCGCCTTGACGCGCTCGATGGCCTACCATCCGGAAGTCCAGCATTGCTTTTCCGAGATGCAGCTCGCCCTCGAGGCGGCCGGGGCCCAGGTGGACCGCGTCGCCGAAGACTGGTCGAAGGGTGTCGATCATGGCGCTCAGTGGCCCATGAAGCTCGTGGCGGCCAAGCACAATGCCGTCGAGGCCGCCAAGAAGGTCGTCGACCTCGCCATGGCCGTCTCCGGCGGGGCGGGCATGTTCAAATCCAATGAGCTGGAGCGACTCTACCGCGATGCCAGGTGTGGTGGCTTCCATCCCGCGAACAGCCTGCTCGTCCACGAGATCGTGGGCAAGACCGTGCTGGGCATCGACCTTGGCGAGCAGCCTCGATGGGGGTAGACTTTCGGTTCTCGACGGTGACGGCAACTTCCAAATCAAGGAGATGCTGACATGCCACTCTATCTGGACGTGCACAACAAGATCGAGGCCTTGACCGCCAATGGTGTCGCCGACGCCCACCGCAAGGATCTGGAGGTCCAGCACAAGCACGGCGTCAAGTACCTGAGGTACTGGTTCGACGAGGGAACGGGCAAGGTCTTCTGCCTCTGCGAGGCCCCGAGCAAGGAGGCCGCCTCGGCCGTCCACCGGGAGGCGCACGGCTTCGTGGCGGACGAGATCATCGAGGTCAAGGAAGGGAGCTAGCGATCGCGGCGGCCAAGGGCCGCATCCCGAGGGCCTCCGCGAGGGTGAGCGCGGCGCGATAGTGTTCACTCGCCCGCTCGACGTCCGGGGGAACGGCTTTCCCCGCCAGCTCGCCGAGCAGCTGCAGTGCGTAGGCTTCGTGTCCTCGTTCGCCGAGCCTTCTTGCCAGCTCCAGCGCGCGCAGCGCCAGTCGCGCCGCGGCATCCCCATGGCCCGCCCGCAGGTGCGCCTGGCCGAGCCACACGAGCCGGATCGCGTGGTTGCCGGCCCACTCCATCGCCTCAGCGCGCTCGATGGCATCCTGCAAGAGCGCCAGGCCTTCTTCGTGCCGGCCGGCGAGCGCATAGGCCCAGCCGAGGGGCGCGGCGACGAAGGGGAAGAGAAACGGGATATCGGACAGGCGCTCGATCACCAGGCCCCGCTCGAGAGGCCCCATGGCCTTCTCGCCATCGCCTCGAAAGAGATGGATCATCCCGGTTCCCGCGTGGGCGACGACGAGGCTGAACGCGTGATTCTCGGCCTCCGCGATGGCCGTGGCCTCCTCCGTGTGCGCGACGGCCTCGTCGAGGGCCCCCTGCTCTGCCAAGGTAAGAGCCAGCCAGACCCGCGAGAGGACCGATGGGAAACCGGCCAGCTCAAAGGTTTCCCGGCGCAGGTCGCCCTCGAGCTGCACGACGTTGCGTGTGAGAGCGTCAGCCGCCTTGGCGTAGTCCCCGAGCGAGTGGTAGATCTGCCCGAGCCGATAGTTCGTCATGATCGTCCATCCGAAATTTCGGAAGCTCGCGGAGAAGGTTCGCTCCCGGAGCGCCAGGGCGAGAGCCCGTTCATGCTGTCCTCGGAACCACAGATGGCCGGGAGCCTCGGGCCCACCGAACACAGCGTCGATGCTCGGCTTCGTTCCGGAGGAGCCGGTCTGGCGAAGATAGTGAAGCGCCTTGTCCCACACTTCGCCGCGGAAGGCATGGTGGGCGAGGCGGTCGACGTGCTCGGCCAGCCGGTCCGCGTAGACTCGCTCGATGACGCCGACGATCCGCGCGTGGATGGCGCGCCGGCGATCTTGAAGCAAGCTGCCGTAGGTTACCTCGTGGGTCAGCGCGTGCTTGAAGGTGTACTCGAGGTCGGGGAAGAGCTTGGCCTCGTAGACGAACTCGGCGGCTTGAAGCCGCGCCAGGCCGCGCCGGATATCGTCCTCCGGCCGTTCGGCCGCCTCGACGAGCAGGGCCCACGGCAGGTCCTTGCCGATCACCGACGCCGTCTGTAGAAGCTGCTTGTCCTCGGGCGGAAGGCGGTCGATACGAGCGGCCAGAATCGCCTGGACGGTCGCGGGGACCTGGATGCCGATAGGATCCTTGCCGAGGCGGTACGCGCCCCGCTCGCCGACGAGAACCTCCGTCTCCACGAGCGATCGCACGCTCTCCTCGAGGAACAACGGGTTCCCTTCCGTCCTCTCGATGAGCAGACGCCGTAACGGTTGGAGCCCGCGGTTGTCTCCGAGCAGGGTCTCCAGGAGCGCTTCGGCGGTCTCGGGGGGAAGCGTATCGATCCGGAGCTGCCGATAGTAGCTCTTGTTCCCCCAGGTGTGCTGATATTCGGGGCGGTAGTTCACGGCCAGGAGGACGGAGACGGTCGGGAGGCTTTCCACGATAGCGTCGAGCAGCGCCTGTGTCGCCTCGTCGATCCAATGGAGGTCCTCGAAGACAAGAAGCAGGGGCTGACTGCGGCTTTCCCGAAGCAGCACCCGGCGGACGGCATCGAGCGTGCGCTCACGCCGCTGGGCGGGGTCGAGCTTCAGGAAGTCGTGGTCCTCCGCTATCGCGTCGAGCAGCCAGAGTAAGGGGGGGATGCTGTCCTTGAGCGCTTCGTCGAGCGTCAGGACATTGCCGGTCACCTTCGCGCGAATCCCGCGCGTGTCGTCCCGGTCGGAGATCTTGAAGTAGCCCTTGAGAAGATCGATCAGCGGAAGGTACGGCGTTGCCTTCCCGTACGAGACCGAGCTGGACTCCAGCACGAGCCAGCCCTGGGTCCGATGAGAGTGCATGAATTCGTAGAAGAGTCGCGACTTGCCGACCCCCGGCTCCCCCACCACCGCCACGATCTGGCCACGGCCACCGGCGGCTTGCTCGAGGGCCTGGCGGAGCTGATCGACCTCCGCGTCTCGACCGACGAAGCGCGTGAGGCCGCGCGCCACGGAGGCCTGGAGACGTGTACGGGCCGCGCCGGCGGCGATCAGCTCATAGATGGGCACCGCCTCCGTCAAGCCTTTGATCGGCGTCGGCCCCAGCGATCTCACCTGCACGTATCCCTCCACGGCTCGCAGGGTCGTCTCGGTCATCAGGGTGACGCCGGGTCGGGCAAGCTGCTCCATGCGGGCGGCCAGGTGCGTGGTCTGCCCCACTGCTGTGTAGTCCATGTGGAGATCACTGCCGATCGAGCGAACCACGACCTCCCCGGAGTTCAGTCCAACGCGAATCTGGACGTCCGCCCCATGGCCACGGCGCAGGTCCTCCGCGTAGCGAGCGACGCTGTCCTGCATCCTCAGCGCGGCGTAGCACGCCCGCACCGCATGATCCTCGTGCGCGAGCGGCGCGCCGAAGAGGGCCATGATCCCGTCGCCCATGACCTGATTGACGGTGCCCTCGTAGCGGTGCACGGCCTCCATCATCCGCTCCAGCACCGGATCGAGGAACTCGCGGGCTTCCTCGGGATCCCGGTCGGCGAGCAGCTCCATCGAGCCCTTGAGGTCGGCGAACATGACGGTCACGGTCTTCCGCTCGCCCTCCAGCACGGCCTGAGAGCTGAGGATCTTCTCGGCGAGGTGCTTCGGGGTGTAGGAGGCGGGTGGGCCGAACCTGGTTTGTTGAGCGGACCCGGAGTCGGTCCGCGCTGATCCGCAGCCCCCGCAGAACTTTTCGCCCCCTTCATTCACGAAGCCGCAGGAGGGACACGGAAGGGCAAGCGAGAGCCCGCATTCGCCGCAAAAGCGGCGACCGTCGCGGTTCTCAGCCTGACAACGTGGACATTGCATGCTGGATTCTCTCACCCATAGACGGCGGAACGGTCGGTCAGATGCGGAAAGCCTAGTCTGATACGCGGGAGCGGTCAAGAACATGACGAGGGGGAACCAGCCTCACGCTCTCGGCCGCGAATAGGAATTCTTGCGTGAGGCGCCTCCTAGCTCTTCACCGCCCCCGCGGTGAGGCCGGCGACGTAGTGATCCACGAAGAAGGAGTAGATGATGGCCACGGGCACCGAGCCCAGGAGAGCGGCGGCCATGAGCTGGCCCCAGTAGAAGACGTCGCCGCGGATCAGCTCGGTGATGGCGCCCACGGGCACGGTGCGGATGTCGCTCTTGGCCAGGAAGATGAGAGCGTAGAGGAACTCGTTCTGGGCCAGCGTGAAGGCAAAAATTCCGGCGGACAACAGTCCTGGCGTGCAGAGGGGCAGCACCACACGCGTCATGGCCTGGAAGCGGCTGGCCCCGTCGATGCGCGCCGCCTCCTCGAGCTCGCGGGGCACGCTCTTGAAGTAGCCCATGAGCAGCCACGAGCAAAACGGGATGAGGAGCGTCGGATACGTGAGCATGACGGCGGTGAGGGTGTTCCCGAGATCGAGCCGGTTGATGATGTCGGCCATGGGAATGAAGAGGAGCGGCTGGGGCACGAGATAGGTGGCCGCCACGCCGATGGCCACCACGGCGGCCCCGGGAAAGCGCATGCGGGCCAGCGGGTAGCCGATCATCGCCCCCAGCACGAGCGAGACCGCCGTGGTCACCACCGCCACCAGCATGGTGTTGTACGTCCACGTCAGGAAATTGGTCTGGGTGAGCAGGTCGACGTAGTGCTTGAGCGTCGGCTGATGCACGATCAGCGGCATGATGCGCGCGTTGTAGAGCTCACGGTTGGGCTTGATAGAGGTGATGAGCATCCAGTAGAAGGGAAAGAGCATGGCCACGAAGAAGAACGCGAGGGGCAGGTACAGCCGCAGCAGCCGCGCGCCGAATCCCCGCCCGCCCACCATCACTCGCGCCTCAGGTACAGCGCGAGAACGACGATCACGAGGGCGAGGGCGGGCAGCAACGTGAGGGCCGCTGCCGCGCCCATGCCGAGCTGGCCCCCCGACATGCCGAGATCGAACGCGTACGTGACGAAGACCTGCGTCGCATTCGCGGGACCGCCGTGGGTCAGCAAGTAAACGATCTGGAAGTCCGCGAAGGTGAAGATGACCGAGAACATCGTCACGATGATCAGGATGGGCTTGATGATGGGCAGTGTCACGTGCCAGAAGCGCTGCGTGGCGCTGGCGCCGTCGATAGCCGCCGCCTCGTAGAGGTCGGGCGAAATCGTCTGGAGCCCGGCCAGGAGCGTGATGCCGTAGAACGGGATGCCGCGCCACGTGTTGACCACGATGATCGACACCATGGCCAGGGTGGCGTTGCCCAGCCACGAGAAGCCGGTGCTCACGAGCCCCGTTTTTACGAGCGTCCAGTTGATCACGCTGAAGGTCGGGTCGAAGATCCACATCCAGGCGATGGTGCTGAGGACCGTCGGCACGATGAAGGGCAGGAGCAGGACCGCGCGCACCAGGTTGCGCGCGCGGAAGCTCTGGTTGATCACGAGGGCCATGGCCAGGCCGCCGAGCAGCTTGAGGACGGTCGTCGCCAGCGTGTAGACGAAGGTGTTTCTCGTGACCTGCCAGAACACGTCCTCGCCCAACAGCGTGGCGAAGTTCGCCAGCCCCACGAACACCCCCGCGCGGGCGACGGGCCGATCTTGAAGGCTCAGATAGATGCCGTAGAAGAAGGGATAGGCGATGAAGGCGAGGAGGAACAGCACGCCGGGCGCGAGCATGATCCAGCTGAAGGCGCCCTCCCGCTCGAGCAAGCCGCGCAGCGAGAAGGGCCGGCCTGCGACCGGCGCCGGCCGCGCGAGAGGCGCCGGGCGGACCGACATCTTTACATCACTTCACTTTGTGGATCTGCTTCAGCTGGGTGGCCGCGGTGGCGATGACGTCCTTTGTCGAATCGCCTCGACACGCCTTGGCGAACATGTCGACGATGACGTACTTCGCCACGCTCTCCGAGGCGGCGAGGCCGGGGGGCCCGGGCCAGGCATGGAGCCGCGACGTCTTGAGCGACTCCTTGTACGGCAGATTGCGCGGCTCCGGCTCCCACATCGGGTGGTTGTCGTAGGCGCGAAGGAACGGCGCGTAGTAGGCGTCACCGGCGGTGAGCCAGGCCGAGAGCTGCTTGTCGTCGTAGAGCCAGCGCAGGAAGGCCTTGGCCGCGGCCACGTCCGGAGCGTGGGCGGCGATCGCGTGGCCCTGCACGTTCAGCAGGTGGAAACGGCCCTTGGGGCCCTGCGGGTTGAGCGCGTGATCCGTCACCTTGCCGATCTCGGGGAAATCGCGCTTGGCCACAACGAGGATCGAGGAGGCGTTGTTCGTGCAGGAGATCTGCTCGCCGAGGAAGGCCTTGTTGTTGTTGACGTCGGTCCAGCCCAGGACGTCCTCGAACATCGTCTCCTTGTAGAACCGGCGGCAGAAATCGACGGCTTTCGCCGTCTCGTCGGAGTCGATGGTGACGGTCTTGCCGCTCCTGTCCGTTTCTTGCCCGCCGTAGGACCAGAGGAGCGGATAGAGCCAGCCGTGATTGTCACCGAAGCCGTGGCCGAGCTCGAAGCCGAAGGGGTGGCCCTTCTTCTTGAGCAGGCGCCCGGCCGCGAGGAGGTCCTCCCAGGTGTCGGGAAACTTGGTGACGCCCACCTCCTTGAACCAGTCGGTCCGGTAGTTCTCGAGCTGGCCGATGTTCCCCCAGGGCAGCGACTTCCACTTCTTGTTGACCACCACCGCGTCGTGGACGTTATCGTGCCAGCCCCCCAGCTTCTTGCCGATCTCGCCGGCGACATCGCTGACGTCGACGAGGCCCTGGTCGAAGAGATGAGGCCAGTTGATGCCGGTGTGCACGATCTCGGGCCCCGACTTCGTCTCGACGATCGTGGTAAGCCGCGTCAGCATGCTGCCCACGCTCACCGGCTCGTAGTTGATCTTGATGCCGGTCATCTTCTCGTAGTCCGGCGCCAGCTTCTTCACGAAGAACTCGTCGAAGGCCTTGATGAACGAGCTCTCGTGGACGACCGACATGGACTTCGGGGCGGCGGCGGCGAGTCCAGGGGCGAAGGCCGCGGCCGCCCCGCCGGCGAGGGTCACGGTGAGAAATTCCCGACGAGTCGTCATTGGGAAAGCCTCCACGTCTCGAGAGTTCGGAGCCCGACGATGGGCGGACGATCGATGGCGGGGATAGTAGGCGAGGCGCCTCGAAGCTGTCAAGGCACTGGGCCAATTTGCTTCGCCAACTCTACTCAGCTCTCGCCTCGCGGCGGAGCCGCTCAGCTCGAAATGCCACGTTCTCAGTCGCCAGCGACGCTCAACGTACGAACAAGTACGCCTCGCGCCGCTGGCTCCTTCGGGCCTCGTCTGGCCCGCAACTTGGCCCAGTGCCGGGGTCGGAGGGCTACAGGGTCAGAGGGAGATCAGACCGTGGCGTACGCCGAGCGTCACCGCTTCCGTGCGAGTGGCCGCCCCCAGCTTGCCTAGGATCGAGGCGACGTGAAACTTGACCGTGTAGCCGGAGATCCCGAGACGAACGGCGATTCTCCGGTTGCTCATGCCCTCCGCCATCATCTCGAGAATCTCCAGCTCCCGCGGGGTGAGCCCTGTCCCCTCGCTCACTCTCCGCGATCCTGCCATCGGGGCGGGGCGGGCGATCACGGCGGCAGGGTGGAGCACGACGAGACCGGCCATCGTCGCCGCGACGGCAGCGGTGAGCTCCTCCGCCGTCGCGTCGTCACGAAGCACGCCGCGAACGCCGGCGCGGCGAGCCTGGGCCGTCCACGCACCGAGCGGCTCCGCGGCGAGAAGGATCACGGGGGGGACCCGCGGGCGGCTGCCCAGAGTGTGGAGCGCGGCGGCCGCGGCCTGGGGCGGCAAGGCCATGACGACGCTCGCGGGCTCGAGGTCATCGACGACATGCGCCAGCTCCGCGGGCGAGACCACCACCACGCGCCATCCCGGATGGCCGCGGAGCATGGCTTCGATGGCCGCGGCGAGCCGGTCGCTGCCCGCGATCACGAGCACGGGCGTCGACGCGGTGTCGATGTCACGCCGCGGGCGCTCCCGGCGGCCCTGCCCCGGAGGCGATTCCCGGAACTGGGTCACGTGAGCTCCACGCCGGCGCCGCGGACAAAGCGTTCCACATCGGCCATGGGGATGGCAAGCGCCAGGGCTCCCGCCACCATCGCGTTCAACCCCAGCACGCGGCCTGACGCGTCGGCGAGAGGTCCTCCGGAATTCCCGGGCGCCAGTCGCACGTCGGCCTGGATCCAGGCGCGACCGCCGGGCGTGATCGGGCCGATCGCGTGAATGATGCCCGCGGTCAGCGCGCCTCGAACGCCGAGCGGGTGGCCCATGGCCACCACCAGCGCCCCGACCCGGGCCGCATCCGGATCGGCGATGGAAGCCGCCGGCATTCCCGTTCCAGCAACCCGGAGCAGGGCGAGATCGGAGCTCCCATCACGCGCGAGGAGGCGTCCTTCCAGGCGGCGACCGTCGACCAGGCGCACGGCCATGACCGATCGACGCGCGACGTGCGCGTTGGTGACCACACATCCCCGCGGCCAGAGCACCCCGGCGCCCAGAGACTTGCCCCCGTCCATGACCTCGACGGTCACGCGACGGAGACGATCCGCGAGGTCGGCCAGCTCGATCATCGCGCGTCAGGGGCGACGTGGGCGCTCGCCGACGGTGATCCGAATGTCCCGCGGCTCGCCGCCCCGAAGCACGGACACGGTCATGTCTTCGCCCACGTGATCGGGTCGTAGGACGCTCGCCAGATCGCCGGGGTCGGTGATGCTCGTCCCGCCGAGCGAGACGATGATGTCACCCATGAGCAGACCGGCGCTGGCCGCCGGGCTACTCGTTTGCACGGCCACCACGATGACCGCGGTCTGCTGCTCGAGGTTGAAGCGCTGGCGGAGCGCCTCGGGCAGGCTCACGGGCTGCGTGCCCACCCCCAGGTAGGGTCGGGCGAGGCGTCCGCGCCGCACGAGCTCGTCGACCACGCGGGTCACGGCGGCGGAAGGGATGGCGAGCTGCAAGTGCCGGGACGTGCCCGAGCTGTTCACGCCTATCACCTGCCCCTGCGCGTTGACGAGAGGTCCGCCGGAAAACCCGGGATAGAGCGTCAAGTCGAGACTGAAGAACCCGCCGCCGGCGCTCCGCGGCCCTCGTCCCTCTCCGATCGCGCTCACCACTCCCCAGCTTGCACAGGGGCCCCGGCCCACGGCAAGCACGAGGTGGCCGACGCGGACGGCATTGGACTCGCCGAGATCCGCCACCGCGACATCGGGAGCGTCCACCTTCAGCACGGCGATGTCGATGGCCGGATCGCGGCCGGCAACCGTCGCCGCGATCGCTCGGCCGTCAGGGCGAGTGACCGTGATGTCTTCGTCCACTCGCACGGTGTGGTTCGCGGTGACGATCAGGCCAGACCGCCAGTGCACGCCCGTCGACCCCAGGCGCGTTCTCGCGTTGACGCCGAACACGACTTGACCCGCCCGCTCCACGGCAGCGGCAAGGTCGTTCGAGAGAGTGAGCAACCCGTCCATTGAGCCCTCCTCTGGGTGTGAGAACCGTCAGGATCAGCATGCGGGCTCGAGACGGGAAAGGGAATCGCCCGAATGGGCGGGGCGCGGCGCGGTCGCTACGGGGCGATCGGGCGGAACCGATACCAGCGGGTGCCGCTGATGTGGGCGGGAATGACGTATCCGAGCAGCGCGAGCGACCTCTCGTCGATGCGCACGACGAGCCAGCCGTCGGCGTCCTTCGTCAGGTCGACGGTCACCCAGCCCCAGGCCGCGCCGACGTCGCCGGCCCCGCCGTCGGAATACCACACGCGCAGCGTCCCCTGGTCGCACCCGAACTCGCCCCTCTCCGCCACGAAGCGGAGCCGGCCGACGGGGTCGCGTACCTCGAGGAGACCACCGGCCGGCATCGAGAGACCGACCCACTTGGCTGGTCGCTCCCGAGCGCGCAGGCCCTCGAAATCGAGGATGCCGACGAGGGATTCCTTGCGAAGCCCGCTGCCTTCGCCCTCGTTTTCATAGGTGCCGAGCAAGGAGGCGCAGTCGCGCGCCTGGAAGGCCTGGGGCCAGGCGGGGGGATACTGGTGGACCTCTCGGGCACAGCCCACGAGGAGAAGGAGGGCGCCACACGCGCGCACGAAGGCGAGCCGGTCCCTGCCAACACGCGTGCCCCTCATCGACGCCATGGGAGCGATATTTTAGCCCAACCGGCCCGGAACAGCGTTTGACACGATCAAACCGGCATGACACATTCTCGGAACCGAGACGCTCTGGCAGCGCGCCCTAGAAGGGAGAGAGTCCAGATGGCCATCTCCGCCAGTCCGACCACCCACCCGGAAGTGACCGATTCCTATGCTCGACTGGAGGAGAAGGTCCTCGAGCGCGACCAGCGGGGGGCGAGCCAGATCTTCTATGACCTGGTCCGGGCCGGCCGGCCCCTGCCCGAGCTGGTGCGTGAGATCGTTCGCATCCACGCCCCGTACACGCACGTGCCGTACCATCAGCGCCTCGACGACGGCGTGGTTCGTTTCGTGAACAATGACCACTGCTTTCTCAGCTCGCGGGCGAGCACGGACCTGATGAAGCTCCTCAGGCCCGAGCTGGCCTATCTCCCGCTGGCCCAGACCATCTGGTATGTCCCTACCGGGCTCGATCCCTGGAACCAGCTCCTTGGCAAGATGCCGGGGCACTACGGGAGGCTCTACGAGCTGAAGTTCGAGGGCAAGCCGCCTCTCCCTCACGTCCACTGGAGCGACCAGCAGCCGCTCGCCATCGAGGGCACCTTCCAGGAGAAGCTGAACGCCTGGCTGACCCTCGTCCAGCGCGGCGAGGTCATCAACGCCTATCGCGTCTTCCTCGGCCTTTGGCACGAGGTCATGGGCGACGAGGCTCGACGCACGCAGCTTCTTGCCCACCTCGTCTTCGCGGGGCTCATCGACGTGCAGGACCGGGTGCTCCACAACCGCTCCTACACGACCGGCCACAAGTCGTACCGGGCCCGCGCCACCGTCCAGCTCGCGCGCATGGTGGGTTGGGAGCACGCGGGAAGCGTGCTCTACGCCGGCGTCCCGGACATGGCGGTGGGCCCGCGCTGGCACTCGACGTACGAGATGGCCTGTCTCGTCGTGCAGAACGTCCTGGGGGGCAAGGATCAGGACTTCCTCGGCAATGACGGGGCGCTGACTCCCGTGGAATCTCTGGCTCTCCTCGAAGCGCTCCTGAGCGGCGAGGAGCCCGGCTACATCGATCTGATCGTCGCGCTCTTGAGATCGGGCAAGGGATTGCGCCAGATCATCGACACCATCCAGCTCGGCTCCGCCCAGCTCATCCTCGAGACGGGGGATCCCAACAGCTACTCCATGCCCCAGCACAGCTACGAGTACTGCAACAACGTGCGGTGGTTCTTCGACAGCTTCGAGCACCCCCACCGGCTGAAGCTCCTCTTCGTGGCCGCGGCCTTCGTGAACCGCGCCGCGCATCACCAGATGCACACGCCCGACAACGGGCCCATCAAGATCGAATCCCCTCGCGGCGCGGAGACCATGTCTTCCCACGAGCTCCTCCAGCGGCTCGACGACGCCCTCATGGGTTTGCGCGCCTTCGAGGCGGTCAACTGGACGGCCGCCTATCTCCAGGCCGGCCACGATCGGGCCGCCCTCGTCGAGACGCTGGCCACGGGCGCGGCCAAGACCGGCAACGATCCGCACAATCAGGAGCTGGGCATCTGCCTGCTCGAGGATTACGCCCACAGCACCGCAAGAGATCGCGATCGGCTGCTTCTCGCTTCCGCCAAGCACACGGCCGGCCACCGGAAGTACGGCGATCACTTGGAAGCGTATCGACGGTTCAGCGAGGCCTTCGCCCTCGGGGCCTAGGGCGCGATCTGCGCGCAGTAAGGACATGGTTTGCCTTGACTCCTCTCCTGAAGTTTTTTAGTCTGCCATTCCGAGTGAGCGCGATGCGCAGTGGCCAGACTCAGTTGATCGTCGGCTAAGGACAGAGCGCCCCTCCGGAGGTCCCCCATGGACGGACGACGACCTCGGCTGCTCAGACTCGCCTTCCTGACCTTCACACTCTTCGTGTTCACAGCCCTCGCCGGAATCGTGCCGGCCCGCGCCGACGAGATCACCGACTGGAACATGGTCGCCATCGAGGCCCTCGCCATGGGCGGCCAGAATCCGGTGGTCGTGACGCGCGGGGCGGCCATCGCTCACCTGGCTGTCCACGATGCTCTCAACGCCATCGACCGCCGCTACGAGCCGTACCTCTACGACGCCAGGTCAGAGCCCGGCGCGGCGCCCGCGGCCGCGGTGGCCGCGGCCATGCGGGTCGCGCTCATCGGGGCGCTGGCGGGCTTCGGCACGCTCGAGCAGCAGGCCAAGGCGAAGGAGCGCGTGGAGGCCGCCTATGCCGCCGCGCTCGCGAAGATCCCGGAAGGCCGCGCGAGGCAGGACGGGATCGCCGCCGGACAAGCGGCAGCCGCCGCCATGCTCACTCTTCGGAAAGCCGACGGCGCCACCGCACAGGTGGCGTATACGCCAGGCACCCAGCCGGGGCAGTGGCGCCCTCACCCGAACCCCGTGCCCGCCAATCCGCCCATCCCCGACGCGAATCTGGCCGCGGGAAACCAGCCTGCCATGCTCCCGCAGTGGGGACACATGATGCCGTTCACCATGCGCGCGCCCTGGCAATTCCGGCTGCGGCCGCCTCCCTCTCTCACGAGCGAGATCTACGCGAGGGACTACAACGAGGTGAAGCGGCTCGGAGGGAAGCAGAGCGCCGCCCGCACCGCCGCCCAGACCGAGATCGCGCGCTTCTGGTACGAGGGCTCGGTGCAGGGCTGGAACCGGATCGCCCGCCTCGTCGCCGGCCAGCGCAGCCTGGACCGCTGGGAGCATGCCCGCCTCTTCGCTCTGCTGAACGCGGCGATGGCCGACGGGTACATCGCGGGCGCCGACACCCGCTACCTCTACAACTTCTGGCGGCCGGTGACGGCGATCCGGGCGGGCGACGCCGACGGCAACGACGCCACCGCGGGGGATCCCACCTGGGAGACCTTCATGAACACGCCCTCGCTCCCCGACTATCCCTCCACGCACAGCGTGCTCGGCGGGGCGGCCGCGGTGGTGATGTCACGCTTCTTCGGCACCGATCAGCTGAGCTTCACCATGACGAGCGGGCCGCCCTTCGCGGGGATCACCCGCTCGTTCAAGAGCCTGAGCGAGGCCCAGGAGGAGAACGGGGACTCGCGCGTGTACTCCGGGATCCACTTCCGCAACTCCACGGTGGCGGGCATCCTCCAGGGTCAGCAGATCGGTCGCCAGGCCTTCGCCCAGTACCTGCAGCCGTACCGACCGTAGGAGCCGGTCATGAGCAAGATCACGTCGATCGCGTGGGGACGCATCCGACGCCACGGGAAGATCCGCATGCGTCACGCTCTTTGGCTAGGCGCCGGTGCGGTCGTGTCCGCAATGGCGGTCGGAGCCGCCGCTCAGGATTCTCAGCGGGGCGCCGTCGAGCACTTCATCGGCACGATGATCCGGCAAACCGCCACCGTGTGCCCTCTCACGAGTCCCGGCGACCAGGCGGCTCTGGATCTCTGCCGCTCGGCGCTCTACGGAGACTCGGCCTTCCGCAGGGGACTGGCTCCTGTCGTGCTCTGGGGAAGACCGAGCCCGGACGGCCGGCGCCTGAGGGATACCAACCTGACGCAGTTCGCGCCCGACGTCCTGTCGGGCCTGTACATGCCGCTGTTCATGTTCACCGGAGACTACGAGATTGGCTTCGATCCGACGGAGCGACTCTACCGCGCCCGGGTGCCCGCCCTGTTCCGCAACGCGCTCGATCCCGGCCAGTATCCGTACCCGTTCTGGCACGACGCCAAGAAGTGGGCTGACTATCAGGCGGCCAACGAGGTGACGTTCTGGATTGACCCCACCAAGGTCAAGGTCGTGATCATGCAGTTCTCCGCCCGGGGCAAGCCCGATCCGAGGCTGACCAGCGCGCCCTACACTCAGCCGGCCTTCGACGGCAAGTGGATGTGGACGGACGCCAAGGGCCAGAGCCAGCCCCAACCGGCGCTTTTCGTAGGCCTCATGCGCAGAACCAATCCGTACCTCGGCCAGCTCGATAGCACGTTCAGAGAGCTCGCCGGCGAGCTACGCAAGGGCAGCTGCCACGAATGTCACTCACCCGACAACTATACGGGGATGAAGCGGCTCGTCCTGATGCAGACGCCCACGCATGCGGCGGGCGAGATCAAGCGCATGATGCGCGCGGTGCGCGAGGACAAGATGCCGCTCGACGATGCGGGGCTCTACAAGGAGATGGATCCCGCCATCAAGGCGGCTCTGCTCAAGTACGGAGGGGCGTTCGAGTTGGTGGTCGACGCCGCGCGCGACTGGGAAGCCAAGAATCCCTGACTGATGTGAACGACTCGTGGCAAAAGGAGGATCGCCTGTGAAACGTGGCGCTCGAATCTTCGGTCTCGCCGTCGTGATCGCCGTAGTGGTTGTCGGTCTCTTGAGTCCCGCCCTCGCTCAGCCCGTCGCCAACGAGGTCATCCAGTGGAACGAAACAACCATGAAGTTCATCGAGGCGAACGGCCAGATCGCCGTCGTGTCTACGCGCACGCTCGCGATGGTGCACGGGGCGGTCCACGACGCGCTGAATGCGATCAACCGTAAGTACGACGCCTACTACTTCGAGGGGCCCGCGGACGCGGCCGCGTCGCCCGACGCCGCGATCGCCGCCGCCGCCCATACGGTGCTTGTCGGTGTCGTCAACAGCTTCGGCACGCCCGCTCAGAAGGGCGCCGCGCTCGCCCTGGTCGAGCAGGCCTATGCCACTTCGATCGCCCGCGTCACCGCCGGCCCCGCCAGGAACCAGGGCGTGGCTGTCGGCCGCGCTGCCGGAGCCGCGATGCTGGCGCTTCGCAAGGATGACGGTGTCAGCCGTGACGCGCCCTACACGCCGGGTATGGGCGCCGGCAAATGGCGGCCCCATCCGAACACCGTCCCGCCCAATCCACCCATCGCCAATCCGGACGCGGCGCGCGGGTACTTCCCCTCGATCCTTCCGGGCTGGGGAAACGTCACGCCGTTCACCTTGCTCTCGGCATCGCAGTTCTGGCTTCCCGGGCCGCCGGCCTTGACCAGTGCCACCTACGCGCGGGACTACAACGAGGTGAAGAACGTCGGCGGCAAGGTAAGCACGGTCCGCACGGACGAGCAAACGCAGATCGCGCGCTTCTGGTTCGAGGGGCCGGGCGCGTGGAACACGATCGCGCGCACGGTGGCGACCTCTCGCAAGCTCGACGCCAGGGACAGCGCTCGGGTTCTCGCCCTCATGAACATGGCGATGGCGGACGCCTACATCGCGGGCTTCAAGATCCGCTACGTGTATGATTCGTGGCGCCCGATCACCGCCATCCGCGACGGCGACAACGACGGCAACGATGCGACCGTGGGTGACCCGACCTGGGAAAGCCATCAGAACACACCCGCCGTTTCGGACTATCCGTCGACGCAAAGCATCTTCAGCGGCGCCGCTGCCGTCGTCCTCGCCAGCGTCCTGGGAGATCAGGCCAACGTCACGTTCACGAGCGGGAAGCCGTTCGAGGGACTCACTCGATCGTTCACGAGCTTCTCCCAGGCGGCGCGGGAGAGCGCCGATTCCCGCGTCTACGCGGGCATCCACTTCCGGAGCGCCTGCGAGGACGGACTCGTCCTCGGACGCAAGGTGGGACAGCGGGCGGTCGCGCTCTACCTGCAGCCCGTGAAGAAGTAAGACGCAGCGGGCCGGGTGACTCCATCCCGCGGAGTCACCCGGCCTGGTTCTTCTCGAGGCGATCACAAAGCTGATTCGGAGGACGTCATGACGCCGGCATCGTGGGCGGCGTGGGCGCCGGTATCCTGGAGTCCGTATTCGGCACGAGCCCCGTCACCTTCACGGTCAGTGACGTCGCGGATCCACGCCTGACACGGCAGTTCACCAGCATCGGGCAACCGGCTCAGGAACAGCGTGAGGTGCGCATCTGGGGCGGTATCCACTTCCGCAATTCGCTGGTCGTCGGAGACGAGATGGGCCGAAAGATCGCTACGTACCTCGTCGCCAACTCCATGAAGCCGGCGCGGTGAGCGAGTGGGAGGCCGCGAGCCCTAGAGGGAGGCGGGAAGCTCGGGGTGGGACTGAAGGCCCGTGGGGGCGGCCTTCATGAAGAAGAAGACGCAGCCGTTCTTGTCGGTTCGCCACACGATGGCCTCGAGGTCGAGCGGAGGATCCTGGGGCGGCTTGATGTGGAGCGTGGCGACCGTGCCCTCCACCAGGTGCTCATCGAGCCGGATCTTGGCGCCGAAGGCGGCAAGATCCAGCGTCTCGCCGTGAAGGAGACGGTCGTCCACTTCCACGATCACGGGCCAGCAGACCCGGTTTCGTGGGCGTCGCCTCTGCTCCTGCCGCTTGGGTTCGGTAGCCATCCGAGCCTGTGTTGTGCAAACGACATACCGGTTTCGGTGGGGGCGGGAAATCAGGTAGTTAGGACTGCCGCCGGCCGACGGGTGCTCTGAGCTTGTGACCCTCATCGTCTGCCGCTCACCCGATTTTTGAGAGCCAGATCCCAAGGCATTCGGCAGCGCGCCACCCCACGAGCCGGCGCCGGGCGTCCGCGGCTGGCCTCCGCGAGGTCGGCCTCAGGGCCTGGCACATTTGGCGATCGACGCATCGCCATCTCGCTGACGGAGATCGCCTCTCATTTCGATTGCGTTACCGACGAGCAAGAGGGAACTCTTACCTCCCCTCCCCGAGTTTTCTACGCGACACACATCGGGCGCGACGCGCATGTCGCGAATTCTCTTGAGGGCCGAAGATGGCTCGGCGCTTGCTGTCCTTGCTGGCCGCCAAAGCCTCGAGGGAAGTCCGGTAAAACGGCCAAGAGGCGTGACGGAGATCTTGACAGAAGCGGTGTCGACGAAGGCGCGAAGGCTACGGTGAGGCGGGCGGCGGGTGCTGCCGAAGGAGGAGAAGATGAAAGCGACGATCGTGTTGCTGGCTCTGGTGACGGCTCTGACGTTGTCGGCGCCACCTAGCTATGCAGTCCCAATTCTTTTCAGCGCCAACCTCAGCGGGGCCAACGAGCGTCCCACCCCCGTGAACTCGCCGGGCACGGGCCAAGCCTTCGTCACCCTCGATGCGGCGGCCAACACACTGTCCCTCAACGTGATCTTCAGTGGACTGACGTCGCCGACTTCGGCGGCGCACATCCACTGCTGCGCGCCCCTCGGCACCAATGCCGGGGTGGCCACGACGGTTCCCGCCTTCCCCGGATTCCCCCTGAGCGTGACTTCCGGAGCCTACTCAGGGATCTTGGATCTGACGTCGTCCGGCAGCTACAACCCGGCCTTCATCACCAACAACGGTGGCTCGGTGGCGGCGGCCGAGGCAGTGTTCATCGCGGGGTTACTGGGAGGCAACACGTATCTGAACATCCACACGACGGCCAACCCGGGCGGCGAGATTCGAGGGCAGCTCCTGCGTGTTCCTGCACCCGCCTCGCTGCTGCTGCTGGCTGTGGGCCTTGCCGGTCTCGGCGCGAGCGTTGCCTGGGGACCACGCAGCATCCACCATCGCGGGCTCCCCGGTTAGTCGCACGCGGTCGCCTGGCCTCCTTACCCGAGACCGGGTATCAGCTCGCGCCCGGCCTTGATGTCGATCGTCGACCCCGCGAAGTCGTCGCCCACGGGCTCCACGCGGCCCCCCAGATGCTTGGCGAGAAAGGCCTCGACCACGGCGGTAAACGATCGCCGATTCTCCACCCGGCCGAACCCATGCCCTTCGTCCGAATAGAAGACATAGGTGACGGGGACGCCGCGCTCTCTCATGGCGGCCACGATCTGATCCGATTCCGAGAGCTTCACGCGCACATCGTTGGCACCCTGCCCGATCAGCAGCGGGCGCACGATCCGATCCGCGCGGTTCAGCGGGGAGCGCTCCTGCAGGAACCGCCGCCCGGCCTCCGTCGTGTAGTCGCCCATTCGCGCCTTCCAGAGCGCCTGCCAGGGCTTCCAGTAGGGCGGAATGGCATTGACGAACGTCACCAGATTCGAGATCCCGAACAGGTCGATGGCGCAGGCGAACTTTTCCGGCGTGAACGTCGCGCCGACCAGCGCCGAATAGCCGCCGTAGCTGGCCCCGTAGATCGCCACGCGCTTCGGGTCGGCGATGCCACGCACGATGGCCCAATCGACCGCGTCGATGAGGTCATCGTGCATCCTGCCGCCCCATTCCAGATTGGCCGCGTTGAGGAAGCTCTTGCCGAAGCCGGTCGATCCCCGGAAATTCACGCTGAGGATCGCATAGCCGCGATTGGCGAGCCACTGATGCGTGGAGGACAGGGCCCAAACATCGCGCGCCCACGGGCCGCCGTGCACCAGGAGGACCATTGGCAAGGGCGGGCCCGTTCCGGCGCCACGGGGGCGCGAGAGATAGCAGACCAGCTCGAGCCCATCGCGCGCACGTACGGTCACCGGTTGCATGGGTACGAGAGGCGCCTTCTCCAGCGCGCGGCGCGCCGAGAAGAGGAATCGAGCCTTCCCGGCCCCTCGATCGTAGGCGAAGTACCGTCCGGGCGCGACATCCTGCTCGTAGTAGAGGAGCCAGCTCCGATTGTCGGCCGACACGCTCGTGATGGTGAGGTCTCCCGGCGAGACCTTGGCGAGATACGCGCGATCTTTCCCATGGGCCGGATCGAGCATCTGCCAGCGCTTGCGGGCAAAGACGGCGGCGGCGGCGAACGGCCGATAGCTTCGCGGCTCGAGCATCACCTCCACGAGATCTGCCTTCGGATCCTCGGCCAGGATCCGTTTGGCGCCCGTCTTCAGATCCTCGCCGACGAGAACCGCCTTGTCTCTGCCGCGCGAGTCGAGCCAGTAGAGCTCGGTGCCGTCGTCGCTGAATTCGATGGCGCGCGTGGTCATGGCATCCGCCATGTCGATCCGCGTGAAGAGCTCCCAGTCCCCGCCGGCGCCGCGCTGCAGATACTCGGTGTCGCCGGCATCGGTTTGGCGGACGCCGAAGCGGACGCGGAACTGGGGATCGGTGAAGACCCATCCGAACCGATCATTGGCCAGGAGCAGCGTGCTGGTACCGGTCGCGACATTGACGCGGAAGATGTCCGAGAAACGCTGGTCCCGCTGATTGTGGGCGATCAGGAGCTCATCGGGGAAGTGGTGTGACGTCTGCTGGATGTACGACTTGACGCCCGGACCTGGCGTGAGGGCGAGGATGTCGCCCGTGCCTACATCGACGCGATGGGCCTGCCAGTTCTCGTCTCCCCCCTGATCGCGAAAGAACGCCACATGGCGATTGTTGTCGAGCCACACGATCCAGGGGCCCAGGTCGCGGTCGGTCACCCTGGTGAGCGGACGCGCTTTCGCGAGATTGTCGATCTCGCCGACCCATAAGTTCAGTACCCCGTCTATCGGCGCCATGAAGGCAATCCGGCGCCCATCCGGACTGATACGGACCGTCGACCGATCGGGACCGGCGAAGAGGAGCTTGCGCGGAATCAACGGCGTGCCGTCGGCGGCCTGCGCTCTGCGAATCGCGCCGTGGCCCAGGAGCATTCCGGTGCCCGTCGCAGCAGTGAGCAAGAGCTCGCGACGGGTGAGATCCTGGCGATTCATCGATCCGGCCTCCCATGGGCTCGTGTGGCGGTTACCGGCTCCCCATTCTCGCGCATCCCCTCCGGCGGGGCTTGGCGAATGTGACTATACTGGCGCCATGTTCCATCCTGTCGTCGACGCCTGGTTCAGGCGTCGCTTCACCGACCCCACGCCGGTCCAGGCCATGGGGTGGCCCGCCATCGCCGAGGGCCGAGACGTGCTGCTGGCCGCGCCCACCGGCTCGGGCAAGACCCTGGCCGCGTTCCTCTACTGCCTCGACGCGCTGGTTCGCAAGTCGATGGAAGGCACGCTCGAAGATCGCACCGAGATCGTGTACGTCTCTCCGCTCAAGGCCCTCTCGAACGACATCCGCCGCAATCTCGAGGAGCCGCTGGGAGAGCTGGCCGCGGTGGCGGCGGACATGGGGGTGCGCCCGCCCGCCATCCGCACCGCGGTGAGGACGGGGGACACCACCGCCACGGAGCGCCGCCAGGGCGCCAAGCGGCCGCCGCACGTGCTCGTGACCACCCCCGAGTCCTTCTACATCCTGCTCACCTCCGAGTCCGGCCGCCGGGGCCTGGCTGCCACCCGCACGGTGATCGTGGACGAGATCCACGCGGTGGCGGGCGACAAGCGCGGCGCGCATCTGGCTCTTTCCCTCGAGCGGCTCGAGCACCTCGTCACCTCGAGCGGCCTGCCCCGCCCCCAGCGTATCGGGCTCTCGGCCACCGTGCGTCCGATCGAGACGGCGGCGCGCCTCCTCGTGGGCACGGAGCGTCCCCTCCCCGCCCTCGTGGACGTGGGCCAGCGGCGCCACCTCGACCTCGCCGTGGAAGTGCTGCGCGACGAGCTGGGGGCGGTGTGCACCCACGAGCAGTGGGGCGAGATCTACGACCGCGTGGCCGAGCTGGCCCGCGCGCACCGGTCCACGCTCGTCTTCGTGAACACGCGGCGGCTCGTCGAGCGCGTGACCCTGCACCTCGCCGAGCGCCTGGGACAGGACAGCGTGGCCGCCCATCACAGCAGCCTGAGCCGGCAGCGTCGCTTCGCGGCCGAGCAGCGGCTCAAGTCCGGTGAGCTCTCCGTGGTGGTAGCGACCGCCTCGCTCGAGCTGGGCATCGACGTGGGCGCGGTGGATCTCACCTGCCTGCTCGGCTCGCCTCGCTCCATCGCCACCGGGCTCCAGCGCATCGGGCGCTCGGGCCATGCCCTGGGCGCCACGCCCAAGGGCCGCATCTTCCCGCTCACCCGCGACCAGCTCGTCGAGTGCGCGGCCCTCGTGCGCGCCGCGCGGAGGGGCGAGATCGACCGCGTCAGTCTTCGCCGCGCGCCCCTCGACGTCCTCGCCCAGCAGATCGTGGCTGCCTGCGCCGCCGAGGAGTGGGAGGAAGACCGGCTCTACGCCCTCTGCCACGCGGCGGCCCCCTACGCCGAGCTGGACCGCGCCGACTTCGACGCCGTGGTCGACATGCTCGCGGAAGGCATCGCCACGCGGCGCGGGCGCGCGGGCACCCGGCTCCACCGCGACGCGGTCGGGCGCACGCTCAAGGGCCGCCGGGGCGCGTGCCTCGCCGCCTTGACCTCGGGCGGCGCCATCCCCGACAACGCCAACTACGATGTCATCCTCGAGCCGGACGAGACCCTCATCGGCTCGGTGGACGAGGACTTCGCCGTCGAGTCGCTGGCCGGCGACGTCATCCTGCTCGGCAACAACTCGTGGCGCATCCGGCGCGTGGAGAGCGGGAAGGTGCGCGTGGAGGACGCGGGCGGGGCCGCGCCGTCCATCCCCTTCTGGCTCGGCGAGGGACCGGCGCGCACTGCCGAGCTCTGCACCGAGGTGGCGGCCGTCCGCGACGCCGTTGCCGCGCGCCTGGACGATCCGCCGGCCGCCGCGCGCTGGCTCGTGGACGAGTGCGGGCTGGACGAGAGCGGGGCCACCCTCGCGCGGGACTACATCGCGGCGGGCCGGGGAGCGCTGGGCGCGGTGCCCACCCTCGACACCATCGTGGCCGAGCGCTTCTTCGACGAGGCGGGCGGCCAGCAGCTCGTCATTCACGCGCCCTTTGGCGGCCGGATCAATCGCGCCTGGGGCATGGCCCTTCGCAAGCGCATCTGCCAGAGCTTCGACTTCGAGCTGCAGGCGGCGGCCACCGACGACGGCGTCCTGCTCTCCCTCGGTCCCCAGCACAGCTTCCCGCTCGAAAGCGTGTTCGAGATGGTGCATCCCTCGAGCGTCGAGCGGCTGCTCGCCGACGCCGCGCTCCAGGCGCCGATGTTCGCCACGCGCTGGCGCTGGGACGCGAGCCGCGCCCTCGCGCTGCTCCGCTGGCAGGGCGGGCGCCGCGTGCCGCCCTATCTCCAGCGCATGCGCGCGGAGGATCTGCTCGCCTCCGTGTTCCCCGCGCAGCTCGGCTGCCAGGACAATGCCGTCGGGCCCATCGAGATCCCCGACCACCCCCTCGTCAAGGAGACCCTGCGCGACTGCCTCACGGAGGCGATGGACGCCGCGGGGCTCAAGCGCTGCCTCGAGGCCGTCTTCAGCGGCAAGATCCGTCGCGTCGCCCGCGAGACGCCCGAGCCGTCGGTGTTCGCGCACGAGATCCTGAACGCCAACCCGTACGCGTATCTCGACGACGCGCCGCTGGAGGAGCGCCGCGCCCGCGCGGTCACCCTCAGGCGCGGTCTGCCCGCGGAGCTGGCGGATGACGTGGGGCGCCTCGATCCCGAGGCCATCGCCGCCGTCGTCGAGGAGGCGCGTCCCGATCTCCGCAACGCCGACGAGCTCCACGATCTCCTGCTGGACCTGGGCGCGCTCCCGGAGGACCTCGGCGGGGAGCAGGCCGCGAGCTGGACGGGCTGGCTCGACGAGCTGATCTCCGCCCGACGCGCCGCTCGGTTCGAGACGGGAGCACGGACCTTCTGGGTCGCCGCCGAGCGCCGCTCGCTCGCCCTCGCGATCTGGCCGGAGAGCCGCCTCGAGCCCGACGTGATCGAGCCTCCCGCGCGCCGCGCGCCCGCCTGGTCGGATCGCGAAGGCGCGCTCGTCGAGGTGATCCGCGCCCGGCTCGGCCTCGTCGGGCCGGTGACGGCTGCCGCACTCGCCGAGCCCCTCGGCCTGCCCGTGGCTGATGTCAACACTGCCGTCGCGCAGATCGAGGCCGAAGGCAATGTACTCCGAGGGCGCTTCTCCCCGAATCTGGCCCCCGACGCGATCGAATGGTGCGATCGGCGACTCCTGGCACGGATCCATCGGCGCACGCTCGACCGGCTGAGGCGGGAGATCGAGCCGGTGAGCGCGGCCGATCTCATGCGCTTCCTCTTCGCCTGGCAGCACGTGAAGCCGGGACTGCAGCTCCACGGTCGCGACGGTCTCGCGCGCATCATTGAGCAGCTCGAGGGCTTCGAGCTGGCCGCGGCAGGCTGGGAGCGCGAAGTCCTGCCCGCCCGCGTGGGGCGCTACGAGCCCGCCTGGCTCGACGAGCTCTGCCTGTCGGGCGAGGTCGCCTGGGGCCGTCTCGAGCGTCACGAGAGCGCGCGCCACGCCGGACGCCGGCTTTCGGGCACGGTGTCCATCACGCTCCTCCGCCGCCAGAACCTCGGCTGGCTCCTCGAGCCGCGCCAGGGCGAAGACGAGGCGGGGCTGTCAGCGCCCGCGCGCGACGTGCTCTCGCAGCTGCGGGCGGGGGGCGCGTCGTTCACCGACGAGATCGCCACGCGGGTCCGCCGGCTCCGCATCGAGGTGGAGGAAGCCCTCTGCGAGCTGGTCTCGGCCGGGCTCGTCACCGGCGACGGCTTTGCCGGCCTCCGGAGCCTCATGCACTCCGAGAAGCGGCGACGGCCGCGGGGCGGGCGAGCGCGCTCTTCGCGCGCGCCCATCGGCACGGGACGCTGGGCTCTCCTCGAGGCGCCGCCGTCCTTGCCGACCGACGATGTGCTGGAGGCGCGCGCCCGCCAGTACGTGAGGCGCTACGGCATCGTCTTCCGCGAGATCCTGCAGCGCGAGCCCGGGGCCCCCGCCTGGCGTGATCTCCTGCGCGTGTACCGCCGGCTCGAGATGCGCGGGGAGCTGCGAGGCGGGCGCATGGTGGGCGCTTTCGTCGGGGAGCAGTTCGCCGCGCCCGAGGCGCTGGAGGCCCTGCGCGCCGTCCGGCGCGAGGCGGCGAGCGGCCAGGCCATCCGGCTCTCCGCCTGCGATCCCCTCAACCTCACGGGGATCATCACCCCGGGCGCGCGCGTCCCCGCCATGCTGGGGCAGTGGGTGTCGTACCGCGACGGCATACCCGCGGCCGCGGAGGGACGCGAGGCCAGGGTCTCCGAGCCCAGCACCACCAAGGCCTAGCTCGTCACAATTGCTTCCATTTAGGCTAGCGCGACGCGTTAGCACAATCCTCGACTAATTATTCGGCGCTGTGTAACGAATCCGCATTGTTACAATTCTCGGAAGGGCTGTTGCAGTCGTCGGCTGCCTTCCTCGTGTCTAGTTCGAGTCACTGAATCAAGCCTTTAGGGTCGATCACAGTCGGTAGGCTCGCCAGAGCCAAGGTGCGGGTGTGAAGCGGCTCCCGAGCTGGTAGATGCTGCGAGCGAGGCTGACCCTCAAGCTCCCGGTGCTGGTGGTGGGGGCCGTGCTGCTCACCGCGGCCACTGGGGCCGTGCTCGCCATCTCCATCGGCCGCGGCATCTTGCGGCAGGCCACGCTCGCGGAGCTGGTCGAGCGCCGGGAGATCTATGCGAGCGCCGTGGATTTCTACATCGGCGGCGCGCGCGGGCTGATCGGGGTGACCGCGGACCGGCCGGTCATGAGGGAGTTCGCCCGGCACTGGCTGGGCCCTTCCCCACATTCGGTCGACCCCGCGGCCATCGAAACGTTTCGACGTATCCTTGCCGCCACCATCCTGCATCACGCCGACGCGTTCGAATACCTGATGCTTCTCAAGCCTGATGGAACCATCTATGTCCTGGAGCCGGGGCGGCTCGAGCGCGAGCTTTCTCGCCGTGACGTAGCTTTCACGGCATGGTACAAGGACGCGCTCGCCGCCCCCGATACCGTGGTCAGCGATCTACACATCTCCCCGGCGACCCAGCGGCCGACGGTGGTGGTGGCAGCTCCGGTGCGGGACACGGACGGCACGATCATCGGCATCTGGGCCGGCGGACTTCAGCTCAGCAAGCTCTCGAAGCTCGGCGCGGTGGCCTCGATCTCGGGCGCTGCAAGGTCGTATGGCTACGTGACGGACCGGCGTGGACTGATCCTGGCACATCAAGCCAACGCAACCTACGTGGAGCAACAGACCGACTTCAGCTCGGTCCCTTCCGTCCAGCGCGCTCTCCGCGGGGGCGCCGGAGCAGACCAGTTCCTCGATCCCATCGACGGCGAGGTCAAGCTCGGCGCCTACCGTCAGCTCGCGGACGCCGGGTGGGCGGTCGTGTACGATATCCCGCTCGCCGTCGCCCTCGCGCCCGTCAACGTCCTGACCAAGGGAATCCTCCTCAGCTCGGCGGCGCTGGCCACCCTGGTGGGCTTTCTGGCCTTCGTCGCGGCCAGACGCATCACGGGCCCCGTCCAGCAATTGACGGCGGCGGCCCGGACCATCGGGACGGGAGATTTTGCCCAGCGCATCGACGTGAGGACGGGCGACGAGATCGAAACGCTCGGCGAGGAGCTCAACCGCATGGCCACGGCCCTGGGCGAGAAGGAAGCGCAGCTCCACCGGCGCGCCGAGGAGCTGCAGACGGCCAATCGCGAGCTCGAGGCCTTCTCCTACTCCGTCTCGCACGATCTCCGAGCGCCTCTTCGCGCCATGGATGGCTTCACGCGCATCCTTCTCGCCGAGGAAGGGGGGACGCTCTCGCCGGAGGGAATCCGCTATCTCGGCCTCGTGCGACAGAATGCCGGGCGCATGGGGCATCTCGTCGACGGCCTGCTCACGTTTTCCCGGCTGGGGCGGCAAGCGGTGGCCCGACAGACTGTGGCGATCGACGAGGTAGCCCGCCTGGCCCTCGACGAGTTCCAGGCGGAGCGGGAGGGGCGACACGTCGAGGTGATCACGGGCGACCTGCCCGCCTGTGAGGGCGATCCTGGGCTGCTCCGGCAAGTGTGGGTCAACTTGCTCTCCAACGCCTTCAAGTTCACGCGGGACCGCGAGGAGGCACGCATCGAGCTCGGCGGCCTGGTGGCGGACGGCGTACCTGTCTACTTCGTGAAGGACAACGGGATCGGCTTCGACATGCGGTACGTGGACAAGCTCTTCGGAGTGTTTCAGCGGCTGCACCGGCAGGAGGACTACGAGGGCACGGGCGTGGGGCTGGCCATCGCCCAGCGCATCGTCCATCGCCACGGTGGCCGCGTCTGGGCCGAAGGCAAAGAGGGACAGGGAGCGGCGTTTTACTTCACACTACCCGGAGGCGGCGCATGACCGATCGAATCGTCGAGATCCTCCTCGTCGAGGACAATCCTCACGACATCGAGCTGACGCTCCACGCCTTCCGCAAGCACAACCTGACGAACCGGATCCACGTCGTGCGGGACGGGGCCGAGGCCCTGGAGTACGCCTTCCGCACCGGCGCCTACGCGAGCCGCAAGACGGACGATGGGCCGAAGGTGATCCTCCTGGATCTCAAGCTGCCCAAGATCGACGGCCTCGAAGTCCTCCGGCGCCTCAAGGCGGACCCGACGACGAGCATGATCCCCGTGGTCGTGATGACCTCCTCCCGTGAGGAGCGGGACCTCATCGAAAGCTACCGGCTGGGCGTCAACAGCTATATCGTGAAGCCCGTGGACTTCCAGCAGTTCAGCGACGCCGTGCAGCAGGTGGGGCTCTACTGGGTTCTCCTCAACCAGCCTCCGGCGGCTTCGGCCCGCTGAGACGAAGGCTGCGGTGACCACCCCGCTCAAGGCGCTGATCCTGGAAGACCTGCAGGCTGATGCCGAGCTCATGCTCCACGAGCTCCGGAGAGCGGGGTTCGACCCGAACTGGAAACGGGTGCAGAGCGAGGGCGAGTTTCTCGCCAGCCTGGCTCCGGACGTCGACGTCATCCTGGCCGACTACCATCTGCCCATGTTCGACGCCACCCGCGCCCTGGAGCTGCTCCAGCAGCGCGCGTTGGATATCCCCTTCATCGTCGTCTCCGGCACCATCACCGAGGAGTCGGCGGTGGAATGCATGAAGCGGGGCGCCTCCGACTATCTCCTGAAGGACCGCCTCGCGCGGCTAGGGCCCGCCGTCATCCGCGCCCTCGAAGACCGGCGCGTGCGGGAGGGGAAGCGCCAGGTCGAGGAGCGGTATCGCTGGGTGAGCGAGAACATCATGGATGCGGTGTTCCTGCTCGATCTCGAGGGCCACGTGATTTTCACGAATCGCCGCGGGGAGGAGCTGACGGGCTACACGGAGGCGGAGCAGCGCGGCCGCCCCATCTGGTCCATCCTGGCCCCTGAGGGTGCCGCCGAGGCCCAGCGCCGCTTGCAGGCCGTGCGGTCAGGTCAGGGTGTGGATCCGTCCTTCGAGACCGAGGTCGTCCGGCGCGATGGGGCGAGGGTCGCCGTCGAGTCCAACGTGACAAGCGTCTTCAAGGACGGCCAGCTCGTGGGCCGGCTCGCCGTGGTGCGCGACATCTCGACCCGCCGGCGGGCCGAGACCGCCCTCCGCGACACGAGCCAGAGACTCCAGACCCTCATCGACGCCGCGCCCGTGGCCATCATCGCCATGGACGAGGCCTGGCGCGTCGTGCTGTGGAACAAGAGCGCCACGCGCATGCTCGGCTGGAACGAGCACGAGGTGCTCGGGCAGGCCGTGCCCACCATTCCCGACCACAAGCGTGCCGAGTTCGACGCCGCGGTCGCCCAGAACCGGCGGGGCGTCGCCACGCTCTACGAGACGCAGCGGCGGCGGAAGGACGGCACCCTCATCGACGTGATCTCCTCCACCGCTCCCCTCGTCGACGCGCGGGGACGGGTCACGGGCTCGATGGGTGTCCTCGTCGATCTCGCGGAGCAGAAGCAGCTCGAGGAGCAGCTCCGGCAATCGCAGAAGATGGAGGCGGTGGGCCAGCTCGCGGGCGGGATCGCCCACGACTTCAACAACCTCCTGACGGTGATCGGCGGACGCACCTACCTGCTTCTCACCACCTTGTCCGAGAAGCACCCCGCGCGGGCCAACGTCGAGCTGATCCAGGCGACCGCGGAGCGGGCGGCCGTGCTCACGCGCCAGCTCCTGGCCTTCAGCCGAAAACAGATCCTGGCCCTCCAGGTGCTTGACCTCAACACCATCGTGGCGAGCATCGAGCGCATCCTGCGGCGCCTGATCGGCGAGCACATCCAGCTCGTCATCGAGCCCAGCTCCACCCCGGGATGGGTCAAGGTGGATCCAGGACAGATGGAGCAGGTCATTCTGAACCTGAGCGTCAACGCCCGCGATGCCATGCCCGAAGGCGGCTGCCTCACCATTCGAACGGCTCACGTAGACGTCGCCGAGGCGGCCGCACGGACACACGCGGAGATCCAGGCGGGGCCGGCCGTTCTCCTGGAGGTCCGCGACACCGGCATCGGCATGACCGACGAGATCCGTACCAGGATTTTCGAGCCATTCTTCACCACCAAGCCGGCGGGCCACGGCACGGGGCTGGGGCTGGCCACCGTCTATGGCATCGTCAAGCAGAGCGGCGGCAACATCGAGGTCTTGAGCCGGCCCGGCCAGGGCAGCACCTTTCAGATCTACCTGCCTCGGGCCGAAGAGACGGAGGCGGCCTCGCCCACGGACGCGCCGGCCTCTCGCCACATCGGAGGCACGGAGACCATCTTGCTCGTCGAAGACGCGGAGGATGTCCGGGACCTGGCGCGCGATATCCTGGGACTCATGGGCTACAACCTGATGACGGCGAGCAACCCCGTGGAAGCCCTCCAGGTCAGCCAGGACCACAGCGGCGTGATCCATCTGCTGCTCACGGACGTGATCATGCCGGGCATGAGCGGGCGCCAGCTCGCCGATCGTCTCGTCGCGGATCGGCCCGGGCTCAAAGTGCTGTTCATGTCGGGCTACACGGACAATGCCATCGTGCACCACGGAGTCCTGGACCCGGGCACCGCCTTCGTGCAGAAGCCGTTCACGCCGGACAGCCTCTCTCGGAAAGTCCGCGAGGTGCTCGACGCGCCCTGACCTCTACGGCGCCCGAGCAGCGGGCGCGATGATACCGACCGCTCACGCTGTTCTTCCGCGGAATAGGAGAGTCGCCCATGGAGACGCTGGCGAGTCTGGCCCACGCGGTCACCGAATCACTGGAGCTGTCCGAAGTTCTCGATCGCGTGGCCCATGCCGCCACCGAGCTGCTGCCTGACTCCTCCGCGCGCATCTGGGTGATGGAGGGAGAGCGGCTCGTCCTGCGCGCCGAGCACGGTCCCCACGGGGCCCCGCAGTCGGGCTTCAAGGGCGCGCTGGCGGTGGGTGAAGGGCTCACGGGCCGGGTGGCGGCCACGGGCGAGGTCTTGATCGTCGAGGACGTCGCCGACGATCCCGGCACCATCAACCGCGAGTGGATGCGCCAGCAGGGCTATGTCTCCTTCATCGGCATTCCTCTCCTGGTGCGCGGTCGCCTCCTGAGCGTCCTCGCCCTCCTCACGCGGCACCGCCATGATTTCGATGGCGAGCAAGTGGCGCTCCTCACCGCCTTCGGCAGCCACGCCGCCATCGCGGTGGAGCACGCGCGGCTCTACAAGGAAGCCAAGGACACGCGGGACTTTCTCGAGGCCATGACCGAGAACTCCGCGGACGCCATCATCACCACGGACATCCACGGCCGCTTCACGTATTTCAGCTCGGGGGCCCAGGACATGTTCGGCTACCGGGCGCACGAGATCCTGGGGCATCGCGTGGCCGACTACTACCGCGGGGGGATCGACGAAGCCCAGGCCGTCATGACGCGGCTTCGCGCCGAAGGCAAGATTCGCAATCGCGAGCTGGGCTTTCGCGCCAAGGACGGCCGCTGGGTGGAGACGAGCGCCTCCATCTCGCTCCTGCAGGACCCGAACGGCCAGGTCCTGGGCTCCCTCGGCGTGGTACGCGACATCACCGATCGGAAGAAGGCGGAAGCCGCGCAGCGGGAAGCGGAGGAGCTGCGGACGATCACGACCCTGGCCACCACCACGGCCCACGAGATCAACAACCCGCTCCTCGTGGTCAAGGGCCGTCTCGAGATGCTGGCCCCGCGGCTGCCCGAGGACTCCACCGAGCGTAAGTGGATCGAGCAATCGCTGGCCGCCGTCTCGCGCATCCAGGAGATGGTGGCGCGAATGCAGCGGATCGCCCGCGTGCAGTACCTCGAAGGGGAGAGCCGATCCCTGCCTCGCCTCTTCGACCTTCGCAAGGCGAGCGATACTGAAGAGTCTCCGGGCGCGCCTCCGCCCCCCGCCGCGCCCAAGTCCCGATAGGCACGGACGCCAGGCTTTGCCGGGCCCGCGATCATCGAAGAGGGGCGGGGCGGGCACGGGGGGCAAGCAGAGCGCGGGAATACTCCTCTATCGACGCCCGGCCGGGCGACGGGAAGTTTTGCTGGTCCACCCCGGCGGCCCCTTCTGGCAGAAGAAGGATCTCGGCGCCTGGTCCATCCCCAAGGGCGAGTTTGCCCCAGGCGAGGATCCGCTCGCCGCCGCGCAGCGCGAGGTCCACGAAGAGACCGGCCTGGAGCTTCTCGGCCCCTTCACGCCCCTGTCACCCGTCAGGCAGCCGGGCGGCAAGATCGTCCACGCCTGGGCCGTCGAGGGCGACTTCGACCCTCGTGCCCTCCGGAGCAATACCTTCTCGCTGGAGTGGCCGCCCCGCTCCGGCCGCCACCAGGAATTTCCCGAAGTCGATCGCGCCGCCTGGTTCGAACTCGAAGAAGCCAGGCTCTGCATCAACCGCGGCCAAGCCTCGCTCCTCGATCAGCTGGCGCAGCTGCTACCGCGCTGAGGCTTGCCCCCTGAGGATGCTACCCGCCCGCGAAGATGCTTTTTCTAATGACGGCGTGGACGCCCCAGTTGCCGTCGACGACCTGCGTGATGCCGAAGTCGACCGCGATGGACATGAGCGACGTCGCCTCGTCTTCGCTCAGGCCCTTGGTGGTCATGAGGAAGTGGCGCATCTTCCGGAACGCGTCGCGCATGGCCAGATCCACCGAGGACTTCTCGTAGATCTTGCTCTGCGCGTCGGCGCCCAGCTCGGCCAGGTAGTTGGCGAAGCTGAAGCCGTGCAGGACCCACTCGTCCTGGGTCTCGAGCAACGGATAGTTGAGCCCGGCCAGCGCGCTCCCCGCCAGCGAATCGCGCTTGCGCAGGATGAGCTGGAAGGTGCCGGTGAGCGAGCACTCGATGGCCGTGCCGCAGAGCTCGGAGTCGCCCTGGCTGGCATGCGAGTCGCCCGCGGACAGGAGCGCGCCGGGGACGGCGACCGGGTAGTACATGGTGGCGCCCTTGCCGATCCGCCAGTTGTCGATGTTGCCGCCGACGTAGCTCGGGGGAATGGAATCGACCATGTCCGCCTCGGCGGGCGCCAGCCCCAGCACGCCGAAGTGGGGACGGATGGGAATGCGGACATCCTTCAGGATGCCGTGGGTCTCCTGGACCGTGCGATGGTCCACGGGCACGCCGGGATAGTCGATGGTCTTGTGCACCACGCCGAAGGGATCCGTCTGCGGCGTCCAGCGGAAGTTGTAGAGCCCGCGGGCCCAGTTCCGCTCGCCGCTCGCATCCACCTCGTAGATCGTGATGACTTCGCGCGGCTTGGGCTCCGTCACCATGTCCTTGTAGTGAAAGCCCCACCAGGCGGCGGCATTGCTGCCGAAGCTCTTGCCCTTGTACTGGGGATTGGCGCAGGGGCGTGGGCGCACGTCGATGATGCGCACCTCGAGGATGTCGCCGGGCATGGCGCCGCGGACGGCCACGGGGCCCGTGCAGATGTGCACGCCCAGGCCCTCGCCCGCCCCGCGCCCGAAGAGCGTGGGGTTCATGGGCCCGGCGCCACGGCGATCCACACCCTTGCGCTGCTTGTCCCAGAAGAAGACGCTCTCCGCGCCCGGATCGCCCTTGACCATGCGCTCGGCATCGTCGTTGGCGTGGTGGGTGAGCGCCTCGATCGTCACGAAGTCGCCCGAGTTGACCTCGACCTGGGGCTTCAGCAGCTTGCTGAAGTAGCCCCAGTGCACGGTCTTGTCGTTGGCGGGGACATAGTAGTGATTCTTGCTCCCCGGCACCATGCCGGGCTGGGCCTGGGCCGGGGTGACCGAGGACAGGCCGGCGGTGGCCCAGGATGCGGCGGCGCCGCCCGCGGCCAGCGCGCCCTTCAGGAAATCGCGGCGTCCTTCGTGCTCACCGTGCTCCGTCTCACTCGCCATATCGAGCTCCTCCCAGGGTGGTTCTCGTCCATCAGTCGAGGGTCGTGGCGATCGACGCTGATCTCCGGGGGTCTGCCTCAGACTGGCCGAGTCTACGTCGGAGCGGTCTCGGTCGGCAAGGCCTCTTCTTCTCAGCTCACCGAAAGCGGGGCATCACGTGGCGGGCGAACAGCTCGATGCTCCGGCGCGCCTTTGCTTTCTCCATCATGCCGAAGTTGATCTGGAAGCTCGGATAGACCTCGCCGAAGGTGTCACGGACATAGGAGAGCTGCTCCGCCACATCGTCGGGATCGCCGATGATGGCCCGCCCCTCGTCGAGCACGCGCGCGTACGTGATGTCGTTGAGCATCTGCTCGAGCGCCGAGTAGGGCTTGTACTGGCCCGACTGTCGGCCCGTCCACGACTTCGCGGAGGCGCGGAAGTTCCGGAGGTACTGCTCCATGTAGGCGCGGCACTCCTCCCTCGCTTCCGCCCGCGTGGGCGCCACGTAGAGGTGGAGGACCATCATCACCTCCCCGGGCCCGCGCCGATCCTCGTGCCCGTGGTCGCGGTACGCCTGGCGATAGAGCTCGAGCTTTTCGGCCAGCTCGTGGTGCTCCCCGAGATACGGCACCACCATCATGTTGTAGCCGCGCTCGCCCGCCCACACGAAGGACTCAGGGCTCACCACCGCCGCGATCCAGATGGGCGGGTGCGGCCGCTGCGTCGGCCGCGGCAGCGAGGTCACGTTCTTGAATCGGTGGAACTTGCCCTCGAAGGTGACGTTCTCCTCCGTCCACAGCCGGATCAGCGCCTCGATCCCCTCCTCGAATCGCGCGCGACTCTCCTCCATGGAGATGCCGAAGGCGTCGAACTCGTAGGGGAGAAAGGCGCGCGCGACGCCGACGTCCAGGCGGCCCCCGCTGATGGCGTCGAGCATGGTCAGCTGCCCGGCCAGCTTGAGAGGGTGGTTGAAGACGGGCAGGACCGCCCCCGTGACCATGCGCATGCGCGGCGCGCGCTGGCTGCACGCGGCCAGGAACAGGCAGGGATCGGGACTATAGCCGCCGTACGACGTGAAGTAGTGCTCGACGATCTTCACGCTGTCATAGCCGAGCTCGTCGGCGTACCCGGCGAGGTCCAGCACGTCCTCGAAGTACTGCCGCGCCGACACTTGATCCGGATGAGCGTCGGGGAAATAGTCGATCCCGAACTTCACGCGGGCCTCCCGGCGATTGCCACGTCAGTTCTTCTTCAGGCGCACCTCTTCGAGCGGCGCCGACCAGGGATAGGGGTCGATGAGCATGAGGGCGGGGTCGGCCACGCGCGGGCCCACCGCGCTCGGCCAGATGTACTCCATGATGGGCGCGAAGCGCACGCGCTCGTTGAGCTGCCGCTGGATCTGGTGAAGCTGGGCCTCGCGCTTGCGCCGGTCCGTCTCCCGGCTCTGCTGCTGGTAGAGCGCATCGATGTCGGGGTAGCCGCCATAGGCAAAGGCCCCGCTCGAGGGCACGGTCTCGGCCAGCCGCGAAGCGGCGTTACCGTAGACGGCATTGATGCAGACGCACAGTCCCTTCAGCTTCTTCGTCTGCAGCGCCGCGTAGAACGCCGCGCGCTCCATCGTGCGCAGGCGCACTTTGATCCCCACCGCCCCGAGATACTGTCCGACCGACTCCCCCATCGAGAAGTACGGGGGCCAGGGATAGAGCTCGTCGGCGTCGAAGCCATTGGGATAGCCCGCCTCGGCCAGCAATTGCTTGGCCTTGGCCGGATCATAGAGGGGCGGCTCGATGGGCAGGGCGAACTCGAACTTGCGCGGAATCACGTTGCCCGTGGGCCGGGAGGCGCCGAGGGTCTCTGCCTCGCTGAGGGACTTGCGATCCATGGCCAGGCTGGCGGCGAGGCGCACACGACGGTCGTGCCAGGGCGACTTCGGATCCCACTGATCGAAGAAATCGAGATAGTACGTCCCGATACCACCCGAGAACACCAGCTTGAGGGTGGGATCGCGCTTCACCTCCATCGCCTGCGGCGCGTCCAGCAGATACGCGAGATCGACTTCTCCCCTCTTCAACATCGCCAACCGCGTGGTCGACTCGGGCACGCTCTTGTAGACGAGCCGCTTGACCGACGGCATCTTGCGCCAGTAGCCCTCGTAAGCCTCCATGACGAGCTCGATGCCGGGCGTGCTGCTCACGAACTTGTACGGCCCGAGCCCGACCGGGTTCTTCTTGAAGCCATCGAGGCCCACCTGCTCGACATACTTCTTCGGCACGATCCAGCCCGCCCCCGTGGCAAACGTCCCGTAGTAGGTCATGAAGTCCGGGAAGGGCTCGTGCAGGTGGAAGCGCACTCGATAGGGGCCGGCGATCTCGACCTCCTTGACCTTGTCCTGGAGGATCTTGGCTCCCTTGGCGCGATGGAAGCTGAACTTCACATCCTCGGCGGTGAAAGGGTCGCCGTTGTGGAACTTCAGCCCCTCCCGGAGCTTGAAGTCGTAGACGCGCTGGTCCGCGCTGACCGTCCAGGACTCCGCGAGGCTCGGGGTCAGGTGATTGCCCGGCATCGGCTTGACAAGAGCGTCGTGCATGGCATACAGGACCCAGAACGGAGTGAGGACGCCCACCACCTCGGCAGGATCGAACCAGGCGGGAGCCAAGGTGACGTACAATGCCCAGCGCATCTCCCCTTCTGGCTTTGTCTGCGCGGCCGCGGGGTCGGCAAGGCCGCCGGCGAGCAGGAGGGAGAGCACGATCACCCATGCCAGAGCCAGTCTCCGATGCATGCTCTCCTCCTCCCCCCGACCTTTTTTGAACTGGGTGATGTGACCAATGCCACGTGCGCGAGCTTTCTTACCGCGTTAGCTCCCGCAAATGCAAGTCCCGGGCACTGGGCCAATTTGCTTCGCCATACTTCGTTGCGAGCGGGCCGGCAGCCCTCAACGTACGTTCAACTCAGCCCTCGCCTCGGGGCTCCGCCCCTCAGCTCGAACGGCCACGTACGCCTCGGGCTGCCGGCCCACTCGCGCGTGGCCGTTCGAGCGGAGGGCGCAGCCCGAGGCGAGGGCTGAGTTGACCTGGCTCGCAACTTGCCCCAGTGCCAAAGCGCATTGAGAATACTCCTTGGGAGGTGTCATGATCCGTCCTTCGTCCTGGCGCATTGCTGCCGTCCTGATCTTTGGCCTCGTCTGTGGGATCGCCGGGGCCGGCCCATCGCCGGCCCTCGCCGCTCGGCCGGACGGCACCATGGCCATCGGAGTGCACGTAACCCTGGTCTCGCGCTGGCTCGATCCCGCGGAGACCGAGGCCCTCATCACCCCGTTCATGGTCCTCTACGCGCTGCACGACGGACTGGTCAAGCCCATGCCGGGCGGGATCAACACCCCGAGCCTGGCCGAGTCGTGGACGGTGTCCAAAGACGGGATCACCTATGAATTCGTCCTCCGCAAGGGCGCCAAGTTCCACAACGGTGACCCCGTCACCGCGGAGGACGTGAAGTTCTCGTACGAGCGGTACAAGGGCAGCGGCGCCGGGCTCCTGAGGGAGAAGATCAAGGAGGTGCAGGTGGTCGCGCCGAACCGCGTCCGCTTCGTCCTCAAGGAGGCGTGGCCGGACTTCATGTCCTTCTACGGCACCTCGGCCACCGGCGCGGGCTGGATCGTGCCGAAGAAGTACGTCGAGAAGGTCGGCGAGGACGGGTTCAAGAAATCGCCCGTGGGCGCGGGGCCCTACAAGTTCGTCTCCTTCAACCCGGGCATCGAGCTGGTCCTCGAGGCCTTCCCCGAGTACTGGCGCAAGGCGCCGTCGGTCAAGCGGCTGATCATGCGCAGCATTCCCGACGAGTCGACCCGTGCGGCCTCCGTGAGGACGGGCGAGGTGGACATCGCGTATCTCTTCACCGGGCCGACGGCCGAACAGCTCCGCCGCGCGCCCGGCATGAAGGTGGTCGCGCCCCTCGTCTACGGCGTCTACTGGCTGGACTTCCTCGACCAGTGGGACCCGAAGTCTCCCTGGCACGACCGCCGCGTGCGTCTGGCCGCCAGTCTCGCCATCGACCGGCCTGCCCTCAACCAGGCCGAGATGCTTGGCATGGGGAAGCTGACGGGCGCCTTCGTCCCCTCGACCTTCGAGTTCGCCTTGCCCATCGAGCCGCCCCCGCTCGATCCTCGCCGCGCCAAGCAGCTCCTCGCCGAAGCCGGGTATCCGAACGGCTTCGACGCCGGCGACCTGACACCGCTTCCCCCCTACACCTCGCTGGCCGAGGAGGTGGGTGGATTCCTCCAGGGCATCGGCATCCGCACCAGGGTGCGAACCATGGAGCGCGCCACCTTCCTCTCCTCGTGGCGCGAGAAGAAGATCAAGGGGCTTCTCATCGGCGCGACGGGCGCGGCGGGCAACGCCGCCGCGCGCCTCGAGCCCTTCTTCACCAAAGGCGGCATCTACGCGTACGGGTCGCTGCTGGAGATCGACGACCTCTTCCAGCGGCAGGCCAAGGAGCTGGATCGCAAGCAGCGCGAGGCCCATCTCCACCAGATCCAGCGCATCGTCTCCGATCGTGTGCTCGTGGCGCCGCTCTTCCAGCAAGGCTTCATCTGGGGAGTGGGCCCGCGTGTGGAGGAGGCCGCCGCGGGATTGATCCAGGGCTACCCGTACGTGGGACCCGCCGAGGACTTGAAGCTTCGCTAGGGAAAGAGAGGCCACCCATGTTCGGCTGGCGCGCGCGCATCGGTGTGCTCCTCCCGCCCGGCAATCCCACGGTGGAGCCCGAGCTCTGCGGCATGGCGCCCACCGGGGTCAGCGTGCACTTCGCGCGAATGGAGGCGCCGCCGTCGCTCGGCCCCGCGGGAGGCGCGGCCGGCATGGAGGAGCGCACGCGCGCCTACCGCGAGGGATTGAAGGGGCCGGCCCGCGCCCTCGGCGAGGTCCGCCCCGCCGTGGTCGTCCTCGCCCACACCGCGTCGAGCTATGCGCTTGGCTTCGGCAATGACCAGCCGCTCGCCGATCGCATCGCCGCGCTGAGCGGCGCCCCCGCCCTCCTAGCCGCGCACGCGGTGCTGGCCGCCCTCCAGCACTTCGGGATCAAGCGGCTCGCCCTCGGCACGCCGTACCCGGAGGCGATCAGCGCGCAGGGCAAGGCCTACTGGGATGGCGCGGGCTTCGAGATCGCCGGCTATCACCGGCTCACCGACGTCAAGGACATCTACGCCGAGAGCGAGGAGCGCGCGTATCTGCTCGCGCGTCAGGCCGACGCGCGCGATGCCGAGGCCGTCCTGCTGAGCGGCACCGGGCTGCCCACGGTGGCGGTGCTCGAGATGCTCGAGCGCGATCTCGGCAAGCCGGTGATCAGCAGCAACCAGGCGTGTCTGTGGCAGGCCTTGCGGATGGCCGGCGTCCGCGGGGCCATTTCCGGCTTCGGTCGGCTCATGAGGGAACTCTGAGAGGGTCACGTGACCTATAAATCGATCAACTTCAGGCAGAAGCTCGGGCTATTCGACGAGCAGTGGACGCCGAAGGTCATCGCGGAAATGAACGACTATCAATTCAAGATCGTGAAGCTGCAGGGCGATTTCATCTGGCATGACCACAAGGATACCGATGAGACGTTCATCGTCCTCGAAGGCGATCTGCGGATCGATTTCCGCGACGGCGCCGTCCACGTTGCGACAGGCGAGATGTTCGTCGTTCCCAAGGGCGTCGAGCACAAGCCCTACGCGGAAAACGAGGTCAAGCTCCTGCTCATCGAGCCGCGCGGGGTGCTCAATACGGGGCACGAGGGTGGCGAGCGGACGGCCGAGAACGATGTCTGGATCTGACCCTGTGCCTATCTCCAGCGCTCAGATCGTCGTGGATCCCGGATCCAGCCCGAGGAGCAGGCGCCCGGCCAGCTCGTAGGTATCCGGCGCCACCCACACGTGAGCGGCCGCCGTGTGGGCATCGCGCAGGCAGCGATCGAGCCGGCTCGTCGCGTAGATCGCGCTGGCCCCGCCCGCGCTGTACATGAGATCCACGGCTTCCGAGGCATTGGTCATGGCCTGCGCGATGGCCAGACGATAGATCGCGCGCTGCCCGGGTGACGGCCGCTCGCCGCGGCACACCGTCTCCCACAGATCACGCGTCGCCTCGCGCACATACGCGCGGCCCGAGCCGACGAGGGCCTCCGCCCGGGCGACCTTTGCCTGGATGGTCGTGCGCGAGGCGAGCCGACCCTCGGCGGGAAGCCAGGTCGCCTCTTTTCCGCCGGCCAGCGCGATGAACTCGTCGATGGCCACGCGTCCGATGCCGAGGCCGAGAGCGGCGTGGGCGACGTGGGTCCAGCCCACGAACTGGTAGAGCGGCTGCGGGCGGAGCGACTCCTCGGAGGCGCCGTGGACCCGCTCCTCCGGGATGAAGACTTCCGTGATCGTGAAGTCGTGGCTCCCCGTCCCGCGCATGCCGGTGGTGCGCCAGGTGTCCACCGCCTTGGCATCCGAGGCGGGCAGCACGCAGCGCAGGTACACGGGCCGCCCGTCGGGTCCACGCCGCGGCTCGTCCCCGTCGTAGAGATGGCAGCCGACGTGGATCCAGCCCGCGAGGAGTATGTTGCTCCCTTGCGTCCAGCGCCCGGTCAGCCGGTAGCCGCCGGGCACGGGCAGGGCGCGGCCCTTCGGCGGCCCCGAGCCCGCCATGATCGTCTGCCGCGGCGAGACGAACATCGTGGCGAGAATCTCGTCGGGAAGACCGCGCGCGGTGATCGCCATGGTGCTGGTGGAGATGAGCACGCTCCAGGCCGCCGCGCTGTCCGCCTGCGCCAGGGCTTCGATCACGTCGAAGTACGCGAGTGGATCCATCTCGCCCCCGCCGAGCGAGCGGGGCAGCAGGAGGCGATAGAGCCCGGCATCGGCCATGGTCTGCACGAGCGGCTCGGTCAGCGAGCGCTCGCTCTCCACCTCGTCCGAGGCGGCGCGCAGCCGGGGCGCCAGCGCCTTCACCGCGGCGAGCACATCGTCACGCGCATAGCTCGGGCCGGACGGCGTAGTCATAGTCGGCTGATCACACCACTGACGTTGCCGGAGCGTCAAGCACTGTTAGCTTTCTGCGTGAAAGATGACCACCTTCCTGAGCGCCTTCTTTGTTCATCCCTCTCCCCTCTGGGGAAAGGGCCAGGGTGAGGGGCCCGCTTGACTCGTGGTGGTCGCCCCCTCACCCTCCCCTCTCCCCCGATGGGGGAGAGGGATTCATGAAGGAGGACGATGGCGCTAGAGGCGGGTCTCGTCCACGGCGAGACCGAGCCAGTGGCGGCCGACCAGCTCGTAGTTGGCGAGGCGTGACTGGATGTGCTGGCTGATGACGTGGATGTCCTGGAAATGGCGCTGGATGAGATGGCTCTCGTAGACCGCCGTCGCGCCCGCGGC
>DASQAK010000181.1:0-12962 GCA_035635755.1 Candidatus Methylomirabilota bacterium | reverse complement strand
GCCGCTGTCGGACCAGGAGATCGCCCAGGTCCTACGCGGGCAGGGTCTCACCATCGCGCGACGCACGGTGGCCAAGTACCGGGAGGAGCTCGGCATTCTCCCGTCGCACCAGCGGCGGCTCCAGCCCAAGAAGCGCTGAGGAGAGCATGCCCGCCGAGCAGTCGGCCGCGTCCGTCCCCGCGCCTCGCTTCGTCATCATCACGGGCATGTCGGGGGCGGGTCGGAGCTACGCCATCAAGTGCCTCGAGGACCTGGGATATTTCTGCGTGGACAACCTCCCCACCACTCTCATCCCCACCTTCGCGGAGCTCTGCGAGCACTCCAGCCGCGATATCCGGATGATCGCGCTGGGGGTGGACATCCGCGAGGGCGAATACCTCGCCCACCTCATGGAGACGCTCGACAAGCTGCGCGCCCAGGGCCACAAGCCCGAGGTGCTCTTCCTCGAAGCGGGGGAGGAGACGCTGGTGCGACGCTACCAGGAGACGCGCCGCCGCCACCCCCTGGCCGGCGAGGGGAGCGTGCTCGAGGGCATCCGCGCCGAGCGCAGGGCGCTCGCCCACCTGCGCGGGGTCGCCGATCGCATCCTCGACACCACCGGGCTCTCCGTGCACCAGCTCAAGGACCGGCTCGTGGAGGCCTACGGCCCCCACGGCGCGCGCGACGGGCTGACGGTGTCGCTCATGTCCTTCGGCTTCAAGCACGGCGCGCCCTACGACGCCGACCTCGTCTTCGACGTGCGCTTCTTGCCCAACCCGCACTTCGTGGCCGCCCTCAAGCCGCTGGACGGGCGCGACGAGCCCGTGGCGCAGTACGTGCTGTCTTTCGAGGAGGCGCGCCAGCTCCTCGCCAAGCTGGAGGATCTCCTCCGCTTCCTCGTCCCGCTGTATCAGCGCGAAGGCAAGGCCTACCTCACGGTGGCCATCGGCTGCACGGGAGGCCGCCATCGCTCCGTCACGCTCGTCGAGTCGCTGCGCCGGGCGCTCGAGGCCACGGGCGCCGCCCCCGTGGCCCGGCACCGGGACATCGATCGTGAGTGAAGGGCTCCGCTTCCTCTTCGGCGTTCACAACCATCAGCCCGTCGGCAACTTCGACTCCGTCGTGCTCGAGGCGGCGGCCCAGGCGTATCATCCCTTTCTCGAAGCCGCCGGCGCGGTCGAGGGGATGGTGGTGGCCGTGCACTGCTCCGGCGGCCTTCTCGCCTTCCTGCGGGAGCGGGCGCCCGCGACCTTCGACCTGCTGGGCCGCCTCGTATCCTCAGGCCGCGTCGAGATCCTCACGGGCGGCTTCTACGAGCCCATTCTTTCCATGCTGCCCGACGAGGACAAGGTCGGGCAGATCCAGGCCCTGACCGAGTTCCTCCGCGCCAATTTCGGCGTCCGCCCGCGGGGCATGTGGCTGGCCGAGCGCGTGTGGGAGCCTCAGCTGCCCCGCATCCTCCGCCGCGCCGGCGTGGAGTTCGTCCTTCTCGACGACGCCCACTTCGTCCTCGCCGGGCTCGAGCCCGAGTCCCTGGGCGGCTACTACCTGACCGAGGAGCAGGGCGACCGGCTCGCCGTTTTTCCCATCAGCCAGCGCCTCCGCTACCTCGTGCCCTTCGCCGCCCCCGAGGAGGCCCTCGGCTATCTCGAGTCGCGGCGTGAGGCGGGGGCGCTGACCCTCTTCGACGACGGGGAGAAGTTCGGCGTGTGGCCGGGCACGCACCGTCTCGCGTATGAAGAGCGGTGGCTCCCGAGATTCTTCGAGGCCCTCGTGGCCGCCCCATGGCTCCGGATGTCGACGTTTGCCGCCTACCTCGACGCGGCGCCGCCCGCGGGCGCCATCTACCTGCCCACGGCCTCCTACACGGAAATGGGCGAGTGGGCGCTGCCCGCGGCCGCCGCCCAGGAGCTCGAGGAGACGCGTCGCCGGCTCGAAGACTTGCCTGATGGCGCTCGACTGACGCGGCTCCTTCGCGGCGGCTTCTGGCGCAACTTTCTCGTGAAGTATCCGGAGATGGGCGATGCGTATGCGACCATGCTTGCCCTCTCGCGCCGTCTGCACGAGGCGCTCCGGGCCCGCCCGGACGACCCGCGCCTTCAGGCCGCGCGAGAGGATCTCTGGCGCGGGCAGGCCAACGACGCCTACTGGCACGGTGTCTTCGGCGGCTGCTACCTGCCGCATCTCCGCCGCGCCGTGAAGAGCGCGCTCGTGGCCGCCGAGCGCATCGTGGACGAGGCGGGCCCGCGATCGGCCGTCGAGTGGACGCGGGAGGACATCAACGGCGACGGGCGGGAGGAGATCCGCGCGCGCACCCGAGAGCTTACGGTCACTCTCCGTCCCGAGGCGGGGGGGACGGTGAGCGAGCTCGCCTTCCGTCTCCTCGATCTGGATGTTGCCGGCGTCTTCACGCGGCGGCCGGAGGCCTACCACGGTCTCGTCAAGAACAGGCTCGGGGTGGCGGACATCACGGGGACCAAGACCATCCACTCGGCGCCCACGGTGAAGGAGGACGGCCTCCAGAAGCTCCTCGACTACGATCCGTGGCGCCGCGCCTCGCTCCTCGATGGATTCTTTCCCCCCGGCGATCCTCCCGATCCGCTCAACCCGTGGGCGGGGGCGCGGATCGCCCTGGGAGAACGGCCCTTCCACGCCCGCGCGTCCGCCTCGGCCGCGGGGCTCGAGGTCTCGCTTCATCTCGACGCGCCCGACGGCTGGCCCCTTCGCGTGGAGAAGCGTGTCTCCATCAGCTCGGAGCGGGCCGAGGTGCGCGCGGACTACCGTCTCCACTGGCATGGTGAAGACCCGCTCGAAGGGTGCTGGGCCGTGCAGCTCAACCTCACGCTCACCGCGGGCGAGGCGGAGGGACGGTATTACCGCGTGGAGGGGAAACCGTCGCTGGGCTCGCGCGGCGCCCTCGGCGGCGCGGGGGCGCTCGCCCTCGTGGACGAGTGGATCGGTGGCGAGATCGGGCTCGCGTGGTCCGCGGGCGCCCACATCGGCTGGGCGCCCATCGAGACGGTGTCGCTGTCGGAGAGCGGCTTCGAGCGCATCTACCAGGGCTCGGCGCTCCTCCTGACCTGGCCCCTGACGCTCGCGCCCGGCGGCGTGTGGGAGGGATCTGTCTCCCTCGTCCCCCGCGTGCTCCCTCGGGGCGCCGGCCGTCGGCCATAGAGAAGTCCCCGCGAAATACCCGCAGCCGGTACTGGGTCAAGTTGCGAGCCAGACCAACTCAGCTCTCGCCTCGGGCTGCGCCCTCAGCTCGAACAGCCACGCCCGAGGGAGCCCGCTTTGCCTAGCGTACCTGTATGTACGTTGAGCGTCGCGGGCGACCGAGAACGTGGCAGTTCGAGCTGAGCGGCCCGGCCGCGAGGCGAGAGCTGAGTAAGTATGGCGAAGAAAATTGGCCCAGTACCCATTTCGCTTGAGCGTTGCCGGAGGCCATGCTAACCTCGCGTGAGTACGTCCGAATCCGGACGTCATCTTGGTAGTGGGTAGTGACTAAACGGAGGGGAGGAAGACGATGGCGCGTGAGGAGTACCTGTTCACCTCGGAGTCGGTGACGGAGGGGCATCCCGACAAGATCGCAGACCAGATCTCGGACGCCGTGCTCGACGCGATCCTCAGGCAGGATCCCACCGGGCGCGTGGCGTGCGAGACCCTGTTGACGACCGGTCTCGTGGTGGTGGCGGGCGAGATCACGACGTCCTGCTACGTGGACATCCCGAAGATCGCGCGAGAGACCATCAAGGGCGTCGGCTACACCCGGGCCAAGTTCGGCTTCGACTACGAGACCTGCGGCGTCATCACCGCCATCGACGAGCAGTCGGGCGACATCGCCATGGGCGTGGACAAGCTGGGCGCGGGCGACCAGGGGCTGATGTTCGGCTATGCCTGCACGGAGACGGAAGAGCTGATGCCGCTGCCCATCATGCTGTCGCACAAGCTGGTGCAGCGCCTCTCCCAGGTGCGTCGCAGCGGGGCCCTCGACTACCTCCGCCCGGACGGCAAGAGCCAGGTCTCGGTCCGCTACGCCGACGGCAAGCCGGTGAGCGTGGAGACGGTGGTCATCTCCACCCAGCATGGCCCCGACGCGAGCCTGGAGACGATCAGGAAGGACATCATCGAGCACGTCGTCCTGCCCACCATCCCCAAGCATCTGATCGACCCCAAGAGGGTGACGTACCATATCAACCCGACCGGGCGCTTCGTCACGGGCGGACCCATGGGCGACACGGGCCTGACCGGGCGCAAGATCATCGTGGACACCTACGGCGGCTCCTGCCCGCACGGGGGCGGCGCCTTCTCCGGGAAGGATCCGACCAAGGTGGACCGGTCGGCGTGCTACATGGCGCGCCACGTGGCCAAGAACATCGTGGCGGCCGGGCTGGCCGAGCGCGCGCAGGTGCAGGTCGCCTATGCCATCGGCGTCGCCGAGCCCGTGTCCGTCATGGTCGAGACCTTCGGCACGGGCAAGGTGCCCAACGCCAAACTCGAGCAGATGGTCCGGCGTCACTTCGACTTCACGCCCATCGGCATCATCAAGTACCTCGACCTCCGGCGGCCCATCTATCACAAGACGGCGGCCTTCGGCCACTTCGGGCGCACCGAGCCGGAGTTCACCTGGGAGCTAACCAACCGGGTCAAGGACCTGCGGGACGACGCGGGCGTCTGAGCCCCGCGGCGAGACGCGATCAGGCGGCCCCGCGTCCGGCGTGCCGGCGCGGGGCCGTGGCTTGACCGGGGTTCGGCTTCGCCACGATCGATTGGACGAAAGGAAGACGCATGACCGAGCACGACGTGAAGGATCTCTCCCTCGCCGCGGCGGGGAAGCTGAAGATCGAGTGGGCCGAGCAATCCATGCCCGTGCTGCGCCAGGTGCGGGAGCGCTTCACCAAGGAGCAGCCCCTGAAGGGGATACGTCTCGGCGCGTGCCTGCACGTGACGACCGAGACGGCGGTCCTGATGATGACGCTGAAGGCCGGAGGGGCCCAGGTCGCCCTGTGCGCTTCCAACCCGCTGTCCACCCAGGACGACACCGCGGCTGCCCTCGTCAAGGAGTACGGCATCCCGGTCTTCGCCCAGAAGGGCGAGGACAACAAGCGGTACTACAGTCACCTCGAAGCCGTCCTCAAGATGGGGCCGCAGGTGACCATGGACGACGGGGCCGACCTCATCTCTCAGCTGCACGGCGAGAGCAACGTCAACAAGGACCTGGCCAAGAGCGTGATCGGGGGCACCGAAGAGACGACCACCGGAGTGATCCGGCTGCGGGCCATGGAGAAGGAGGGGGTGCTGGCCTTCCCCGTCATTGCCGTCAACGACGCCGACACCAAGCACCTCTTCGACAATCGCTACGGCACCGGCCAGTCCACCATCGACGGCATTTTGCGCGCGACCAATGTATTGCTCGCGGGCAAGATCGTGGTGGTGGCGGGGTACGGCATGTGTGGACGGGGCGTTGCCTCGCGGGCCCACGGGATGGGCGCGCACGTGGTTGTCACGGAGACGGCGCCCATGCGCGCCCTCGAGGCGGTGATGGACGGCTACCCGGTCATGCCCATGGCCCGCGCCGCCGAGGTGGGTGACGTCTTCGTCACCGTCACCGGCAACATGGCGGTGATCCGGCAGGAGCATTTCGTGAAGATGAAGGACGGCGCCATCGTGGCCAACTCCGGGCACTTCAACGTCGAGATCGACCTCGAGGCTCTCGGTAAGCTCGCGCAATCCCGACGCTCGATGCGCCCGTTCGTGGAGGAGTTCAGCCTCCGCGGCGGCAAGCGCGTGTACGTCCTCGGCGAGGGCCGGCTCATCAATCTGGCGGCGGCGGAGGGGCATCCGGCCACCGTCATGGACATGAGCTTCGCCAACCAGGCCCTTTCCGCCGAGTACATGGTCAAGCACGGGCGGAGCCTGGAGAAGAAGGTCTATGTGGTGCCCCGGGACATCGATCTCGAGATCGCCCGGCTGAAGCTGGCGTCCATGGACGTGCAGATCGACGTGCTGACGCCCGCCCAGGAGGAGTACCTGTCCTCCTGGACGCACGGCACGTAGCGCCGGCCCCTTTCGACAGCGTGGCTCTCGGGACGACCCGCCCGGGCGCCGGAGGACCTCCTCCTTGGCGATAGGACAGCGTCCGCCGCGACTGGGCTTGTGGCTGCTCCTGGCCTTCATCATCCTCGCCGGCGTCGGCCAGGCCGTCCCTCTCTACACCGACTGGCTCTGGTACGGAGAAGTGGGCTACACCCAGGTCTTCACCACCGTGCTGACCCTCCGGGGCTGGCTGGTGCTGGGGGCGGGCGGCATCGTCTTCATCTTCCTCTACGCCAATCTCTGGATGGCCGCGCGCACGGCGGCGCCCGACGTGCTGTGGGAGCTCGACGATCAGCTCGGACTGCCGGGGCGAGCCGTTCTCGAGCCCCTGATCCGGCGCGTGCTGGTTCCCGCCGTCGCCGTCATCGCGCTCCTCTCCGGCATCCGGGCCAGCGCCTCGTGGGACATGCTCCTGCGCTATCTCAATGCCACGCCCTTCGGCGTGGCGGATCCCCTCTTCGGGCGCGACCTCGCCTTCTTCGTCTTCGAGCTGCCTCTCTGGCGCTTCATCTATGGCGGGACCCTGACCCTCGTGATGGGAACCCTCGTCCTGAGCATCGCCACCTATGTGCTCCTGCGCAGCCTGGTGCTGACGGCCCAGGGCCCCCGCATGGCGGCGGGCGCCCGCAATCACCTCCTGGGCCTGGCCGCCTTCGCCCTGGTCCTCCGGGCCATCGGGTTCTGGCTCGACCGCTACGAGCTTCTCTACTCGCCGCGCGGCGTGGTCTTCGGCGCCTCCTACACCGACGTCCACGCGTCCCTTCCGGCTCTGGGGGCGCTCGCCGCGATCTCGCTCCTGTGCGCGGCGGCCTGCGTGCTCCAGATCGGCCGTGGCGGCTGGGGCTTCCTGGTGGCGGGCCTGGTGGTGCTGGCCGTGGTATGGGTGGGCGGGCTCGGCGTCTATCCAGCCCTCCTCCAGCGTCTCCAGGTCACCCCGAACGAGCTGGAGGCCGAGCGGCCGTACATCAAGCACAACATCCGGATGACCCGGCAGGCCTACGGCCTCGACGGAATCAAGGAGCAGGATTTTCCCGCCGAGGACCGGCTGACCGCGGTCGCCCTCGATCGCAACAGCCTCACCATCAAGAACATCCGGCTGTGGGACCACCGGCCGCTCCTCACGAGCTTCGCCCAGCTTCAGGAGATCCGGACGTACTACAAGTTCGCCGACGTGGACGTGGACCGCTACACGCTCAACGGCGAGCTCCGGCAGATCATGCTCTCCGCGCGGGAGATGTCTTACGCGCACCTGCCGAGCCGCGTGTGGATCAACGAGCACCTGACCTTCACCCACGGCTTCGGGCTGGTGGCCGGGCCCGTCAACCGCATCACCCCCGAAGGGCTGCCCGACCTCTTCGTGCAGGACATCCCTCCCGCGGTCAAGGGCGGGATGCCCAAGATCACGCGGCCGGAGATCTACTACGGGGAGCTCAGCAACGAGTACGCCATCGTCCGCACCAAGTCTCAGGAGCTGAACTATCCGGCCGGCGATCAGAACGTCTACACGAGGTACGAAGGCCGGGGCGGGGTGCCCATCGGTGGAGCGCTCCGCAAGCTCGCCTTCGCCGTCCGCTTCGGCGAGATCAAGATCCTCCTCTCCGACGACATCTCCGCGGAGAGCCGGGTCATGTTCTATCGCAGGGTAGGCGACCGCGTCCGTCAGGTCGCCTCCTTCCTCCGCTTCGATCACGACCCGTACCTCGTCATCACCGACGACGGGCGCCTCGTCTGGATGGTGGACGGTTACACCGTCACCGACCGCTACCCCTTCGCCCAGCCCGAAGGCCCCATCAACTACATTCGCAATTCCGTCAAGGCAACCGTCGACGCCTTCGACGGCACCATGGCCTTTTACATCGCCGATCCCAAGGATCCGCTGATCCGCACCTTCGCCCGGGCCTTCCCCGGGCTCTTCAAGCCCCTCGAGCAGATGCCCGAGAACCTTCGCGCTCACATCCGGTACCCCGAAGACCTTTTCCGCATCCAGGCGAAGCTCTACGGCACCTACCACATGCAGGACCCGCAGGTCTTCTACAACAAGGAGGATCTCTGGAACATCCCACGCTTGCAGCAGGACGGGCGCGACCGGGAGATCGAGCCCTACTTCACCATCATGCGGCTGCCCGGAGAGAAGCGGGAGGAGTTCGTCCTGCTTTCGGGCTTCAACCCGGCGCGCCGCGACAACATGATCGCCATCATGGCCGCCCGCATGGACGCGCCCAGCTATGGCGGGCTCGTGGTCTACATCTTCCCCAAGCAGAAGCTCGTCTACGGCCCGCGCCAGGTCGACGCGCGGATCAACCAGGATCCCGTCATCTCGCAGCAGATCTCGCTCTGGAACCAGCAGGGGTCACGCGTCCTCCGCGGCTCGCTCCTCGCCATCCCCATCGAGGAGTCGCTGATCTACGTCCAGCCTCTCTATCTTTCGGCCGAACAGGGAGCGCTCCCCGAGCTCCGGCGCGTCATCGTCGCCTTCGGCAACCAGATCGCCATGGAGCCGACGCTCGAGCAGTCCCTCCAGCGCATCTTCGGCGGACGGGTGCGGGGCGACGACGCGCCCGCGGCGAAGACTCCGGACGGCCGGCCCGCTCCCGTCGTGTCAGGCGCGCTCGCCGGACTCGTCCAGAAGGCCTGGGAAACGTGGCAGCGCGGACAGGAGGCGATCAAGCGGGGCGACTGGTCGGCCTATGGCCAGGCGCAAAAGGAGCTCGAAGGACTACTCCGCCAGCTCCGCGAGACCCGCTAGCAGGCGGCTGAAAAAGGCCCACCTGCTTCGTTGGCGCCCTCGACCGCACGCTCAACGTAGAGAGACTACGCCTCGCGTGCGGCCTTCGGGCGCCGCCTCGCATCTGGACCTTTTTGAGCCGCCTGCGAGTTTTCTGGGACCCGGCTAGGTGCGCGCGCGGAGAAACAACGCGGCGCCCACTCCCGCGAAGACGATGTTGGCGGTCCACGCGCCCAGGAGGGGCGGGAGGAGCTCCGCCTTCGCGAAGGCGATGGCGATGGAGTGGATGACCCAGTAGCCGACGGAGATGAGAATGGCCACGCCGACCCCCATTGCGCGCCCTCCGGTGCGGGGCGAGCTCAGCGCGAAGGGGATGGCCACGAGGGCCATGATCACGTGGATGAGCGGGAAAGAGAGCTTGCGGTAGAGGTCGACGAGGTACTTGCCCACGTTGTGTCCCGTCTCCGCGAGCCGCGTGACGTAGGTCCGGAGCTCGCGGAAGCTCATGGTCTCGGGCCCCTGCTGGACCTGGATCAGGTCGTTGATCTGCTCGGGCATGGTGGCGAGACGCTCCGCGAAGGGGTCGGCGCTGACGTGGTTGCCTGGTCCCACGTGGCGGTAGACGCCGTCGGAGAGCATCCATCCGTCGCTCGTCCAGCGCGCCTTGCGGGCGTCCAGCCGATCGGCCAGACGAAAATCCGGGGTGATGCCCACCACGAGGAGACCGTCGAGCGATCGCTCGATGGGGTCGAGTAGCTCCATGCGCATGAAGCGGGTATCGGACGACCGGTACCAGATCTGGGTCTGACGCTGGAGGTGTCGGGGCTGGTTACCGCGGATCTTCACCCGGTCCACGTCGTCCGCCTTGCTGTTGATGACGGGGAGCACGGTCTCCTGGAGCACCGCGGAGATCAGGCTGATGGAGAGGGCAACGAGGAGGACGGGCAGGCTGGCGCGGTAGAGGCTGATCCCCGCCGCCTTCATGGCATCGAGCTCGCGCGCTTGGGTCAGGGAGAGGAAGAGGAAGACGGTCGAGATCAGCACGATGATGGGTAGTCCCTCGTACAGCGAGCCGGGGAGACGGTAGAACAGGTGCTGGACGATGTAGAGAAAGGGCGGCTTCACCCTGAGAAAGCGGTCGAGGTACTGGAGGAGATCGACCACGAGGATGAGCACGGCCCCCACGGCCAGGCCGGTGCCGATGAAGTTCAGGTACTCGCGGACGAGATAGCGATCGATGAGGTAGGTGGAGGCGCGCGGCCCGCGAACGCCCGCGGGCTCTCGCCGCGCGCGCTCGACGGGCGCGCGCCGGGGGACGAGGGTCCGCACCACCCGCGGCAGGGCGGCGCGAAGGCGGACGAGCAGGCGCGCGAAGGACAGGGGCAGACCCGCGGTGGCGCCGTAGAGCAGGACGAGACCGGCGGCGCCGAAGATGGCATTGGGCAGCCACATGGCCAGGGTCACGGGTAGCCGCTGCCGGAGGGCCATTCCCTCGAGGAAGGTGTGGACGACGTAGTAGCCGACCACGATGGCCAGGCTCGAGCCCATGGCCAGGGTGCGGCCGCCGCGCTGGGTCCGGATTCCCAGGGGAAATCCGACCATGACGAAGACGAGGGCGGCCACGGGCAGCGTGAAGCGCTTCTGGATCTCCACGCGGAAGGGCGCCACGATCTGTCCCTGCGCCTCGAGCTCGGCCACCAGGGCGCGCAGCTGGTCGAGGGTCATCTCCTTCTCGGGCTTCTCGATGCGCTGGGCCGCCCGCTGGGGATTCTCGAGGGGTAGGTTGAGGTCGTAGAGGCTGAAGGCGGTGAGCCGGAAGCGTCGCGCGTCGGCGGCGTCGGTCTCGCTCACCACCCCGTCGATGAAACGCATGGTCATGCGCCGCTTCTTCGTGTCCGTGAAGAGTCGTCCTTCCTTGGCCACGATGACGCGCGAGAGCTTGGGATCGCGCTCGTCGGAGACGAGGAGCCCGCGGAGGGCGACCTGGGAGGCGCTGATGTCCTCCACGTACATGACCATCTGGTTGAACGACGCGGTGAAGGTGCGCTCCTTGATCCCCGTGGTCGCCTTGGTCTGGAGGATCTGGAAGAGCTGGTTCTGGAAGGCCCCGCTCGCCGCCGGGGCCGCGATGAGCGTGATGAACGCCACCACGGCGCTGACCACGCAGGCGGCGAGCACGAAGGGCCGGAAGAGCCGGAGGGGGCTCACCCCGGAGGCCTTGAAGGCCGCCACTTCCATGTCGCCGGCCATGCGCCCCGACACGATGAGGACGGCAACGAGGAGGGCCATGGGCAGAGTCAGGCCGAGGAAGGCGGGCAGCATGAAGGCAAGCAGACCCAAGACGAGGTGGAACGGGACGTTCTTGGTGATGACGAGATCGGTCAGATCGTAGACGCGATCGATGACGAGGAAGAAGGTGAGCACGCCGGCCCCGAGGACGAAGGGGGAGCCGAGCTCTTTCAGCAGGTACCGGTCGAGCGTCTTCAACACCACGCCCATTGTACGATAGGCGCATGCTCGCGCCGGCCCTTCTCGCCCTCGTCGCCTCGCTCGTTGCGTGCCTCCTCTCGACGGGCCCCGCGGGCGCGGCGGAGCCCCGGGACCGTCTGGAGCGCTTCCGTGAGCTCGCCGCGCGCCGCCTCGCCCTCGTCGAGGAGACGGGCGGGCGGCTCGACGCCGAGGTCCAGGACGAGATCGAGGCGCTGGTCGATGCGGAGGTGCTGGAGAACCTGCGCAGCGGCGGTCCCTTTGCGTCGCTCGAGTTCATCCGCGATCGCCTGGAGGCATTCGCCGACGCCTGGGGCGGCGCCTCGCTCCGCATCACTCCGGCGGGCGCGGGCTTTCTCGTCGGACGCTTCCTCCTCTCGGCCAAGGGCGTGGGCAATTCCATCCGGCTCTATGGCCGGAGCGACGGCGCGCCCGCCCTCATCGAAGCGTGGCGCGAGGACGGCGTGCCCGAGGTCTTTCCGTGGCCGTCGCCGCGCGCCCGCGACACGGCCGCCTTCCTCGCGGCGTGGTCGGAGGCGCCGACGGGGTGGGGGAGCCGTCCCCTGCGCCTCACCGTGTGGCGTGTCCGTGGCCGCGCCCTCTCGGCGACGTGGCGGAGCGCGGCGCTCTATCCCGACGGGCTGTGGGCTTCCCAGCTCGCCGTGAAGGGGGAGACCGTGTTCATCCGCTACGAGCTCCGCTATCCGGGCTGGAAGCCGGGCTGCGACGTGCAGAGCGAGCAGGAGGACACGTATCGCGTCGAGGCCGCCACCGGCAGCCTCACGCTGGTGAGCCGCCAGCTCTTCAACGGCTGGCACCGGGAGCTGCAGGCGGCGGTGACGCGCTTCTTCGCCGCGCAGGAGAAGCGAGACGCGCGAGAGCTGGCCGGGCTCGTGCCCGCGGCGGGCGTCCGCAAGAAATTGCCCGCGGGTCTCGGCCCCGAGACCGCCTGCGACGTCCACAACCCCGATATGCCCAGGGTGGCGCTGGTCGCGGCGAGCGCCCCCGGGGAAAACGGACGACGCGTGCCGTGGACGCTCTGGTGGGGCCGCGCCGCGTCCGGCTGGCGGCTGAGCGACGCCGCCCCCGTGCTACGATAGGCCATCATGGCTGAGATCGCGGACCGCTACGACCCGAGCATCGTCGAGTCACGCTGGTACCGCGAATGGGAGGAGCGCGGATTGTTCGGCGCCGATCCCGCCTCGCCCAGGCCCCCCTACTGTATCGTCATCCCGCCTCCCAACGTCACCGGCTCGCTGCACTGGGGGCACGCCCTCAACAACACGCTGCAGGACATCCTCATCCGCTACAAGCGCATGGACGGCTACAACGCGCTGTGGGTTCCCGGCACCGACCACGCTTCCATCGCCGTGCACGTGATCCTGGAGCGGCAGCTCGCCGCCGAGGGCAAGACCCGGCACGACATCGGGCGCGAGGCTTTCCTGGAGCGCGCCTGGAAGTGGAAGGAGGAATCCGGCGGGACCATCATCCGCCAGCTCAAGCGCCTGGGCGCCTCCTGCGACTGGTCGCGCGAGCGCTTCACCATGGATCCCGGGCTGTCCCGCGCCGTGCGCGAGACCTTCGTCCGTCTCTTCGAGGAAGGCCTCATCTACCAGGACGACTACATCGTCAACTGGTGCCCGAGCTGCCAGACCGTGCTGTCGGATCTCGAGGTCGA
>DASQAK010000180.1:0-8031 GCA_035635755.1 Candidatus Methylomirabilota bacterium | reverse complement strand
CGCTCTCTGGTCCTGCTCGACGAGCTCGGCGCCGGCACCGATCCCGACGAGGGCGCGGCCCTCGCCCAGGCGGTGCTGGAGGCCCTCGCCGAGCGCGGGGCGCTCTGCGTCGCCTCCACGCACCTCGATCCGTTGAAGGGTTTTGCCTCGAGCCATCCCAAGGCGCGCAACGCCTCCGTGGAGTTCGACGCCGAGCGGCTCGCGCCGACGTTCCGACTCGTTTACGATAGGCCCGGCCAGAGCTATGCGCTCCAGATCGGGGCGCGGCTCGGGTTGCCATCCGAGCTGATCGCGCGGGCCGAGGGTCACCGTTCGACCCAGCGCCGCCAGCTCGAGGCGCTCCTGCAGCGCCTGGAGGAGCGGGATCGCGAGGAGGCGGCGCGCGAGGCCCAGCTCGAGCGGCGCGAGGTCGAGAGCGCGACCCTTCTCGCGCGGGCGGAGAGCCAGCTCGAGGCGGTTCGCAAGCAGGCGGCGGAGCTGGCCGCGCGGAGCAAGAGCGAAGCGCAGCGTATGCTGAGCGAGGTCCGGCGCGCCGTCAATGCCGAGTGGGACAAGCTCAAGAAAGAGAGCCGGACGCGCGAGGGGCTCGAGCAGAGCCGCAAGCGGCTGGTCGAGACGGCGCGGGGGCTGGAGAGGGCGGCGGAGCCGGAGCCTCCGGGGACGCGGCCCGCGACGGCCGGGGATCGAGTGGAAGTGCCGCATCTGGGGCTCAAGGGAGACGTGCTGGATGTCGATGGAGGCACGGCGACGGTGCAGGCGGGCGCGGTGACGATCAAGGTGCCGGCCCAGGCCCTCCGGGTCGTGGGACGTAGCGAGCTTGGAGGCACCACCCCTCACCCTGCCCTCTCCCCTGAGAGGAGAGGGATTCAAAGGAAGGGAGCCTCCGCTTCTTTCCCCGAGGGGAGAGGGATGCAACGGAAGGGAACCCCAGCTTCTTTCCCCGAGGGGAGAGGAATGAAGAGGGAGGGAGCCTCGGCTTCTAACCCTCTCCCCCGACGGGGGAGAGGGCAGGGTGAGGGGGCCAAAGCCGAGGGGGCGGGGGCGAGAACCATCCCGCCGGAGATCCACCTCATCGGGCGCACCACCGACGAGGCCCGCGACCTGCTCGAGAAATATCTCGACGATGCCTTCCTGGCCGGCCTCGCCCAGGTGCGCATCATCCACGGCAAGGGCACGGGCGCCCTCCGCCGCGCCGTGGAAGAGCTGCTCGTCTCCCACCCGCTCGTGACGAGCCATCGCGCGGGCGAGGGCCACGAAGGCGGCGCCGGCGCCACCGTGGCCATGCTGGGACAGAGCTGATGGCGGGCGGCTTCTCCACGCCCATCCTCGACGAGATCCGCTCGCGGGTGGACATCGTCGAGCTCGTCGGCCGCTTCGTGAACCTGAAGAAGGCCGGCGAGCACTGGAAGGGCCTCTGCCCCTTCCACACCGAGAAGACTCCGTCCTTCACCGTCAATCCCAAGCGTGGCATCTTCCACTGCTTCGGCTGCGGCGTCGGGGGCGACGCCTTCAGCTTCCTCATGCGCCAGGACCGCCTGGCTTTCCCCGAAGCCGTGCGCATCCTGGCCGAGCGCTCCGGTGTCGAGCTGCCCAAGGAGCGCAGTCCCGAGGTCGAGGGCAAGCTCGAGTCGCTCCGTCGCGCCATGTCGCTGGCCGCCCAGTTCTACATCGACGCGCTCTGGGCCGCGGACGGCGCCAAGGCGCGCGGCTACCTCGAGCGCCGCGGCGTCGATCTCGAGGTCGCGCGCCGCTTCGGCCTCGGCTGGGCGCCCGAAGGCTGGAACGCGCTCCTTGGCCACATGGGAAGGCAGGGCGTGGGTGAGGAGCTGCTCGTGTCGGCGGGCCTCGCCGTCCGCCGCGAGAACGCCCCCGGCTTCTATGACCGCTTCCGCGGCCGTGTGCTCTTTCCCATCAGGGACCAGCAGGGGCGGGTCGTGGCCTTCGGTGGGCGGGGTCTGGGATCAGAGGAGCCGAAGTATCTGAACTCTCCGGAGACGCCGCTGTACGTCAAGGGCCAGATGCTCTACGCCCTCGACGTGGCGCGCGAGGGGATGAAGCAGAAGAACCGCGCGGTGGTCGTCGAGGGCTATCTCGACTGTCTCATGGCGCATCAGCACGGCTTCACGGAGACGGTGGCCGCCCTCGGCACCGCCTTCACGGCCGCCCAGCTCTCTCTCCTCCGCCGCTACGCCGAGGAGGTCGTCAGCGTCTTCGACGCCGATGCCGCGGGCATCAAGGCCACGAGCCGCCTCGAGGAGATGCTCTCGGACGTCATGGACATCCGCAACCTCGGCTGGTCGGTCTCCCGCACGGGCTCCTTCGAGAAAGCGGAGTATTTCCCGATCAAGGTCGCGGTGCTGCCCGAGGGCCATGACCCCGATAGCCTGCTGCGCGCCGAGGGGGCGCTCGGATTCCAGGCACGGCTGGAGGCGGCGCGGAGCATCCTTGACTTCGTCCTCGAGCGGACGTTGGGCGAGGAAGACCTGGGCACGGCGCGCGGGCGCTCCGCCGCCCACGCCCGCGTGGCCCTCCTCCTCTCCAAGGTCCCCAACGCGGAGGAGGCAACCGCCCTCGCCCGGGAGGCGGCTCGGCGGCTCGGCGTGGACGCCACCCAGCTCTGGATCGAGGCCCAGCAGCTCCAGGGAGCACGTGGGAGAGGGCGGCTCGATCGCCCCGCCGACACCCAGGCGACCTCGTCGGGAGGGGCCAAGGCCTGGCCGCCGCCGACCCTGCCCGAGCGCGACCTCATGCTCCTCCTCCTGCATATGGAGGAGGCGCGTGCGACACTTCTGCCGTATCTTGATGAGGAGGATCTGGCCCATCCGGGGCTTCGGGCGCTCTTGGGCGCCCTTCGCCAGGCCCCGGCCGGGGTCGCCCCCGAGGCCCTGATGGCCGAGCTTCCGGGGGAGGCCGAGCGCGGTTTGTTGGCCGCCCTCCTCATGGAGCAGGCGTCAGAGGCCGATCTACATAATCAGGTGACTGAGTGGCAGAAGCGGTACGATATCCGGCGTCGGAAAAAGCAGATCCGGGAGCTGAGCCTGGCCATCACCCAGGCCCAGGCCGCGGGCGATCCGGTGATCGCCAGCCTCGAGAGCGAGCTGCGGAAGCTGCAAGACCAGGCCCGCGCCGTTCGGGGCATGGTCACCGAGCGATGAACTAGCACCCCATCAGGAGAGCCGACGAGCATGGCGGACGAGCCAAAACTGCAAGAGCTGGACAAGCTGATCGCCAAGGGCAAGGAGAAGGGCTACCTGACCTACGACGAGGTCAACGACGCCCTGCCGTCGGACATCGTCTCCCTCGATCAGCTCGACGACATCATGATGCTCTTCGGCTCCATGGACATCGAGGTGGTGGACTCGGCCAAGGCGCACCGGCTCCCCAGCGAGCCCGCGGGCCAGGCCGCCGATCCCGAGCCCGACGACGACGAGCCCGTCGAGCCCCGCCGCATCGACCTGACGCCGGGCCCGGTGGGGCGCACGGAAGATCCCGTCCGGCTCTACCTGCGCGAGATGGGGCGCGTCTCCCTCCTCACGCGCGAGGGCGAGATCACGCTGGCCAAGCGCATCGAGGAGGGCAAGGACGAGGCGACCCGCGCCATCCTCTCGACCACCCTGGCCGTCGAGAAGATCCGCATCGTCCGCGACGACCTCCGCAAGGACCTCGTCCCCATCAAGGACCTGGTGGACTATCCCGAAGAGGAGTTCACCGAGGAGAAGGAGGCCGACCTCCGGCGCTCGGTGATGCGCGAGCTTGGAACGGTCGACCGGCTCCTGCGCGAGCGCGAGAAATGCCTCGACCAGGCGCGCAAGATGCGAGCCCGCGCGGGGGGACGGCACAAGCGCAAGGGCGACCCGCCGTGGAAGAAGCACGAGGCGGCCGCCCACCTGCGACAAGCCAAGGCGCTGCACACCCTCCGCACCCTCAGCCTCCAGCCTTCCCTCCTCGATCAGTGGGGCCAAGACCTCAAGAAGCTCGTGAGCAAGATCCAGATCGCCGAGCGCGAGATCACCCTGTGGTCCGACGGCAAGCGCCCGGCCCCCGCCGAGGTCGATGCCTTCCTCGACTCGCTGAGCGAGGACCGCGAGGACGGCGATCGGGACCTGTACCAGAAGGCCGCGGGCAAGTACCCCTCGATCAAGGACCGGCTGGTCTGGGTCGCCCAGCAGAAGATCCGTCGCGCGGAGGAGCTGGCCCAGACGCGGGCCGACGACCTCAAGCGCATCGTGAAGGACATCCGCTCGGGCGAGGCCAAGGCCGCCCGCGCCAAGAAGGAGATGGTCGAAGCCAACCTGCGGCTCGTCATCTCCATCGCCAAGAAGTACACGAACCGCGGGCTCCAGTTCCTGGACCTGATCCAGGAAGGCAACATCGGCCTCATGAAGGCCGTGGACAAGTTCGAGTACCGTCGCGGCTACAAGTTCTCCACGTACGCGACGTGGTGGATCCGTCAGGCTATCACCCGCGCCATCGCCGACCAGGCCCGCACCATCCGCATCCCCGTCCACATGATCGAGACCATCAACAAGCTCATCCGGACCTCTCGCCAGCTGGTCCAAGAATTGGGGCGCGAGCCCACGCCGGAGGAGATCGCGATCAAGATGGACGTGCCCGTGGACAAGGTGCGCAAGGTCCTCAAGATCGCCCAGGAACCCATCTCCCTCGAGACGCCCATCGGCGAGGAGGAGGACAGCCACCTGGGCGACTTCATCGAGGACAAGCAGGTGGGCTCGCCCGTGGAGAGCATGATCGGGCTGTCCCTGCGCGAGCAGACCAACCGGGTTTTGAACTCGCTCACGCCACGTGAAGAAAAGGTGCTCCGACTCCGCTTCGGGCTCTCCGACGGGTGCGAGCACACGCTGGAGGAAGTGGGCCAGGACTTCGCCGTCACCCGCGAGCGCATCCGGCAGATCGAGGCCAAGGCGCTCCGCAAGCTCCGCCATCCCTCACGCTCCAAGAAGCTGCGGAGCTTTCTGGAGTCGTGAACGGCCTGATATGATCGTGCGCCTCGGGCCCATAGCTCAATTGGCAGAGCCCCCGGCTCATAACCGGTTCGGTCTTGGTTCGAGTCCAAGTGGGCCCACCAATTCAGCCGCAAGTTCGTTGGTCGCTCGGCGGGTCTCCCCCTTTTATCCCTCTCCCCTCCGGGGAGAGGGCAGGGTGAGGGGCGGTCTCAGATGAGGCGTGGATAGTGGACGCTCAGCTCAAGACCCTCATCGACCTCCAAGGCGTCGACACGCGCATCGCCACCCTCGAAGCCGAGGCCGCCCGGCTCCCCAAAGAGATCGCGGCCATCCACGCCGCCATCAATGCCGTGAAGCAGGAAGTCGACGCCGCCAAGGCCCGCATCGACATCACCCGGAAAGACCAGCGCGCCAAGGAGAAGGACCTCGAAGTCGCCCAGGGCAAGCGCTCCAAGACCGAGGCCCGCCTCTACGAGGTCAAGACCAACAAGGAGTACTCCGCGGTCCTCGTCGAGATCGAGGAGATCAAGCAGGAGAAAGGCAAGATCGAGGAGGACATCCTGGTTCTCATGGAGAGCCAGGAGCGCCTGGCCGGCGAGATCAAGGACGCCGAGACGCGGCTGAAGGGCCGCGAGACCCAGGGCAAGCAGGAAGAGGGCGCGCTCCAGGAAAAGCTGCGCGGCGTCGAGGCCGAGCTGGCCGGCGTCCGCTCCGAGCGCCAGGAGCTGACCCGCCAGCTCCCCGCCCCCGTGCTTGCCGACTACGACAAGCTGCTCCGGGCGCGCGGCGGGCTCGCCATCGTGCAGGTCGTCAAGCCCAACCTCTGCGGCGGCTGCCGCATGACCGTAACGCCCCAGCGCCTCCAGGAGCTGCGCGCGCAGACCGCGCTGCTCCCCTGCGAATCCTGCGGCCGCTACCTCTACTGGCTGCCCTGAGCCCTCAAATCCCTCTCCCCTCCGGGGAGAGGGTCGCAGTTCGAGCCGAGGCGCTCGCCTAGAGCGGCGAGGCGAGTGCTGAGTGAATGAGGGGCCGTGAGTAACTCCGCCGTCCAGATCTACACCGACGGCGCCTGCAGCGGTAATCCCGGCCCCGGCGGCTGGGCCGCCATCCTCATCGACGACGGCAACGAGATCGAGCTGTCCGGCGGCGAATCCCACACCACGAACCAGCGCATGGAGCTGACCGGGCCCATCGAGGGCCTGCGTGCCCTCAGCGGGCGCCGCATCGTGGCCATCCACAGCGACAGCGCGTATGTCGTGAACTGCTTCCGCGACAAGTGGTATCTCCGCTGGCGCGCCAATGGCTGGCGCAACGCCCAGAAGAAGCCCGTCGAGAACCGCGATCTCTGGGAGGCGTTGCTGGAGCTGGTCGAGCAGCACGACGTCACGTGGCACAAGGTGGCCGGCCACAGCGGCCATCCTTTAAATGACCGCGCGGATGCCCTCGCCCGCGCCGCCATTCCCTCGCGCTAACTCCTGTATCTCCTCGCGGACGTTGACGCCCCCCGAGGCCGGGACTAGCCTAGGCCCATGAGCGACACGCCCGTCCAGATCCGTCGCTGGACCCGGGTCGAGTACGGTCGACTGATCGAGAAACACGTGTTCCGCCCCGATGAGCGACTCGAATTGCTCGGAGGTGAGCTCGTCGTCCGCGAGCCCCACGGGGATCCGCACACGTTGGCCGTCGAGCTCGTGAATGAGGCGCTCCTTGCCGCATTCGGCCCGGCATGGCGCGTCCGCGTCCAGCTCCCCGTCGCGCTGGACGAGGAATCGGAACCCGAGCCCGATGTGTCCGTGGCGGCCGGGCGCGCACGTGACCGGAGGGAGCCGAAACCGTCGCGGCTCGCCCTCGTGGTCGAGGTCGCCGACTCGAGCCTTGCCCTCGACCGCGAGCACAAAGGCAGCCTCTACGCGAGGGCGGGCGTTCCTGACTACTGGATCGTCAACCTCGTGGATCGAGTCCTCGAGGTCTACCGCGAGCCCGCCGCGGACGCCACCGCACCATTCGGCTGGGCGTATCGCGTAGTGCGGAGGCGTGACGCTGAAGCAGGCGTCGCGCCCCTCGCCGCGCCCACCGCCAGCATCGCCGTCGCCGACCTCTTGCCGTAGCCGCAGCCTGGGGCCGCGCCCCACCCGTGACGCTCTCGAGCCTTCACCGCGAGTTCTTGCGCCACTGTGAAGTTGAGAAGCGTCTGGCCACCCAGACCATCGTCGCCTACCGCAGCGACTTCGCACAGTTTCTCGTCTATCTGCTCGATGGCCGTCCCGGTCGGGCCCGGCAGGATCGGCTGACCGCCTTCACGACGGCGGGCCTCCGCGACTACCAGGGACATATGGCGCTCCAGCGCTGGCGCACGAACACCGTGCGCCGACGACTGGTCGAGCTCGGGCGCTTCGGGAGCTGGCTCGTCGAGCGCGGGCATCTCCGGCGCAATCCCGTGCGCGCCCTCGCGATGCCCAAGCGTGAACGCCATCTGCCGCGGGTGCTCGAGTGGCGGCACGTCCAGGCCGCCGTGGCCGGGGAGTCCCACCCGCGTGACCGCGCCATCCTGGCCCTGCTGGCGTTTGCCGGCCTCCGCCGAGGCGAGGTGATGGCCGCCAGCGCGGGCGACTACGCTCGCGAGTCAGGGAGCCTGCGCGTGCGCGGAAAGGGCAACAAGGATCGCGTCGTGCCGCTTCACGCCGTGGCGATCGCGGCGCTGGAGAGCTATTTGGCCACGCGCGGCCGATTGGCGCCTCGCGATCCCCTCTTCATCTCCAGACGCGGACGCATCGGCAAGCGCCCCATCATCATGGCGGTGTCGCGCGCGGGTCGGCGCCTCGGCCTCCCGCTGCACCCACACCTCTTCCGCCACACCTTCGCGACCGAGCTCCTCAACCGTCGGGCCGATCTGCGCGTCATTCAGACGCTCCTCGGCCACGAATCGCTCGCGACGACCGAGATCTACACTCACGTGAGCCCGACCCGTCAGCGGGCGGCGGTGGAGCTGCTGGGATGAGTGGCTGGCCCGAGTGCTATACTTCCTTTCACTTCCCCACGCTCTTTGATTCGCGCCAGAGAAGGCTGG
>DASQAK010000179.1:0-3022 GCA_035635755.1 Candidatus Methylomirabilota bacterium | reverse complement strand
GGTCTCGGATTCCTCGACTGTCCCGTCAGCGGCACGAGCAGCATGGTCGAGCGGGGCGATGGCATCTTCTTCGTGGGCGGGGATCGCGCGCTCTTCGAGCGCTGGCAGCCCGTGCTCGAGTCGGTGCTCGCGCGCGCCGTCCTCGTGGGCCGGGTGGGTCAGGCCATGGTGCTCAAGCTCGTGGCCAATCTGCTCGTGGCCCTGAACAGCGCGGCGGCCGCCGAGGCCCTCACCCTCGCGCGCAAGGCCGGCCTCGATCTCCCCCTCGCCCTCGACGTCCTCAACGCCAGCGCCGCCGCCTCCAGCATGCTCAAGGTGCGCGGTCCCATGATCGTCCGCGGCGAGTTCCCCGCCCAGATGAAGCTCGACCTGTTCATGAAAGACATCCACCTCATGCAGGAGGCCGCGACCGCCGTGGGCGCGCCCCTGCCCTTCACGGATCTCGCCGAGCGCCTCTACGCGGCCGCCCAGGCCGCCGGCCATGGGGGAGAAGACCTCGCGGTGGTGGTCACGGCGCTGGATTCGGTTGTAGGGCGCTGACCGACCCGCGGAGCCTCGCCCGTCTCCTGCGTCACCGAGATTTGATGCCCGTGGGAGCTCCGGCGCCCGTGGCGCGGGCGAGGATCGTGTTGATCTTGTACTGCAGGTAGAGGATCTGAAAAAAGAAGGTGCCGAGCCCCGAGATGGATACCGGCTGTCCTGTGTGAGCGGCCAGGTGCTCGGTCAGCATGCGGCGGACCCTGAAGGACTGAATCAAGAGCGCAATGCCCGCCACGAGATTCAAGAACTGAGCGAAGCCCTCCAGGCCCTTGGAGACGGCGAGGAGGTCGCCCCGCCCGAGCCCTTCGCCGAACCCCTCCAGCGCCCCCGCCATCAGCATCAGCAAGAGACCGACGGAGAAGAGCACGATGGCGACCACGAAGACGCCCGTATTGAGCTTGTCTCTGGACCGCAGGCCGTTCAAGGCGCTTCGCCTTCGCAAGAACCACACGGGATAGTAGATGACCACGGTGATGAAGCTCAGAAAGATCAGGAGGAGCACGCTCGTCCGCTTCAATCCCGGCAGCGGTGAACCCGGCGTGGCAGAGGTGGGGGGTGCGGGCTCACGGGTCGCCGTCTGGATATCCAGATGGTTTCCGCAGGTCGCGCAAAAACGAGAGGCGTCGTCATTGCGCCGGCCGCATCTGGTGCAGTACACGCGCGCTCCCTCGCGGGCTGCGCTAGCGCCGCTCGAACGCCAATTGGAGACCGAGACCGACGAGGACAGCGCCCGTCAGCCCCTCGAGGGCGCTCATGCCGTCGGGGATCTCACCGGAAGCGTGGCATCACCTCGCGGGCGAAGAGCTCCATGGACCGGCGCACCTTGTCCTGGGCCAGGCCGCCGAAGTTCATCCAGCACATCACCTGGCCCACGCCCATATCGCGCATGACCCCGATGTGCTGCGCCACCGTGTCGGGCGAGCCGAAGGCGAGCGTCTCGGCCACCAGGCCTTCCCAGGTGATCTTCGAGAGGCGCTCGGCCATGGCCCGGAATGCCGGCTGGAGCGAGGGGTGCGCCTCTTCGATACGATCGGGCACCACGAACTTGCGGAAGGACTCCTGGTACCAGAGCTCGGCATCCTTGGCCTCGGCGAGCGCGCGGGCATCCGTCTCCGCCACGTAGATCTGGCGCGAGACGCCCCAGCGGGCGAGGAGGCTCTTGATCTCGTCCGCGCCGCGGCCGGCCTTCTTCAAGGTGTCGACATACGTGTCCCGGCTGGCGATGAGCTGGTCCACGGGGCCGAAGAGGACGGAGTTGAGCATGGGCCAGCCGCGCAGGGCCGTGTTCTCGATGCCGTCCTTGCTCACGCACACCTGGTAGAGAGGCGGATGGGGGCGCTGCACCGGCTTGGGGATCACCGACATCTCGGGCACCTTGAAGAAGCGCCCGTCATAGCTGAAGCGCTCCTCCGTCCACGCGCGCCGCATGATCTCCACGGCCTCGTCGAAGCGGTCGCGGCTCTCCTCCTGCGGCACGCGGTAGCCGCGGAACTCCATGGGGCGATTGCCGCGCCCCACCCCCACGTCCAGCCGCCCATTCGAGATGATGTCGACGAGGGCCATCTGCTCGGCGAGCCGAACCGGGTGATGAAAGGGCAGGATGGCCGCGGCGAGCCCGATGCGGATCCGCTGGGTGCGCGAGGCGGCGGCGGCGGCCAGGGTGGCAGGGTCGACGGAGAGCCCGTAGTTGATGAAGTGGTGCTCGGTGAGCCAGATCTCGTCGAAGCCCAGCTCCTCCGACCACACGATCTGCTCGAGCTCGCCCCGGATGATGTCCTCGTGGCGTTGCCCCGGCGCGGCCTGGAAGAAGTAGAAGGTGCCGAATCGCATCCCGTGCCCTCGCTTTCAGCTCACTCCAAGATAGCGCGACTTGACCTCTTCGTTGGCGAGAAGCTCCTCGGGCCTCGAGGAGTGCACGATCTGCCCCCGGCTGAGGATGTGCGTGCGGTCGGCCACGGAGAGGGCCAGGGGCAGGTTCTGCTCCACGAGCAGGATGGAGAGCCCCTCGCGCTTGAGCTCGCCGATGACCCGCCCCACCTCGCGCACGAGGAGGGGGGCGAGGCCCTCGGTGGGCTCGTCCAGGAGGAGCAGCTCGGGATTGGTCATGAGCGCGCGGCCGATGGCGAGCATCTGCTGCTCGCCACCCGAGAGCTTGTTGGCGCGATTCCTCGCCCGCTCACGGAGGCGCGGGAAGAGTGTGTGGACACGCTCGACCGTCCACTGTCCCTGCCCGGCCCGGGCGACCTCGAGGTTCTCCTGCACGGTCAGCGAGGGAAAGACGCGCCGGCCCTGGGGCACCAAGGCCATCCCCGCCCCCACCATCCGATAGGGCGGCCACTCGGTGATGTCGCGGCCCTTGAACCGGACATGGCCCTGGCGCGGGGGCGTGAAGCCGATGATGGAGCGGACCAGCGTCGTCTTGCCCGCCCCGTTGCGGCCGAGGATGGTCAGCACCTCGCCCTCGCCCACCCGGAGCGAGATG